>JBMYRC010000159.1:0-8908 GCA_049601975.1 Alphaproteobacteria bacterium | reverse complement strand
CCATATCGTCCAAACCGCACTCCTTGCCATCGGGGCCGATAAAACCGCCGCCGAAATCGCGTCCGGAGCGGCGGAATAAGCCGCCTTCTGAACACACGATGTTTCACACCGTCGTCTGCGATCTTCTGAATATCCGCTATCCTCTTCTCCAAGGAGCGATGCAGGGTGGCGGCGGACCTGAATTAGTCGCCGCTGTCAGTGAAGCCGGCGGCCTCGGTGTACTTCCCACCTTTGGCGGCACGGAAGATAAACTCTGGGAAGACATCGATGCCGTAAAGGCGCGGACGGGGAAATCGTTTGGTGTAAACATCACCGCCATGGGCCGCGGCTTCACAGAATCACGAGCCCGGATCATCATCGAAGCGGGAGTTCCAGTCTGCACCACCGGCCGTGCTGACCCTGGAGAGAAAGCGGTAAAGATGCTGAAGGATGCGGGCGTTAAAGTCGTCTCCGTCATCCCGACCGTGGAACTCGCCAAACGCATGGAGCACGAAGGGGCTGACGCTATTGTCGCCTCCGGCACCGAAGCGGGCGGACATGTAGGCACCATTGCGACCATGCCGCTGGTGCCGATGGTCGTCGATGCGGTGAAAGTTCCGGTCATCGCGACGGGCGGTATCGGCGACGCGCGCGGCTTCCTTGCCGCCTTCGCGCTTGGCGCGCAAGGAGTGCAGATCGGCACACGCTTCATGGCCATGGCGGAAAGCGACCTGAACGTTTGGGAGCGCGAACAATTACTGAAGATGCGCGAGACGGATACGATCATCTCCCGAGCCATGACTGGCTCGACCGTCCGCTGCGTGACGACGCCCGAGCTACAAGCCTACGAAGACGCCCGCCTATCGGGTGCGAGCAAGGAAGAATTGGCAGAGCTCCGAAAAGCCGTGGTGCGTGGCCGCAATACCGACAAGGACGACAAACGCCAATCCGCGATGGGACAGATCGGTGGGATGATCCACGACGTCCGCCCCGTCGGTGAATTCATCGAGGAGATGATCTCGGAGGCAGCCCGGTTGGCGGGCACCGTGAAGGATATCGCTGGACGTTAGTTCATCAACTAGCCCCCTCACCCTAATCCAAAACGCAGCTTCGGCGTTGAATCCTTAAGGGAAAAGGCGGGCTAATTTTTAACCCGATATTTCTCCACGAAATCTTCATCGACCGTCACACCCAATCCCGGTCGATCCGGTATTTCGAGATCTCCATCTACAATCGTGAAATCCTCGACCGCAAGCTCGTGCAACATCGGGTTCGCACCAAGGGAATATTCAACGATAAACCCTGTCGACGCGACCACCATCGTATGCAATCCGGATGCAAAGGTCAGCGCCCCACCCCAAAGATGCGGCGCATAACGGAGCTGGTAGGCACTAGCGATGGCTTCAATGCGCATTGCTTCGGTAACGCCTCCACAAATCGAGAGGTCAGGCTGGAAGATATCGCAAGCCCGCAGTTCCGCGAGGTCGCGAAAGGCAAATCTCGTGAACTCGCTCTCACCCGTGGAGATCGGTATATCCGTCGAAGCTCGCACCTCCGCCATGCCACGTTTGTCGTCGGCGACCACGGGCTCCTCGAGCCAGCCAATATTGCACTCCGCGACTTCCCGGCAGAACCGCTTTGCCTCCGCTACGCTAAACGTCCCGTGTGCGTCGCACATGATCTCGATGTCATCCGCCAATCCCTCACGTGCCGCCCGAACACGCGCCACCGAATGCGCTAGCGTCCCGTCGCCAGCGCCGACGCGCATTTTTACAGCTTTAAAATTACCGAGATCAACAAAGGACTGCAGCTCCGCAACGATGCGGTCAGTTGGCGCCCAACCGCCTGAGGCATAGGCCGGATAGCGATCCTTCCGGCGCCCACCAAGCAGCCGCCAAACCGGCTCTCCGAGTGATTTTCCCAAGATATCCCAGAGCGCCATATCGATGCCGCTGATCGCCGAAATGAGATGCCCGCGGCGACCTAAAACCGGGAAAACACGTCCTCTATCAATAGCATAGTGAGCACGACTGCCGTTATACATAACATCCCAGAGACGCGAGATATCGCGCGCATCCTCGCCAACGAGAAGCGGTCCGAGTTCTTCCTCGACCATCGTACCAAGCGCCGCATTGGTGCCGGCACTACCCACCGCCGCTTTGGCCTCACCAAAACCGACGAGCCCACCCTCGGTCTCGATCCGCACCAAGGTGCTGTCAAAGGACTGTGTCTTGCCGAAATCGGATGTGTGTTGCTGTTGTTCAGGTATGGGAACATGCAACCAATCGGCACGTACGGATTTGATCTTCATGACTTCTCTCCCCTATTCCGCCGGACTGGCGGCGTCCCGCAATATCGGTCCTAAAACCAGGCAAAACGGTAACGTCAAAAAGACGATGCCCGATATCACAAACATAGTGAATTGTACGCCGACAATATCGCTCATAAATCCAAAGGTCAGCGGTGCGGCAATCCCACAGGCCGCGCTAAGCGTAAAGAATAGTCCGAAGGCGCGCGACTGACGCTCGCTATCCACCAAATCCCCTATCGTACCTTGCAAGACGGACGACGTCCCGTTGAGGACGACGCCGAGGATCGGCAGGATAAAGAATGCGTTCTCCCCTTCGACAAGGATCATGGCAACAATGCCGATAGCCGTGCCGATCTCGGTCAAGATAACAGTTCGGATAATCCCCAAGCGCTCGGCCAAAAATCCACAAGCGAGTTTGCCCCACATACCGCCCAACAAGATGACGGGGATCGCCATTGCCGCCAATTCCGGCTCGACATGACGTTCAATCAAGAGAAACGCGACAAAGGTTAGGAAGCCGTTCCGCGTAAAGTTATCAACGATCATGATGCCAAGGAGTGAGGAAAACCCGATGGGTTCCTTTATCCCCCATCCAGGCGGTTTCGCCTTAATCTCTTTCTCCGGGCGATGTTCCGGCTTACCGCCTGCCTTCACCGCCACCAGCGTTATGAGAACAACTACCGCCGAGAAAAACGTAAATACACCGAGCGAGACGACCGGTCCTCGCCAATCGATGCCGGCGGCGATCATTAATCCAAGCCCTCCCGCCAGCGAGAATTTCCCCACATCGCCGGCGAACGCGTAGGTCCCAAGTGCCGCCCGGCGCGGACCGTTGGCATAAGCTGTCGAAATAATGGATGCGCTAAGCGGATGCTGAACCGAGCTTCCCATGCCGACTAGAAATAGAAAAATCAGCAAGGCGATAAAACCGCTTGACAGTCCAAGTCCGATATAAGCTAGTCCGGCAATGGCAGTACCGAGCACCAAGAGATTGCGCTCACCCAACCGTTCGGAGAGCAATCCGGCCGGTAATTGAAAGATCGCCAAGGCGGCCCTATGCGCCCCCCGGATCAACCCAATCTCAGCGAAGGAGAGATTAAACGTCTCTTTCAGAAGTGGCAGCAAGACGTAGAGAATATCCGAAATACCGTCATGCACCGCATGTATACCGCAGCAGGCGGCGAGCGTTTTTCTGGGTCTTGTCAGGATCATCGGTCACTCGAATTACAGTTCAAGTACAGAAATAGCGCGAAATCCAACCTCATGCCATAGCTGGCACAGCCCTTGCGCCGCTACCTCTTTGAGGATTGCCGGAGACGGCAAAGATGGAATACGAGGAGGAATAACATGCTGAATTTACTGAATTTATATTGGCGAAGAAGCTTAACCCTAATTGCCGTGACGATGGCAGTTTTTGCCGCCTCGAGTTATACGGCGCCGCTTGTGGCCTATTCGGCGGAGAATTCCGCCAATGTACCGGAAGCCTTTCTCTTGCGCTGCCGGGCGCGCGGTCTCGATGCCAAGACATGCCGCGAAGGTTTCACCAGAGCAAAACAAACAAGAGGTCTAGACAATGCCCGGGCGCTGATGTCGAAATGTCGATTAACCGGGCGCAATGCGCAAACCTGCCAGAAACTAATCAACGCATCCTTCAAGTCGCCTAATTTGCGGATGGTGAACAGAGTGAAAGCCCACTGCCTACGCAACAACATTAAGAAAAACCAATGCCGCGCATTGATCGCCGATAAGCTCGGCGGCGGTACTGATCAGACCCAAAGACTGATGGCCCGCTGCACCGCAACCGGTCTCAATCAATTGGAATGCAAAAAGCGCATGGATGTCGCTAGCCACAAGTTAGGCGGACGCTAGACCTTTAATCGGCGGCATCTTTGGCGGCCCCACGCGCAGCGACATACATATCGAGCGCCTGAAGCAGCGTCCGGCTTGCATCCACTGTCTCCCGAGTTTCCGCCGAGATCGGTGTACGATCGGCCAGCGCCATCATATCGGCGGCGCCTTGATGGAACTTCGGCGTGACGCCAGCATCCGCAAAGGTCGCCGAAATCTCGTGCATCTCACCTAACCAGCGCGCCGCATCCAAAGGAATACGCGGTATCATTCGTTCCATCGCCGCTAACATCGCCGGTTGGCTCTGGCGCAACTCTTCCAAATAATCCTCCGTCAATCCCATCGCATGAGCAGTGGTTAGGACAGCAGAATGCAGCGAGAATGTCCCCTTGGTCGAGCTCGCGTAGACCATCTTCATGCCGGACGCACGACCGATTTCCTCGCCAATATTACGGATGACCATGCCTTTGCCGTCTAATTCATGGACGACAGACGTGTCGGGGCCACTGACATAGAGCCGCGTGCCGCCATTCTCCGCCACCGGATTGTTGCCGATAATCCCACCGTCGATAAAAAGCGCACCGGCCCGCGCAATTTCAGCCCCTACCTTCTCCGTGGTGCTGGGCGCAATCGCATTGCAATCGACATAAGGGGGAGTGCTGCCGGCGGCGACCATCGCATCCGCGAAAACCCTTCCCTGCTCGATGGCGTTCTCAGGCGGCAAGATCGAGAGAATCAGATCAGCCTGCCTCGCCACTTCCTCGAACGATCCTAAATCCTCGATCTGCGCTTTCGCGGCCAAGCCCTTAGTACGGTCACTGCGCCCAGAGAGGTTGGTGACAACCCGAAAACCGTTTTCCCGAAAGGCTATGGCACAGCCGTGCCCCATGTCGCCCGGCATCAAGATCGCGAGTGTTTCCACGGTCATCTTGTCATCCTCTAAATGTCATTGCGGCGCAGATAGTCGAGCACGTTATCCAACGGCTCCACATCGCCAAATTTCGCATCAATATCGAACAGGTTCCACTCAACCGCGCCTCTGATCCGATCACCGACGCACTCGCGCACGACGATGGGCCGGAACCCTTCCGCGATGGCGTCTTCCGTCGAATGGCGCACGCAAGCGCACATGGTAACACCAGTCACAATTACCGTATCGACGCCAATGGACTGCAGGTAACTGGACAGGTTTGTGCCGTGAAAGGCGCTCGCCTTTTTCTTTACGATCACCTGTTCGGTTGGCAGGGGTGCAATGCGGTCGTCGATGGCAACGGCATCGCTGCCCATTTTCAACTCCTCGACGGGGATCTTCTCTTTCCAAAGACCCATATCGGAATTTTCACTTTCCGTGTCTGCATAGGCAGTCGTGGTGTAGACCACGGGAATGCCTTTTGCCCGCGCCGCATCCAGCAGCTTTTGGACGCCCGGAATAATCGTGTCCATCCCATCGCAGGTAAAAGCGTGCCCTTCCCGTGTCCAGGCATTGGCGAGATCGATAATCAGCAAGGCCGGCTTCTTACCGTAGCCGATGCGGCGGGCAAACCCGCGATCCGCATAAAGCTCGGAATCAGCGGCGAAAATTTTATCTAGGGCTTCCTGGAATTCGTCGGGCATTTGTCTCTCATCTCGCCGCTATTACGGATAGAGGAATGATATGAGCGAATAACCTGAAATAGCCAGCTTGTCGCACCATTCATTCCGGATAGCTCACTTCAAAAGAGAGGAATTACCCCATGAGCCTTTATCCGCCGCCAAAAAACGTTAAGACGGAAGTCTGGACGGAAATACCGGACAAGTTCAAAAAAGAGAGCGTGCGCACCCCTTGGGTTGCCGCCAATAAATTTGGACATGACCCGCATTCCTTTCTGGAGGGTCCCTCTTTCGACCGGGACGGAAATCTCTATGTGGTCGATATTCCTTTCGGTCGCGTGTTTCGTATATCACCCGATAAGGAATGGACCCTGATTACAGAATACGACGGCGAACCAAACGGTCTGAAAATTCATAAGGACGGCCGCATCTTCATTGCCGATTACAAAAACGGTATTCTGCAGCTCGATCCGGACAGCGGCACCGTGACACCGTATTGCGAGCGCTGGCGGGTCGAGAGTTTCAAGGGCGTCAATGATCTGGTGTTCGATGCCCTCGGGAACATGTATTTCACCGATCAGGGCTTGACCGGAATGCATGACCCTAGCGGCCGGGTGTTCCGGCTCTCCCCAGACGGCGGTCAGCTGGATTGCCTCGTCAATACCGTGCCGAGCCCGAACGGCCTCGTGCCGAACCTGAGCGAAGATATCATTTACTTGGCCGTCACCCGCGCGAACCAGATCTGGCGTGTCCCACTCCTTGATGATGGCGGTACGGCGAAGGTCGGTATCTTCCTCCAATTATCCGGCGGCCATGGCGGGCCCGACGGCATGGCGCTCGATGCGGATGGCGGCCTTTTGGTCTGTCACGCGGGGAACGGAAGTGTTTGGCATTTCGACCCAATGGGAGAACCCAAACACCGCATTCGCTCCTGTCGGGGACTGAACACCACCAACCTTGCTTTTGGTGGGCCGGACAATAAGAGCCTGTTCATCACAGAATCCATGTCCGGCACTATCCTACGCGCTGAATTACCGGACACCGGCAAGGTCATGTATTCGCATATGGATTAAAGGACATCTTATGAGCCTCTTCCCACCACCCCAGGAGATCGAAACCACGGTCGCCTTCGAATTGCCCGACAACCTCCGCCGTCCGGATACTTATTCCGACTGGGGACAAAATAATCAGTTCGGCCATATGCCGGATAGCTTCCTTGAAGGTCCGTCATTCGATAAGGACGGAAACCTATGGATAGTGAATATCCCCTTCGGGCAAATCCTGCGTGTCACACCGAGCGGAGAATGGAGCGTGGCGACAGAGTATGACGGCAATCCGAACGGTCTAAAAATACGTAATGACGGCCAGATATTTATCGCCGATTACAAGAACGGCATCATGCATCTGGACCCGTCGAGCGGGAACGTTACGGGACATCGCACACGCATCCGCACCGAGCCCTTCCGCGGGTGCAACGATCTCCATTTTGCCTCGAACGGCGACCTATATTTCACTGATCAAGGCCAGTCCGACATGCAGCGGCCGGACGGACGGGTATTTCGGCTCACACCAGACAACCACTTAGAATGCCTCATCGATTGCGGTGTCAGTCCGAACGGCTTGGTCTTAAGCCACAACGAGAAGATGCTCTTCGTTGGCATGACCCGAGCTTGCCAAGTCTGGCATATTCCGCTGCCGCCCGACGGCGGCCCCTATTACAAAATCGGCGTCTTCCAGAATCTGTCTGGTGGGCCGGGTGGACCGGACGGTATGTGCCTGGACGATGAGGGTAATCTCTACGTCACTCATGTCGGTCTCGGCATTATTTGGGTCTTCGGACCGACAGGCATTCCGCTCTATCGGATAAACTCCTGCCGAGGCGTTAAGATGACAAATATGGCCTTTGGCGGGCCCGAGAACAAAACCCTGTTCATCACGGAATCCGATACGGGCACGATCTTAAGGGCGGAAATGCAACATGCCGGAAAGGCAATGTACTCGCATATGTAAGCTTTTCCTAAATTTCACTGACACGTTTTACATTGATTTCCTCCGCATAAACGGCAGAATTCTAGTCTCTAAAGGGGATAGGGGAGGCTAAAATGGCAATGTTTGAAGCAGCGATTTATAATGTAAAGGTGAAAGCCGCACGCGAGCGCGGTGAGTCGCATCCGAAAATTGATGACGAGTGGGCCAGTGTTCACTTCATCGAGGTCGACGCCATGAATGAAAACATGGCGCGGGCGAAGTTAGTTCGGCAATATCCTGCCGCCGACGGATTCGTGATCGACGAATTGAACCCGGCGTAGCGGCTACAGCCAAACTTTTCGACGCACGCCGAGCAGATCCATCTCGAAATCAAGACCGATGATGGGTGGCCGGGACAGGTACCAGTGAATGCCGTGGATCGCCTCGGCGTCCATGCGTGGTAAGAGTTCAGACGACAGCCAATCGGCATTCTGCGCCGATGTGTAGACGTTAACCCCTGTCACGTCCTTCCATTCCATACCAAGGCCACTGAGCCGCTCCTGCATGGTTTTGACCACACGGGCAGCCTTTTGTCGCATACCGTTCTCGGACATATCTCCTTCGGCGACGATCCCATCACCGATTGTCTCGCCGCCGCCGGCCCCCCTAAAGGTCGCCGGTGCGTCAGCGTTCTCCACCGTATAACTGAACCCATACATCAAAGTTTCGCTCGGCGGGTTTAGGACGGGTGAGACATTCGTGCGTCCTACCGGATTAACGCCGTCGATGATAATGTCCCACTCTTCGAGAATATTCCGATAGCCGATATTAAACTCGTGGAAACCATCCGGCGTCATCGGCGCGGGGCATCGTAATTCAACGCCACAGAGCGCCTGTTTCGGCCGTCCTTCCGCATCAAATAGCTTCACCATCGCATCGAAGCCATCACGCCAAGGGACCGGGCGCCGGAAGACGGCTTGGACGACCTCATAGCCTGACATCGCCGCCGCGCCGGAAGAAAACGGAAATCCAGCAGGCAGATAGATATAACCTCCACGTGCATTCTCGACTGCGGCCATTCTATTGCCCTCCTAAGGCATACGGTTTGTTATCTCTATGAATTACCACAAGCTAAGTAGTAACCTTGCCCAATTTTGCGATAGCGCACCAGGAGCCTCACGCCGATGAAGATCGAAAGATTTCGCAAATACA
>JBMYRC010000158.1:0-8923 GCA_049601975.1 Alphaproteobacteria bacterium | reverse complement strand
TGAAAAACCGCGAGGCGTGGACTGAAGGCCGGGTCATCGTAACGCCTCATGCCGCCTGGTATAGCCCGGATGGTGCCCGCGATTGCCGCGAGAAGGCCGCCCGTACCGTCATCAATTACCTCACCGAAGGCACCATTCGAAACTGCGTGAACAGCCAGTTTCTGGTTCAAGGAGACTCCCAATGAAAGTCGTCATTACAGGCGGTATCGGCATGATCGGCCGTAAACTGATCGATTCCCTGCTGGCGACACCGGAATTGATCAATCGTAACGGAGAAAAAGCGGAAATCACCGCTATTACAGCCTTCGACGTGGTGGAGCCGAACCCGCCCCTGCCGAACGACCAGCGCGTAAACGTCGTCACCGGCGAAGTCAGCGATGCGGCAACCATTGAGGCGCTCATCGACCAAGATACCGATACGATTTTCCACCTAGCCGCCGTGGTCAGCGCGCAAGCGGAAGAAGATTTCGACCTCGGCATGCGGGTGAACCTAGACGGAACCCGCATTGTGCTCGAGCGCTGCCGGGCACTCAGTCACACGCCACGCGTTGTCTATGCAAGTTCCGTCGCGGCCTTTGGCGGTGATATGCCGGCTGTCATTAATGATTCCGTGATCCCCAATCCGCAAACCACCTACGGCGTAACCAAGGTTATCGGCGAGTACCTGATCGACGATTACAGCCGCAAGGGCTTCATCGATGGGCGTGCCTTGCGTCTGCCGACCATCGTTGTCCGCCCCGGGCGTCCTAACAAAGCAGCATCAACCTGGGCATCCAGCATCATGCGGGAACCGCTGACGGGCAAGTCAGCCATCTGCCCGGTGACCGAAGACAGTAAAATGTGGATGCTGTCACCGCGACGGGTCGTCGAATCATTCCGCCATGCGCAAGTGCTGGATGCGGAAGCTTGGGGCCCGCACCGCGTCGTGAACTTGCCCGGCATCACCGGCTCGGTCACGGAATCGATGCAGGCATTGGCGCGAGTCGGCGGGAATTCGGCGCGCGCCTTGGTCACATTCGAGCATGACCCATTCATTCAAGAAATCGTCGACGGTTGGGCAAATAGTTTCGAGACGCCGCGCGGCTTGGAGATGGGCTTTAAGGCGGATACCGACCTTGATGAGATCGTAAATGTTTTTTTAGAAGACGATCTTCAAAACCAGACCACTAATTACGTGTAATGTCGCAGAATTCATTGACGAAACGACCTTTAAAAAAATTCTACAATAGTAGGCGGGGAAAGACCAATAAGCGGCAGGCTAAGCCTGTAAGACACGGATGTTCTGCAGAGAAGATAAACCCACTGGACTCGGCATGCGTTTTGGAAACTCGCTGAAACCTGGGTTCTCCACTAGCCCCGGCAATCGAAACAAGAATAAGACGAAGGATTCCGGTCGCGGCGGCGGCGGAGCGGAACATCCGCATGCGAAGACCATCCAGGCGGCTTATTCGACAGTTGTCCTCGTGGGAACCGAACTCGGCGCGGCGACAGCGAAAAGCAGAGAAGAAATGCTGAAAGCGACCGCCAAACTGGCATCAGATTGAACGAAGACGACGATCAGTGTCGATACCGTGCGCGGTGTCGTCGGTTAGAAACCAGCCTACTCAAACAATCGGCTAATATAGGGTGGAAGCGCAAAGGCGCCTCTGTGGACGTCCGGTGTGTAATAATTGGTTTCGATCATGGAGTCTTTGAAGCGTTCCCGCAATATATCGAGGGGCACATCAGCACATCGGGTATCATCGCTGCCCCACCCGAACGTCATATCGCCACCGATATAAGCCGGGACGCTGGCCCGGTAGCATGTCACGCTTTCGAACAATTCGCGGAAGACGCTCAAAGTGCCGGAGAGTTCCTCGCCTTGAACGAACGGCACGCCGTTCTGCGTGACTAGGATTCCGCCATCTGCGAGGCAGCGTTTGCAGCCGCCATAGAAGCGCCGCCCGAATAACACTTCTCCCGGGCCGATCGGATCCGTTGAATCGACGATGATGACGTCGAACTTTCGATCAGTGTCATTCACGAATTCCACACCGTCCGCGATCACAACCTCAGTGCGCGCGTCCTCATAGGCTTCACCGCAAATCGATCGAAGGTGTTGCTTGCTCAGCTCGACGACAGTGTCGTCTATCTCTACCTGCACGGCCGCCTTGACCGAACAGTGTTTGAGGACTTCTTCCAGCATACCGCCGTCACCGCCGCCGATGATCAAAATGTTACGCGCCGCGCCATGGGCGAAGATCGGTGTATGCGCCAGCATTTCGTGATAGATGAATTCCTCCCGCTCCGTGGTTTGCACCACGCCGTCGAGCGCGAGCACCCGCCCAAATTCTGGATTGTCGAAAATAATGAGATGCTGGTGTTCGGTCTTCGTCTCATGGATGATACGGTCGATCCCAAGACGCGAGCGGAACCCCGAATGGAGGGTTTCCTCGAACCAGTCCATCAGCGGATACGGCCACGATAGTGATCAGCAATTTCCATTCGCGCTGGATGGAACGCCTCGCGCAGAACTTCCGCCGCCCGCATGGGATCCGTCTCACCGCACATGAACACATCCACCGCGGCATAATTCCATTCGGGCCAAGTGTGGATGCTGATATGGGATTCCGCGAGCACGGCAACACCGGAAATGCCGCCATTTTTGGTGAATTCATGCAGATGAATATGGAGCAATGTCGCGCCGGCTTCTTCCGCACCCCGGCGAAGGGCTGCATCGATGACATTCGCGTCGCTTAAATACTCGCCATCCCATAGGTCGACCAATAAATGACGACCGGCATAGAAGGCCCCAGCATGGCGCAACAGGTATTTGCGCTCACCATCGGACTCCGGCAGATCCGGAAGCGTATCTAATGCAGTTGCGAGGCTGCTTTTTTCCATCATTCCCGCCCCTTAGCTAAAGCGGTTTCCCCCGCTCAAGTGCGGGACGCGACGATATGCTATTCGGTGAGGCGGAATGCAAGAGAAATTTTGTACTTCCGGTGCGGAAATTATGTAAGCTGGCTTAATAACTTCATTCGCTGGGAGAAGTAGCATGTTGAAGTTAACGAAAACTCTCTTATCACTGGGGTCGTTCTCGCGTCCGCTTCCATAGCGGGCGTTCCGCCGCAGGCGCTGGGCCTTGTAGCGACGGCGGAACTGATTCCTATCCACTGCAAGAGGGTGGAGTGTAGCGTCGATCTGTCGGCATTCTGCTTACAACAGAAACGGCGATCTCCCGCACCAACCGACCTTTATCGTCAAGCAGCGAAGGACACGGTCCAAGTCAGCGCCCGAACGCTCGACGGTGCTCAAGTGATCCTTGACGAGAAAGACTCACTTTCCGGCCGGATCCAGAATACACTTCGGTTCGCGTCTCAATCCCGCGCGCCGCGATCGCCACCCTCGATATCGGAACATTGCGGTTAACGCTCGGGAATTGTGCGTCCCTGCTGCCCGTCGAAGCACCGGTGAGCGCCGGCCTAGATGCCGCCATCGGACCCCATTGAGATATTGCCGCCCGCTTTTTCGAGAACGGCGAAGCCCGGGCGAAAGCCGTCCACATGAGCAATCGCCTAATGAACGAGTTGTCCAGAAAGTTTCCGGCAAATCAGACGGAGCGTCAATCCGCCTGGAAGAATGCGGGCAACGCGCAGCCCGACGCGGCGGTGAAGCAAGGGATCGGCGAATTGAACCGGAACTGCAGGACAGCGGCGGATGCCTCACCATATTTGAGTGTGCGCCAATGCCTAGCCGATTGGGATCATCGTTCGTTGTCCAATACCAATAAGTCGTTCGGGGACGCCCTGACCGGGGTGAAAACCCCGCTAGGGCTCAGCCGGGCGCTCGGCGCGTAATGTCGTCCGATCGATAGACCGGAATCCGAGACGGAGTATCTCGGCCGCGCCCTTCCACACCAGATCGCGCCAATCAGCCGCGTCCGGATAGAACAATCCGTCGAACCGCTCGCCACCGGCGGCAGCGGCTTCGTGTCTGCTCAACAGCAAATCCAAGACTGTCGTCAACGAATAACATCCAAATTCGACGACCAGCGAGGTAGACTTACGATCTGGCAAGAACGAGACGAGGCCGCGTGCAACCGGCCCCTGAAAATTAGAAATCGCGACACCATCCGCGGCTGCACGGGCACCAAATAACTCCAAGGCTCGCTTTTCATCTTGCGATCCCGGCATGTGGCACGAGACGACTTCCGCCTCACCATAAGGTCCCGAGCCGGTGTGCACGTCGAGAAAAACCAAATGTTGGGCTCGCGATAAGAACCGTTCCGCGACATTCGTTAGGACTTGGCGACACCATTGCTGACGTTCGCGATCTTCCGGCGTCACCGTCTTCTCTTGCTGTCGGTCCTCATTGAAGCGGACTTCCGCCGCTGCCAACAACGAGTCATCCCATTCGGTTTCCACAGCAATCTGCTCGATCAGACCGTCCCATGCCGCTGCTTCGAATGCAGCCGGCACTACCGAATGCACCAATACCATGGCAATCGGACCCGGCATTTCGATCTGCAATCCGGTTCGGAGAAGCGACGTTTGGATACCGGACGCGCACAGACCCTCCGCCATGCGTGTTCCAGGACAAACGACGATAACCGTCGGCGCGTTACTTTGTCCGGCATGGGCGACATCGATATGGACCGGCAACTCGTCCCGGTTCGACCGTGGCGCCTCAAAAGACGCCACCGAAAGCCGGGCATCCAGGCAAGCCGACAGGAATAACCGCCGTGCATCGGTGGGGTCGGTGGAGAAATGTTGCGCCGCTGTCATCGTCCGCTCGTCATAACACTAATTTGGCGAAGTTCGACAACCAACGCAATTGTGATTTGCCCCGCTCACTCTGAGACGTCACCCTTCAGACATGCGATTCGTTCTGCTCATACTCTGCTTCGCCTTGGCGATCATCGTCGCACCGGCTCAGGCTGACCAAAAGGACCCCCGTCTCGACGGTCTTTTCGAACGCCTGAATGCCACTGACATCAAAGCCGACGCTTCCGAGATTACGTCAGAGATCTGGTCGATCTGGATCGAATCAGGCGACGGTATTTCCAATCAGTTGATCCGACTGGGGATCCTGGCGATGCAAGTGCGGCGCCTCGACATCGCGCTCGATCATTTCGACCAACTGGTAAAGCACGAACCGGGATTTGCCGAAGGATGGAACAAACGCGCGACCGTGCTCTATACGATGGGGCGGATACAAGCCTCCATCGATGACATTCAAAAGGTCTTGGCCTTGGAGCCTCGGCATTTCGGCGCTCTAGCGGGCCTCGGCATGTGCTATGAAGTTCTCGGCAATGACGCAGCCGCTGCCAAGGCATACACATTGGCACTGGCGGCCAATCCGCATCTGTCCCGCATTAAGAAACGTCTTGAGGCCCTGCGGGAGCAGATTCGTCGAGATAATATTTAAAGTTGACATATTTTAGATAAATTGGGACGATTTCCTTTTAATTTCTGATATTATTGTTGTTGCGAGTAAGCTGATCTGGATAATTCGCGCCAGAGGAGAGGCTCATGCCCCGCGATGGTCAGACAAGTTCCGCCCTGGGAAAAGCGATAACGGTATTGGAAACGGTCATCGACCGCACCGGCCCGATTAGCATCGGCGCGCTCGCAATGTGGTTGGGACTACCCAAACAAACCGTGCATCGAATCGTGCGGCAGCTCGTCGATGAAGGATTGCTGGAGCGCGCACCGGGTAGCGAAGGATATACCGCGGGTCGACGGCTACGGCGATTGAGCGAACGCACCTTGGAGCAGAGCCTGCAAACGGCGACGGTTCGCGCCATTCTCCAGCGTCTGGTTGGGGCCTTGGGCGAGACCTGCAATGTCGGCATGCTGGACGGCCCCGAAGTCATCTACCTCGAGCGCGTCGAATGCGATTGGCCGTTGCGGATGCAACTGCAACCCGGCAGCCGTGTTCCCGTGCATTGCACGGGGATTGGTAAAATGCTGTTGTCCTCCCTCGATAGCCGTTCGCGGCGCCGCCTCGTGGAAAGTCTACCTCTACAAACATTTACCGAACAAACGATCACCGACCCCAATCGGCTACTCGACGAGCTCAAAAACATTCGCCGGCAAGGTTATGCCCTTAACGATCAAGAAAACACCACCGGCATGATGGGCCTCGCGGTGCCGATACACGGACACGATGGAAACATCATTGCAGGGCTCGCGGTCCACGCCCCAGTCGCCCGTCTGGCGCCAACCGCCGCTCTCACGAAACTCTCTCAATTGCAATCCGCCGCCGAAGACATCGGCACGGCAATAACGAACGAACATGGAGGATAGGACAATGGAAACTCAAACCACACAGGCGATGGATTCTTCCCGCTACGGAAATCTCACACTCGTTCCGGCTTCGGATGCATTGGGTGCGGAAATTCGAGGGGTCGACCTTGCGAATGTCGACAGCAATACCTACCGGTCAATCCGTAATGCGCTGATCGACAATCTCGTCGTGCTCATTCGAAATCAAAACATCAGCGATGCAGAACTGGTCGCCTTCAGCCGGCTCTTCGGAGATCTCGACCTGGCACCGCCGCAGGAAAACGGCCAACAGGCGGTCAATGGGCTACCAGAGATCATGGTGATCTCCAACGTCAAAGAGAACGGTGTGCCGATCGGAAGCCTTGGCGATGGCGAAGCGATCTGGCACAGCGACATGAACTATGTCGATGTTCCGCCAATCGGCAGCGCGCTCTATTCGCTGGAAATTCCGGATCACGGCGGCAATACCGGTTTCTGCAATATGTATATGGCGCTCGCCGCCTTGCCGGCGGATTTGCGCGCCAAACTCGAAGGACTGTCGATTAAACATGATTCGAGTATGACGAGCGGCGGCTTTCTGCGCGCGGGCATGGATGAAGTCATCGATGTCAGTAAATGTCCGGGCGCCATTCACCCGATCATTCGCACGCATCCCGAAAGCGGCCGCGAGGTCCTCTATCTCGGTCGCCGTCTAAACGCATACATTATGGGAATGCCGGTCGACGAATCAGAAGCGTTGCTCGATGAAATCTGGAAGTACACAACCCGCAACGAGCACATTTGGCATCATCAATGGCAGGTCGGCGATGTAGTGTTCTGGGACAACCGGACAGTAATGCACCGCCGTGACGCCTTTGATGCGGGACAACGTCGGGTCATGCACCGCACTCAAATCGGCGACCGCCCTGCAGCGTAGGCGGCTCTAAAACGAGAATTCCTGGACACAGCATTGCTCCAACGTGTCAAGAGATAGCACGGGCTGTCCGTCGACTTCCATCGAGGTCGCACCGTTCGCTCGGGTTATTCCCGATGCCAATAACGGCTCAAGAGCAATGCCAATTCCTGTGAGATCGGAGATTACGGAGGCATGTGACGCAAGGGCGCATGCCTCCCAAAATGTCGATAAATCACTCTGCAATCCCCCGCCGAGAGAAACACCCAAACCATTTTCCCCTGCGGTGTTCAACATTCTCTGAAGCGCGGAAAATCCACCCATTTGACCGAGCTTGAGGCCAATTATATCCGCCGCACCCATTGCCGCCGCTATCTCTATATCTTCGGTATTATAGAGAAATCCAGAGACCACCATCGGGATCTCCGAAACGTCTTTAACGGCGGTGGCAGCTTCCCAGTCTCCGGCCACGCAAGGCTGCGCCAACCATTCGATTCCCGATGGGTCGAGCGAACGCACAAATGGGACAGCATCCTCCGGCGTAAACGCTTGATCTCCATCCAGGCGCAATCCTATCGATCCGTCTAAGGCGCTTTGCGCCTGTATGATTGCCACACGGTCGACAGCGAGGTCTCCGGACAAAGTCAAGCGGGCGGTGTCATATCCCGCTTGCACGACTTCCGCCAACGAATCGTCAAAAGTTACCGGGTCGCTCGCGTCAAGCACACCAATCAACGGCACAGAAAGCGGTGTGTCGAATATGAATGCGCCAGCTGCTACCTCTACCGCCACCGTGAGCGCTGTCACCGTATGAGGGGCCACCGAATGCGAAGGCGCGTAGAGATCAATCGCGTCCACCATCGCCATGCCGACGCTAACCTCGGCCAGCTTACAGGCGATCATCCAGGCTTGCTCGATTGTCTCAGGTGTCTCGCCCGGGATTAGAAGCGCATCCCCATAGCCGACGCGGCCGCTCTCGCCCCATGCTTCAATTAAGACGACCTCCAATTCCTTCACATCCGACAAACGTTCCGGTAGGGAAATCGCCGGCGTGATCGATAGCCGTCTTATGTGAAATCGTTCGATTTTCTCGCCATTTGGCATTTCCGATTCCCCTTCATTTCAGCACCGCGTCGCTTTGGTTTATATGTAGCGCAGCGCCCCGTACGAAAGAGACCTATCCGGAAAACACGAATTTCCCGAGACCTCTGACGAAGAAATCGCGGCAAAGAGACATAGCACCGGTTGCGAAACCGCGCCCGGCTGCCAAAATACCGTAGAGGAAATTTATAGAGGTGCGGTCATGAGTGACGATTGGCAATATCAGGTTCGGATTACTCTGGACGACGAGCGGTCCGCAGCCGCGCGCCGGGATGCGAACGATGCCAGCCTGGCGCCCCTCGGCGATATCCTCGCAAAGCATAACGCCGAGCTGAGCTGTCAGTACGACGCCTTTGCGGGATACTGCGACGCGGCGGAGAAAGAAGGCATCGATCAGTATCCGCTCTACCAATGGACGAAGGACACCATCGACGATCCAGTGAAAAAAGCGAAATATTTGAAGGCCTTCACGCTCTATGTAGATGGAGACGAAGTCTACGATCAGGCAAAAGCCGACCCACTCGAAGCGGACCTGCAGCCGCTGGCGGCCAGTGGATTACTGGATAAGCTCACCAAACACGACACCAACCCGGCGAACAATCCGCAACCGCCGAAGAAATACCGACAATAGGCCCGCTGTCGGAACTAAGGCGCCATGCCC
>JBMYRC010000157.1:0-9124 GCA_049601975.1 Alphaproteobacteria bacterium | reverse complement strand
GGCGGCCGGCATGTTGACCTTAGTGGCTGCGGAAATGATACCAATCGCTTCGTTCATATTCGTCGCCGTGATCGCCGTCACCATGTCCGCTCCGGCATCCGCAAAAGCTTCAAGCTGCGGAGAATGATAGGTTTTAGCTTCAACGGGTGACATGATGTCGCCGGAGTCGTACCCGTCACCGCGTGGGCCGATACAGCCACTGACGACGATTGGAAGGCTGCCTTCATGGGCGTCGCGGACATCATGCATCAAAGTGATGGCGTCGCGGTTGGCATCTTCCAAAGTTGAAGCGCTGTAGCCCAATCGCCGACCCCAATCTGTATTCGCGCGCCAGGTGGGCGATTCGAGTATGAAGCCTGCACCCGCTTCCCGTGCGATATCGATATACGGATCGAAATACTCGCGCAGGCGTTGCCGGCCGTCTTTAGATTTCATTAAGTCGAATGCCGCGAAGTGCAGAAGATCGATGCCATCATGGAAGACGAGGGTTGTCTCCAACCCACCATCAGTGGGAAAAAATCGCCATCGATTTGCGGAAGATAGTCACGGTATTTAGCCATTTTAATCCCTGTCGAGTCTTGAGAGTTATCGTTACCCCCAACGGAAACATCGTCTCCGGGTGAATTTGGTCATTTTATTCGGATGCGGCTCAACGTCTGTGAGCATCGTCACAGCGATGAAAGTTATTTCGAGAGCTTTTCCCAACACCGGTTCGAGCGACATTCTATTTAGAAGATTAAACCAGACGTAATAATGGGAGCCGACAAATGTACAAATGGATCGACCATATCGTGGTGCGGGTAAAGGATTTGGAAGAGGGGCTTAAGGATTACGAAGGCAAGATGGGGATGAACCGGCGCGAAGAACCGAAGGAAATTCCCGAGCTCGGCATGAAGCGCGCGATCTTGCCGTTGGGCGATGATGGGCGGTTTATTGAGCTTTGCGAGCCGCTCGGCGAGGGCGCGATCGGCAATGCGATGGCTAAGCACGGCGAGGGCCTTCATTTGGTGGCGCTGGGTGTCGACGATCTACAAGAGGCGGCGGCGGAGATGAAAGCCAACGGTGCGCATTTGATCGAAGCGGGCAAAATGCTGTTCGTCCATCCCAAGGATGGCCACGGTGTGATGTATCAACTCATCGAGCGAAAGTAAGACGGGGCTTGCATGGTTGAGTTTTGGACGAACGCCCCGGCATCGCCCCGGGGGTTGATGCGGCTCGCGCGCAACTATGAGGAAAAGGGTTGGGATGGCGTCTATGTCGTCGATTCCCAAAACCTTTCCGGCGATCCTTATATCGCCTTGGCGATGGCGGCGACGGTGACTGAAAGCATCGGTCTCGGTACGGCGGTGACGAACTCCGTCACGCGCACGGCGGCGGCAACTGCGACGGCGGCCGCCAGCGTCAACCGTGTTGCCAACGGGCGGATGGTGCTGGGCATTGGGCGCGGCGATTCCGCTCTCGCTCATCTTGGCCGAGCGCCCGCTCGCGTCGGGCAGTTCGAAACCTATCTACGCCATCTGCAAACCTATTTGCGGGGCGATGCGGTTTCTTTCGACGAAATTGATATCCCGGATAACGTGGCACCGCCGGTGCAAGACCTCGGTCTCGCGGACTCACCGACGGAAAGCCGGATCGCTTGGATTGGCGGCACCCAGAAAGTACCGGTTGAGGTGGCGGCAACCGGTCCTCGAATTATTGAGATTGCCGCTCTCCTTGCAGACCGCGTCATGCTGACCGTCGGTGCAGATATCGAACGTCTCAAATGGGGCATCGAGTTGGGTCGGGAAGCGCGGCGCAAGGCCGGGCTCGATGCGGACGGGGTTGCCTTTGGCGCGTTCGTCAATTGCGCGGCGCATTCCGACGTGGCGGTGGCACGCGGTGTGGCCCGCGGCGGCCTGACCGTCTTTGCACGATTTTCCGTCATGCACGGGAAGACCCATGGCCCGCTGACGCCGGAGGCGGAGAGGGCGCTACAGACACTGCGCGACGCCTATGACATGAATGCGCATACCCATGGCGATTCCAATCAGGCGAAGACGCTAACCGACGATTTCATCGATCACTTTGGCGTCGTCGGCACACCTGAGCAATGTGTGGAGAAGCTAAAAGAAATCGCGGCGCTTGGTTTCGATAAGATATCTGTCGGTGGTAATCTCCGAATACATGCAACACCGGGCGGGCCGGAGTCGAAAGCGTTGCTGGAGCAAGAAGTGTTTCCGGCTTTAAGAAGGTAATTCGTCATGAATATAGAGAAACTTCGCCGCGATACGCCGGGCCTCTCAAATGTGGCGCATTTCAATAATGCGGGTGCGGCGTTGATGCCCACGCCGGTTTTGAATGCCCAAATCGATCATCTGAAACTCGAAGCTGCGATCGGCGGTTACGAAGCGGCAGCTGAGGCGACGGAACGATGCGAGGCGGTCTATACTTCGGTTGCCCGATTGATTGGCTCAAAGACCCAGGAAATCGCTTTGGTGGAGAATGCGACTGTCGCTTGGGATATGGCTTTCTATGCGCTGCCGTTCGCCAAGGGAGATCGAATACTGACGGCGGAAGCCGAATACGCCGCCAACTATATCGCCTATCTGCAAGTCGCGAAAAAGGTTGGTGCGATCGTCGAGACAATTCCCTCAACGAATAGTGGCGAGGTCGATGTTGGCGCTCTAGAGAATATGATCGACGAGCGGGTCAAGTTGATCTCCATCACCCATATCCCGACAAACGGCGGCCTCGTTAATCCGGCGGCGGAAATCGGGAAAATTGCTAAAAAGCACGACATCACCTATTTGCTCGATGCGTGTCAGACCGTCGGCCACATGCCAGTCGACGTGGAAGAGATCGGCTGCGACATCCTATCGGCTACCGGTCGTAAGTATTTACGTGGCCCTCGAGGCACCGGCTTCTTGTATGTTCGCGCTGGGCTTCTGGAAACCTTGGAGCCGCCGATGCTTGATATGTTTTCGGCAGAATGGGTGGCGCCCGATCGTTTCGAGGTACGGCCCGACGCAAGGCGCTTCGAGAATTGGGAGAACAATTACGCCGCCCGCCTGGGATTGGGCGTTGCTGTCGATTATGCGCTGGATGTCGGGCTCGCGGATATCTGGGAACGTGCACAGGTGTTGGCCGGGACGTTGCGGGAGGGCCTGTCGTCTATCCCCGGTGTCGAGGTGCGGGATATCGGTCGCGTTCGATGTGGGATCGTGACCTTCACCCTGGAGGGTGTGGATGCACTAGATATCAAAGCTGCGTTGTCTGCGCGGCGGATCAATGTCAGCGTCTCCAACCCCTCCAGCACTTTGCTTGATGCGTCACGTCGCAATTTGCCGCCGGTCGTTCGCGCATCGGTGCATTATTACAATGACGATGCGGAGATCGCCCGCCTCCTGGAAGCGGTATCTGCATTATCGACAGAGAGGGGCTAAAACAGATGAGCAGCATTACCGGTGGTTTCGTCGCCAAGCTGGCGGAGGTTTGGCACCGCTTCACATTACCAGAAGCGGACCGGCAGACGCTGGCGGATATGTTGTCGCCGATGGACGATGCCGGCGAAGCGGTCGCGAGGCATCTTGAGTTCGATATGGAGCCAGCTGACTACGATGATGCGTTGGAGGATCTTGCACCCGAAGGGAAGCAGCCATGAGTGACGACATCGCCTTCCTCGACGCGTGTGACGTCGCTGATCGTATCAAGTCGAAAGACGTCACCGCCGTCGAAGTCACCGAGACCGCGATCCGCCGGGCGGAGCGCCTGCAACCTACCCTGAACGCGTTCATTTCTCTGGAAGCAGATGTGGCCCTGAAGGCAGCGGCCGAAGTCGACGGCAGGATTGCGCGAGGCGAGACCGTCGGCGCACTTGCGGGTGTGCCGTTAGCGCATAAGGACATGTATTACCGCGAAGGCAAGGTCACCACCTGCGGCTCGAAGATCAGAGCCGATTACGTAGCCGACCGCACCGCGACGGTAATTGCCCGGTTAGAAGAAGCGGGAGCGCTCTATCTTGGCGGTCTGAATATGTCAGAATTCGCGGTTGGACCCATCGGGAACAACGTGCATTACGGCGATTGTCACAATCCTTGGAATCCCGAACACGCGCCGGGCGGCTCTTCGAGCGGCTCGGGGGCAACAGTCGCGGCGCGGATCGTCTATGGGGCGCTCGGCTCAGATACAGGTGGTTCCATCCGTATTCCGTCCAGCATGTCCGGCGTTGTGGGTTTTAAACCGACCCAGACCCGTGTTAGCCGTTACGGGTTAATGCCGTTATCGTTTTCCTTTGATTGCGGCGGGCCGTTGACCCGCACCGTGCGCGATGCGGCGCGGATCATGGATACGATCGCGGGACACGACCCGAAGGATGCAACCTCGAGCCGTCGACCCATGGACGCCTATGAAGCGGCCTGCATGAATTCGGTCGAAGGGCTCCGGATCGGCATTCCTAGCACCTACTATTACGACGACATGGATCCGGATGTGGAAGCGTTGGTCGAAGGAGCCCAACAAGTACTGGCGGATGCGGGCGCAGTATTGGTCGAAGCCGATGTGCCGAATCACGAGGAGATGAACCTGATCTGGGCCGCCGCGCTGGCATCGGAAGCGGCGACGATCCATCGCAAGTGGTTGGTCGAGCGGCCCGGCGATTATGGCGACATGGTCCGACGGCGCATCGAGTTCGGGCTCTATCAACCGGCGACCCGATATATTGAGGCGCTGACAATGCGGGACACTTATCTGCGCGACTATTGCGCGACAGCGTTTCGGGATTGCGATGTCCTGCTGACACCGACGATGCCGATCACCGCGCCGAAACTGGCGGATGTGGATGTCGGCGGCAGCGAGGATATGCCCGCCGTCGTGTTGCGGATATCGAAGAATACGCGCCCGATTAGCTATCTCGGCTTACCGGCCCTGAGCGTGCCCTGTGGCATCACGCCGTTGGGACTGCCGACGGCGTTTCAATTGATCGGACGTCCATTCGACGAGGCGAGTCTGTGTACCGTGGGTCATGCTTATCAGCGCGGAACGAACTGGCATGAACGAGTGCCGGACTTGGCGCAGTAAGAATTCTCCACCCTAACCCTCTCCCGCATGCGGGGGAGGCTTAGGGTGGGGGCACTGGGCAGTTGATCTACTTCACTCTCCAAAGAATTTTAGCGGAGGAGTGACGGATATGACCGAGCAAGCGAAGGGCCCGCTCGCGGGCATTAAGGTTCTCGATGTTACGGCCAATCTTGCGGGCCCGGCGGCCGCGATGCATTTAGCTGATTTCGGCGCCGATGTGATCAAGGTCGAACGCCCGGATGGGGGCGACGCCACGCGCCGTTTCGTCCCGCTAATTAAGGGTGAATCCTCCTCCTTCATGATGATCAACCGCAACAAGCGGGGCATCGCCATCGACCTGAAGAGCGAGGTAGGCAAGGATATCTTTCGCCGTATGGTCAAGGGCTCGGATGTCTTGGTAGAGAATTTCCTGCGCGAGACCATGCCGAAACTTGGCCTTGGGTATGACGACTTGAAGGACATCAACCCAAGTTTAATCTATTTGGCGGTCTCCGGCTTCGGCGCGACCGGGCCGTATTCGCACCGCGCGGGTGTCGATCTAATCGCGCAGGGCATGAGCGGATTGATGAGCGTGACCGGCTACGGCCTCGATCATCCACCACTCAAGAGCGGAGCACCCATCTGCGATGTCATGACCGGGATGTTCGGCGCGATGGGAGTTCTCGCTGCTCTCCAACACCGCAACAACACGGGAGAAGGGCAATTCGTCGATACTTCGCTGTTTGAATCCGGCATTGCGGCGAGTTTCCATCAGTCCTCGCAATATGTCGCAACCGGTAAGGCGCCGGAGGCACTCGGCAACGTCCACCCGCTGAACGGGCCTTATGAAGTCTTTAAGGCAAGCGACGGCTGGATGACTTTATCCGCCGGGAGCGACCGCCATTGGCAGCGCCTTTGTAAAATTATCGGCCAGGAGGAGCTCGGCGAGGATCCTCGCTTTGCGAAGACACCAGAACGGATGGCCAATCTTGACCAAGTGCGCGATATCCTGGCACCTCATTTCATCCTGAAGACACGGGCAGAATGGGGCCCGATCTTCGAAAAAGCCGGATTGCCGTCAGGCCCGATCCTCGACACCGGCGAAATGCACCAGAACGAGCAAGCCCGTCACCGGGGCATGATAGTCGAGGTCGAACACTCCTCCGTCGGCAAGGTCGACACATTGGGACCGGCGGTGAAACTGTCCAAGTCCCCAACGTCTGTGCGCCGTGCGGCTCCTCGATTGGGCGAGCACGGATCGGAAGTCTTGGCGGAATTCGGATATTCGGAAGCTGAGGTTTCCGGGTTTATCCTTGATGGGGTGATCAGTGTCCCGGAGCCGGTAGCGCAGGCGGCGGAGTAGGGCGCAACTAATAATGATTGCCGCCTACCTTGCGACCCGGCACTGTCCGACCATGACCGGGTCCCATCAACCTTCCGCCGCCGATCTCCGCCAAGGCGTGATCTTCATCGTCTCGGCGATGCTGATTTTGCCGGGGATCGATGCCATCGCCAAAGGACTGTCCGGATCGATCTCGGCGGGAGAAGTCGCCTGGGTCCGGCATGTCCTGCAGGCGATCTTCCTCCTACCTTTCGCGCTACGAGACGGCGGTTTGCGGGTCGGTCCGAACCTTTGGTCCCATATCGCGCGCGGGGTCTTGATGGCGACGGTGACCGTCGTCTTCTTCGCCGCATTATCGGTCATGCCGCTCGCGGATGCGATCTCGATCTTCTTTGTCAGCCCGTTAATGTTCACGTTGTTATCGGCGGTTTTCCTCGGCGAGCCGATCGGCTGGCGACGGATCAGCGCGGTCTTGGTGGGACTGGCCGGGTCGATGCTGATCGTGCGCCCGAGCTACACGGCCTTTGGTGCCACGGCGTTGCTGCCGATCTTGGCGGCTTTCGGCTTCGCGCTTTACATGCTGCTGACCCGTAAATTGGCGCGAGGCGGCAGCGTGGCCAACGCCATCGGCATGCAATTCTATGTCGGTGTTTTCGGTGCGCTGGCGCTGACACCGGTCTTACTGGTCGGACCGATGACCGGCCTCCCCTTTTTAGCGGTGGCGATGCCCAATGGAATAGAGTGGGGATTGCTATTCCTGCTTGGGGCAATAGCAACCGCGGGGCATGTCTTTGTGGCTTTGGCGACTAGGCGTATCGGAGCGGGTCAGATAGCGCCCTTCCAATATGTCGAGATCGTGGGAGCGACGACACTCGGCTTAATCTTCTTTGGTGATTTCCCTGATCTGCTCACCTGGGTGGGTGTGGCCGTAATCGTCTCGTCGGGACTGTATGTCTATTACCGAGAGCGGAAATTAGCGGCCGGGGCCAGCTCCTCACCCAAGAGCGGGGATGGCTAGGGTGAACGTGTCTTCGGTCTTGTTCAGCATTTGTTAATCTTTTAGCGCGAGTGTGACCGCCATCACTGGTCGGGAGCCGCGTTTTCCCTAGAGTGGTGATGAGGAGAAGGAAATGCCAGTATCATCCGTATTATCAAGCGCCCTTAGCGGTCTCACCCAAAGCGCCGAGCGCGTCGGCAAGGCCGCTGAGAAAATTGTCACCGCCGATGTGCCCAAACAGGCCAAGAGCGGCAGTTCCCGTGACGTGCAGGACACGATATCCCTCTCCAACCCAAGCTTGGCCCGCACTGAAGGTTTGGCAGAACTGAGCCAAGCCGAGACGAGTTTCAAAGCCAATGTGGCCGTCATCCGCACCAAGGATGAGTTGAGCGAACGTCTGCTGGATATAACCGCCTAGCAGTTAACTTTCGCGAAAAGGCCTCATCCTGAGCCTGTCGAAGGATGATCCACCGCGAACCATCATGTTTTTCGCGAAACAACCTCATGCACAGTATAACAATACCGCTGATTTAGACGTGAGAGACGTGCAGTCGGAATTTCCGATCATTCAGGTGTCAAAGAACAGTTTTCACCCTACCATAATTTAGACGATTTGTCACTGACGGGCGGTTTAGTGACGCGGTCACGAAGAAGGGGAACAACCATGACCTACGAACGCATTGCTGTGACGCCGCTCAGCCCAGTTATCGGAGCGGAGATCTCCGGTGTGGACCTCTCGCAACCGCTCGGCAATCAAACGTTTCAAGAAATCCACGACGCGCTGGTCGCGCATCAGGTGATCTTCTTCCGCGATCAGGAAATGACCCTAGAGCAGCACAAGACCTTCGCCCGTCTGTTTGGCAAGTTGCACGTCCACCCAGCCGCCCCTGCGACCGACGGCGACGAAGAGGTCGTCACCATTCACGCGGATGAGAATTCGACGAGTGTCTCTGGCGGCCAACAATGGCATACGGACGTAAGTGCTGATGAGGAACCGCCGATGGGCAGCATCCTGCACCTGCGCCAAGTGCCGGAGCCGGGCGGGGATACCCTGTTTGCCAGCATGTACGCGGCCTATGACGCCTTGTCAGATGAGATGAAGAGCTTCCTGGGTGGACTCAAGGCCTGGCATTCCTCGGAGAAACGCCACAAGGCACGCTATGGCCATCGGGGCGCGCTCCGAGACGGGCAGGATACCTACCCGAAGGCATTACAGCCCATCGTCCGCACCCACCCGGTCTCGGGCAAGAAGGCACTGTTCGTGAACACCGTCTTCACCACCCATATCGAAGGACTGAATAAACCCGAGAGCGACGCGATCCTGGCCATGCTCTATGCGCATATCGCGACCCCGGAATTCCAATGCCGCTTCCGCTGGCGCGATAATTCGGTGGCGTTATGGGACAACCGCTGTACGCAACACCGCGCACTTTGGGACTATTTCCCGGAGACACGGCACGGATACCGGGTGGCGGTGTGCGGAGATAAGCCGTTTTAGGGCTGTATTTCAATAATGAGTGTTTGCGGCCTGAGCTGGTTCCCGCCTGCGCGAAGACAGTCTACAGCGGGATTCCAGTAATCTCCGGATTTAAATCCCGCCAATCCGGATTCTCCCGCTCGATCAACTTCAATTTCCAAGCCCGCCGCCATTTCTTCAGAGTCTTCTCACGCGCAATAGCGCGTTCCATATCTCCAAAAATCTTGTAGTGGACGAGGCCTGTAACATCGTATCGAGACGTAAAGCCGGGCGT
>JBMYRC010000156.1:0-9149 GCA_049601975.1 Alphaproteobacteria bacterium | reverse complement strand
GCCATCGAAGGCGGCTAGCGGACAAGACCTTCCTTAACGCCATCTGAACGGAGAGAGCCAATGAAAATCGGCGTGATATTTCCCGCATCCGATAAAGGAATGCGCGTCCAGGAGCTGGCCTCTGAATTGGAAGCGCGTGGCTTCGAATCGCTTTTCATTCCCGAGCACACGCACATCCCGGTGAATACCGAGAAGACATTCCGTGGTTGCACCGAGCGGATGCCGAAAAGCTATGCCGAGATGATGGACCCGTTCACTGCCTGCATGGCGGCAGCGGCGGTGACTAAACGGCTGACGGTCGGCACCGGAATTTGCCTGGTCCCGCAGCACGATCCGATTTTGCTCGCGAAAACCGTCGCCACGCTGGATGTGCTGTCCGAAGGTCGTTTCATCTTGGGCATGGGCGGCGGCTGGAATGTCGGCGAGATGAACAATCACGGCGTCGTCTATGAGACCCGCTTTGCACAACTGCGGGAACACGTGCTGGCGATGAAGACGCTGTGGACCGAAGAGGACTCCGAATACCACGGCGAGTTTGTCGATTTCGGGCCCGTTTGGTGCTACCCGAAACCGATGCAGAAGCCGCACCCGCCCTTGCTGCTGGGCGGCGAGACGGATCATACGTTGCGCCGTGTCGTCGAGTATTGCGATGGTTGGTTCCCACGGCCCACCCATGGCTTCAATCCGGAGAAAGACATGGCGCGCTTGCATCGCATTGCCGCGGAGGCCGGTCGCGATCCGGCGACGCTCTCCGTCACGGTGTTTCGATTGCCGCATGAGAAAGACGAGATCGCGCGCTACGAAGCCGCGGGAATCGAGCGCGGTCTACTACAGTTCCCCGGATTAAAGCGGGATGAAATTTTACGAAGCTTGGATACTTTCGCGCCGCTGCTCGGTTAACCGGGCGGACTTGCGCATCACAATCGTTAAGGAGAAAAGGCCATGAAGGCTGCTGTCATCACGGAAAATGGACTGGAGATAAAGGACGTACCGCAACCGGAACCGAAGGCGGGAGAAGTCCTGATCAAAGTTGCGGCTGCGGGGCTTAATCGAGCCGATCTGTTGGCGCTGCAGGGGGCACGAGGATTTACCGGCGGCGGTGTTGGTGGCCGCGAATGGTCAGGCGAAGTTGCGGCTCTCGGCGATGGCGTTACTGAGTTGTCGGTCGGCGACCGGGTGATGTGTACCGGTGGCGGCGCGTATGCGGAGTATGCGGTGACAGTTGCGGGGCGCGCCTGGAAAGTGCCCGGCAATAATATGAGCTTGGAGCAAGCGGCGACGCTTCCGGTCTCCCTGCAGACCATGCACAACGCGATTGTGACCGCAGGCCGGTTGGAGAAAGGCGATAGCGTATTGATTCAAGGTGCGAGCTCCGGTGTCGGCATTCTTGGAATGCAGATCGCCAAGTCCATGGGGGCAGGTCTTGTCATTGGGACGTCGACCCATGAAGGCCGTCGCGCCAAGCTGACCGAATATGGCGCGGACATGGCGCTCGATTCGAAAAGCCCAGATTGGGCCGACAAAGTATTGGAGGCGACCGATGGCAAGGGGGTCGACCTGATCGTCGACCAAGTTTCTGGCGGCGTGATGAACGACAATCTGAAAGCCACCCGTATTCTCGGGCGGATCGTAAATGTCGGTCGTCTCGGTGGGTTCAAGGGTGAGCTCGATTTCGATCTGCACGCAGCCCGGCGCATCGACTATATCGGTGTCACCTTCCGCACCCGCAGTGAGGAAGAAGTCGCCGAGATTATTCGTCTGATGAAAGCCGATCTCTGGGGTGCCCTTGAGGCGGGTGATCTGTCGATCCCCATCGATACGGCCTTCCCGCTGGAGGAAGCGGTCGAGGCGCATCAATACATGAAAGACAATCAGCACTTTGGAAAGATTCTGCTGACCGCTTAGGAAGATGCATGGCTGATCGGGACGCGCTCAACGACCTGCTGTGCCGGTTTTTCCGGTCCTTCGACGAGAAGGACTGGAAGGCGATGCGGTCGTGTCTCGCTGATACGGTTTGGACGGATTATTCCTCTTTCCGCGATGTGGAACCGGAAGAGATATCGGGCGACCGATACGTGGCGCAACGAGAGGCAGCCCTCTCTGCGCTCGACATGCAGCATAATTTTCTGAACTTGCGGGCGGAGATCGACGATGCCTCCGCGCGGGGTTGGTGCAACTACATCATCCATCGCTTCCATCCGGATTTCGACGGACGGAATGATGCGTTCTTTCATTCTTACGGATGCTATGAATTCGGCTTTTTGCAAGTCGACGATGAGTGGCGGATATCGGCGATCCGCCAGATCTTGTTGCGAAACCACGGCAACCTAGAAATTCATGGAGCGACACGGTCGGTGGAGAATACCCGGGACGTTTGAGATCAGGCAGCCGAGCGCTATGCCAGCCGTTCTTCCATCCGATCTTCCAGCCGTTCGCAAAGTGTGCGGATTACCTTTGAGCGCGCGAGGCGTTTGCTATTAGCCTCGACCAAGGTCCACGGGCAATCCTCGGTGCTTGTCCGCTTCATCATTTCGTCGACCGCGCATTCGTAATCGTCCCATTTCTCCTGGTTGCGCCAGTCTTCGTCCGTCAGCTTCCAGCTTTTGAATGGAATCTTTCGACGTTTCTCAAACCTTGCCGCTTGTTCATCCTTGTCGATATGCAGCCAGAATTTCACCAACAGGACGCCGTGATCCGTGCGCTGTTCCTCAAACCCGTTGATCTCGTCAAAGGAGCGTTCGTACTGGTCGTTCGATATAAAATTCTCCACATGCTCGACCAAAACGCGGCCGTACCAACTGCGGTCAAATATTGTGAAACGTCCGGCCCGCGCGAGGTGACGCCAGAACCGCCAGAGATAATGGTGCGCGCGTTCCTCGTCTGTCGGCGCCGAGATCGGGATGACGCGGTAATCGCGTGCATCGAGGGCTGCCGTCATGCGCCGGATGGCTCCACCCTTTCCGGCGGCGTCCCATCCTTCGAAAACCAGAACGGTCGAGAGCGCATCCGATCTGGCGCGGCGATAAAGGCCGTGAAGCCGCGTTCGCAGCGCCTTCAATTCAGTGCCATATTGGTCGCGGGATATCGTTGGCGACAGATCAAGTTGCGATAGAACTTCGGGCGCTTCAGTTTTCAGCGGCGCACGTTGTCGCACGGGTTTGCGCGTCTTATTGGTCTTGATCCGTCCTTCGATGGCGTTGGCCAACGTGGTGAGGACGGCATGGGCGCGGAACGGTGGATTGGCGGCTTCAACGATATGCCACGGCGTCTCCGGTGTGTCGGTTCGGGGGATGAGTTGCTCAGCCGTATCGATAAACCGGTCGTAGCGCTCCCAGTTCTTCCAATCCTGTGCGGTGATTAGCCAATGCTGATGCGGATCTTTTTCCAATTTCTTGAGACGCTTCTTTTGCGCATTCCGGTCCAAATGCATCCAGAACTTGAGGATCAATGCGCCGTCATCTGCCAGCGTCTGCTCGAAGGCGGCCGCTCGTTCGATGGAGGCATTGAAAGCCTTCTTACCGATGCGACGATAAACCCGATCGACCAGCGGTGTCGTATACCAGACACTTAGATACAGGCCGATTTGTCCTTTGGACGGCAGGTCTCGCCAATAGCGCCAGAACCGCGGTCGTTCCGCTTCCTCGTCGGATGGTGGTCCATAGGCGCGGGTGACAATCCAGCGGGGGTCCATCCACTCGTTGAGCAATTGGACTGATTCGCTTTTGCCGGCACCGTCCACGCCGGCAAACAGCACGATGACCGGAAAATCAGTGGCGCGCAGGGATTGCTGCAATTGGACCATGCGCAGGCGCAGGTCCGGCGCCAATTCGTTGAACGCTTGCTTCGATAGTTTTTGTCCGCGTTCGGCCGCTTCGAACATAGAATCCTCCCCGACGCGTGGGATCGACTATGACACCCTGGCGGCGACCCGTCCGACCCGCTCGATGGTTTTTAGCATCTCCGCTTGTCCAAGGCCGATCCAGCTCATCCGCAGAATAAAGGTATCGATTCCGAGCTCGTCGCGATAGCGCTGAAACTCGTCCGCGGCTTCCGCTTCGTCGCCGACGATGAAGCGGTCCGTCATAAAATCGTCGAAGGAGTCGGCGAAGCTCCGGCCTTTCTCTCCGCTACCTGCTGCCCCCCAAGACGCATAGGCTTTGTACTTGTCGAGCAAGGCGGGGCGGCAAACCTCAAGTGCTTGTGCTCGGGTATCTCGGATACAGCACTCGCGGGTGATCGGCATGCTGTCCGGCATTGGCAATCCGGCTTCCGCGCGTGCCGTGCGGAACATCTCGACACATTTGGCGACGCGACCGAAACTGTCCGTGGGGGCGGCCATCCAAGCGTCGCCGAGCCGGGCGGCCCGCGCGACTGCCGCCGGAACCTGCCCACCAAGCCAGATCGGCGGGCCGCCGGGGCGCTTCGGTTTCAGACTGATGCCGAGATTGTCGATCTTGAAATACTTACCGTCATGATTGACGCGGTCTTCGGTCCAAAGCCGCCGGATCACATCGATGCCTTCCTCGAGGCGCCCGACCCGCTGATTGAACGGCACGCCAAGCGTCTCGAATTCTTCCTTCCGATAACCCATGCCGACACCTAGTATAAAATTCCCTTCGGTGATCCAGTCGAGCGTCGCGGCTTCTTCCGCCACGACCGCCGGGTTGAGCATAGAGAGCAAGACGACAGCGGTGCCGAATGTCATGCCTTCGCCTTCGGCCGCCAGTCGCGAGAGCAGCGGCATGACCTGCATCATCTGCATGGGTGCGACCAAATAGTGTTGTCCCATCCAGACAGAGGAAAAGCCGTTGTCGCGGGCGACCCGGACCTGTTCCAGCATGTTGTCCATCTCGGACGAGATGTCTGCGCCCTCCGGCCATTGGGTCGAAATATAGAGTCCAAATTTCATTACGGCGCTTCCTTATGTAAACGGGACGTGTTTTGACTCGATATAGTCCCCACCCTATGGTCGATCTACAACCTAAACCCCGACACATTGGGAGGATGCCTTATGGGCAAGAAGTTTCATCTGATTAGCTCCGTCACTTGACCCTGGGTCCAGCGCGCCGTGATCGTGCTGCGTACCAAGGAAGTAGACTTCGACGTTACTTATATTAATCTTCGCGAAAAGCCGGATTGGTTCCTGAAAATCTCGCCGCATGGCAAGGTGCCGGTACTGAATGTGGACAACGACGTATTGTTCGAATCGAACGCCATCGCCGAATTCCTCGAGGAAGTGGTCGCGCCGCATTTGCATCCGAAAGGTCCGATCAAGCGAGCGCGTAACCGGGCTTGGACCGATTTCGTGCCGGACTTCTCGAAAGGCCTGAGCGCTGCCTATCGCCGTGAGACAGTGGCCGAGATGGAAGCGGGTCGACCGGATGCCGAAAAGGTCCTCGGCAAGCTGGAAGACGCGATCAAGGCCGAGCGCGGCAATGACGGCCCGTATTTCAATGGCGACACCTTGTGTCTGGTGGATGCGGCTTATGCGCCGTTCTTCCAACGCTTCATGATCGCCGAGGAGATTTTGAATACTGGTCTGCTTGACGGCTTCCCTTTGGTGAAGGCGTGGTGCGAAGCCTTACTTGCCTCGGAATTAGTAACTGGGTCAGTTGCGGACAGTTTCGTGCCTGAGTTCAAAGCGTCGATGAAGCGTTACGGCTACCACATCGGCAACTTGTTTGAACAAGAAGCGGTCGCGGCGGAGTAGGCTTTTGTAAAACCCCTCACCCTAATCTCTCCCCCTTGTGGGAGTGGGCTGGGGTGAGGGGATTTCTTTTAGGAAATTTGTTTCGACTATGCCGCCAATGCGGTCAGCAGATCGGTTAATCGGCCTGCAACACCGTCGTCGGTCAGATTTCCGTTCTCATCGAACAGGTTACCCGCCGCCGGAAGGAAGACTTCCGGCTTGTTGATCGGTCGCATGTCGAGGAACACCATCACTTGGCGCAGGTGATATTGCGCGCGCATGGTACCGGGCGTCCCGGTGGAACAGCCGAGCATACCCACGGCCTTGCCGGTGAAGGGATGCTCCGGCGGGCGCGAGGCCCAATCGATGGCGTTTTTCAATGCGCCTGGGATCGAGTAATTGTATTCCGGCGTGGCGAAGAGCAGCGCGTCGGCGGCTTTGATCTGCGTGCGAAAGGCGTCGACTGCCGGCGGAAATCTTTCGGCGTAGATTTCCTCGTTATAGACCGGAATACCGGAGAGATCGGCGATCTCCAGCGTGACACCGTTTGGCGCGTTGGCCCCGGCGGCGCGCAATGCCGCCATGTTGAGCGACGCTTTCCGAAGGCTTCCGCAAATCCCTAGAATTTTGTATCGGCCATGTACTCGTGTCCTGATCATAAATGTTATTGTTGCGGCGATCCTATCAGGTGGGAGCCGCATGGACAGTCCGGTCCAAGCGGGATTTAATGGCTTAAATGTATTTCATTGGGAGCCATGTAAATGGACTTAGGTGTTTTCTTCTTCGCGACCGACTATTCCATCGATATCGTTGAACTTGCCGTCGAACTCGAGCAACGGGGTTTCAGCACGCTTCTGCAGCCGGAACACACGCATATCCCAGCCAGCCGCAAGACGCCCTGGCCCGGCAAGGACGGCATTCTGCCGAAAGAGTACTATCACACTTACGATCCGTTCGTGGCGCTGTCCTTTGCGGCGGCCGCGACTAAGACGCTAAAGGTCGGCACGGGCATTTGTCTGGTGCCGCAGCGCGACCCCATCGTCACCGCCAAGAACGTCGCCAGTATCGATAAGCTTTCCGGCGGCCGGTTTGTTTTCGGCATTGGCGGCGGTTGGAACGTCGACGAGATGGAGAACCACGGCGCTGAGTACAAGACACGTTTTAAGCTGATGCGCGAAAATGTGTTGGCGATGAAGGAAATGTGGACGCAGGAACAGGCCGAATTCCATGGCGAGTTCGTGAATTTCGATCCAGCGTTCTCCTATCCGAAACCGATACAAACACCGCATCCGCCGATCATCCTGGGCGGCGAGACCGATCACACCTTGAAGCGCGTGGTCGATTATTGTGACGGTTGGTTACCGCGCGCCAAGCCCGGCTTTGATCCGGCGGAAGCCAAATCCCGATTGGCCGCGATGGCCGAAGATGCCGGCCGCGATCCGAGTGAGTTGTCGATCACGATCTTCCGCGGACCGGAGGATCGTGCCGAACTCGATAAATATGAAGCGGCCGGGATCGATACCGTCCTATTGCAAATGCCGACGGCGGACCGCGATACCTGCATGCAGAAACTGGAAGCATTTACGAAGCTGATTGGATAGGGGTAGGCGATGGCCGACGCGGCGACGTTGGATCGGACGTATAACTTCATTCTCCGCTTTATCGTGGAGAATGGAGAGGCGCCGCATTACACGGAAATGGCGCGCGAGTTCGGCATTTCCCCGGCCGAAGGCCGGGAATTGCTGCACGATCTGATGGGGCAAGGTCTGCCGAATTGGGTCTTTCCCGGCACCGATCTGATCGCGTCGTTCGCGCCTTTCAACAATTTACCGACACACTATCGGGTAAGCGTTGAGGGCGAGCGGAAATGGTTCGCGCAGTGCGGGCTAGAAGCCACCGCGATCTCCTGGCTGTTTCCCGGCAAGACGGTTGAAATCGATGCCCCCTGCCTGCATTCGGGTGAGGACATGCACATCGCCATGTGTGATGGCGTGATCGAGGAGGCAACGCCCGACGGCATTCACTTCTACGTCGATCGGCCAATCAAGAAATGGTACGAGAGCCTGCCCTTTGCCTGAAGCCGCATGAACCTCTTCAGGTCTGAAGAGGATGCCCGGAATTGGAGCGAGTTTGCGCCCGGCACGGAGCCTGGATTGATGCCGTTGACGGAGGCGGCAAAATTGTTGAGCTCACCGCGCCATCGCGACCGGCTGAAACTGGATTATGTCTCGACCTTATCGGACTCAGTCCCGCAATTCATCGAGACCTTAATGGCGGTCAGTGGTAACAACCCGTTTTGGGATCCGCGTTAATCCACACTTAAACCGAGGGGCAGACCATGGCGATCATACATTTCTCGAATGTCGATTGGATAGTCGCCGTTATGCCTCATCCCCGGTCTCGTCGACATTCATGCTCACCCAGCAACGGAGGTCTTCTATCGCGGGCTCCGCGAAGATCACAGCGTCCCGGAACATTTCATGATTGGTTTGTATGAGCGGTCCTGCGCTTACTCCGCTCATATCGACCGGGCGCTGTTGCCCGTGGGCGCGGAAGTTTCCTACGCGGAATTGATGCTGAGCGGGGTGACGACGCTGGTTGATATCACCGCACCTTATCCCGGTTGGATCGATGTCATGGCGCGGAGTGGTCTGCGCATGTTCGCGGCTCCTACCTTCGAGACGTCGCGTTGGACTCGCGACAATATACATCAACTGAAGTTCATCGAGGATATTCCCAAGGGCGAGCAAGGATTCCGAGCGGCCATGGACGTCATCGACGAGGCGCGGGCACACCCCAGCGGTCGCCTCGACGGCGTCGTCTCGCCTTCGACCATCGACAAGGTGACGCCGGAATTGTTGGTCGAAAGCCGCGCCGAAGCCAGTACACGCGATTTGCCTTGGACCACCCATACCAGCCAATCGGTGCTGGAATTCAACATCATGGTGGATCGGCATGGCATTTCCCCGATCCAATTTCTGGCGGAGAACGATCTACTTGGCGAAGGAGTGATCCTGGGCCATGCGATTGTGCCGGATCACAGCTCTTGGGTTGGTTGGCACAGTAATCTCGATGTCGACCTGCTGGGTGAGACCGCGACCGGTGTCGCTCATTGCCCGACCCCGTTCATGCGTTATGGCACGACGTTGGAGAGTTTCGAGCGGTATCTCGAAGCGGGTATCGTGCTTGGTATCGGCACCGATACGATTCCCCACAATTTTATCGAGGACATGCGCTCTGCTGCCATTCTGGCGCGGGTGGCCGAGCATGATGGCAACACGGCCAAGACCGGGGACGTATTCCATGCGGGGACGGCAGGGGGGGCGAAGGCTTTGATGCGGGACGACATCGGACGTCTTGCGGTGGGCGCAAAGGCGGACATCGTGGTTATCGATTGCAATCATCCCATGATGTTGCCGTCGCGCGACCCGCTGATGTGCCTAATCCATTCTGCCGCCGA
>JBMYRC010000155.1:0-9314 GCA_049601975.1 Alphaproteobacteria bacterium | reverse complement strand
CGGCGGAAGACTCTTTGAAGACCGGCGGATTGCCCATAGGCCTCGCTTATAACGTGAAATTAAAACAGGCGATCGGTAAAGGTGAACAGATCGGTTGGACCGATGCGGAAATCAATGAGACGTCTGAAGCCTATCGTATCCGACGCGAAATGGAGGATACATTCGCGCTTTCGAATGCCGGCCCTACGGACAACGACTGGCGTGCTTTTGTCCCCCGACCACAAGATGTTTTGTGCTGCCGCCTCCTACGTTACAAAATATGACTATTTCCTTGAGTCCTAACAAATTACTCGACATCTTGACCGCCATTTTGCATACAAGAAGTCGAGTTACACCGAGAAATGCGACAGCGAAATTGCTGATTTCCGGCGGAGAGGGAGATAATGAAGCGAGTGTGGCCTTTGCCTTTAGCGGTGATGGCCGTCCTATTGGGGGCGGTTCCAAACGCGTGGGCGGGCAATGGCGAGCATGGGCGCTATCTCGGACTCCGTTTCATCGGCGCGTATGCCGAGGTACAGGATTCAAAAACGACGGGCTTTACCGGCGAATTACAAATCAATCATGATGAAGATCTAGTGGCGGGCAATGCGCTCATCTTAGGTTACCGCTGGAAATCACTGCCACTACGGACCGAAATTGAAGTCGGATATCGCTACCGGTTCGACTATGACACCCGCGATGTCGGTGCCTCAATCGGATACGAGAATAACCTTTCCACCGTCACTGGCCTTTTTAACGTGGCCTACGAATATCGAAACAATTCGGATTTCACGCCATACGCAGGCGGCAGTATCGGTTGGGCGCAAAATAACTCTAATGTCGAGCGCAATAACATCGCTAGCGGTGAAATTGAGAAATATCAGAACGGAGAGCACAACTTTGCCTGGGGCACCATGATCGGCATGTCGTGGCGTTTCTCCAAGCATTGGGATCTCGATCTCGGCTATCGCTATATTAACCTAGGCGAGGTCAACACAGGTTTCTCCGGCATCGGCACGCAGATCGAGGCAGAGAATCATGTCTCGCACGACGTGTTGTTTGCCGTTAATTACCGCTTTTAGGTCTCTCATCGTAAAAACTGATTCAGCATGACCAACGGCCCTCTTTCGGCCTACCGCACACTGCGGGATGCCAACGATATTCAGGAAGATCCGCTTCAAGCCGCGGCGGCGGAAACCTTGCAGCACCTCCACGAAGTTTTAAAAGGATATCGTCCGGAGCCAATCTCAGCTGGCTGGAAAGCACGTCTCGGTTTCGGAGGAAAGCCTAAACCGGCGCCTCAAGGACTCTATATCTTCGGACCTGCAGGGCGCGGTAAATCGATGCTGATGGACTTGTTTTTCGACAGCTCCGATATCGACAGTAAGCGCCGCGTTCATTTCCACGAGTTTATGATCGAGGTTCACGACACGATCCATGCCTGGCGCCAATCGACCGATAAACCGAAGGACGAGATCGATCCACTGCCACGAATCGCGCGGGAGATCGCTGGAAAATCGGCGCTCCTATGTTTCGACGAATTCCACGTCACCAATATTGCCGACGCGATGATGCTCGGCCGCTTATTCGAAGGATTTTTCGATGCTGGCGTCGTTGTCGTCGCGACATCGAATTTTGCGCCCGACGATCTCTATATGGACGGGCTGCAGCGGGACCGGTTCCTACCGTTCATCGACTTGATCAATCATCGATTGAATATTCTCGAACTGTCATCGCCAACTGACTACCGCCAAGCGCGTCTTAGCCGGATGCAGGTGTATCACACACCGCTCGGCGACGAATCAGACCATGCCCTCAACCTGGCTTTCGCCGATCTGACCGAAGGGGCACGTATTGAGGAAGAGAGCTTATCGGTCAAAGGGCGCGAGATCGACGTAGTGAAAACTGCGCGCGGCGTCGCTTATTTCGATTTCGAGGAACTTTGCCAACGCCCCCTCGGTGCCGAAGATTACATTGCCGTCGGCGACCACTTTCATACAATCATTCTGGGCGGTATCCCTCGCATGTCTAAAGATATGCGCAACGAGGCAAAACGATTCATGAACCTGATCGATGTATTGTATGAAAAGAAAGTCAATTTAGTGGCGTCCGCCGATGCACCGCCGGAGGAACTCTACGCCGCCGGTACGCATGCTTTCGAATTCCAACGGACCACCAGCCGGCTGATGGAAATGCAGACGCCGGAATATATCGATTTACCTCATGCCAGGACAAACGAGTGATGCCAGACAAGACCCCTCAATCGACCGAGTTGATCGTGCGCCCGTCACTGCCGCGAAATTTACTCTTCTCCGTGACCTGCGTCAGTTTCGGTGTCCTTCTCATCTTGATGGCCCACGAAGGCCGAACGGATATTTTCCCTGCCTATCTCGTCGCTTTACTCATGACGGCAGGCTCCGCAGTTTTGCTCGGATCGCATTTGCCAAACGCATCATTTCTTCGACTTACCCGGGAAGGAGTCGAGATTCGCGAACTCTTTACGTCCCGGTACTACAATTGGAACCACGTTGGTCAGTTCGCTATGCGACGCAGATTGCTCGGCTCGTCTATCGCATTCATGCATCTAGACCCCGACACAGAAATCCCTCTGGAAAAGGCGGTTCCAGCCGGTTATACGCTCTCCTCGCACAAGCTGCTGGAGACCATGAACGAGTGGCGAGATCGTTGGGCACGGCCCCATCGAGACTGATCTCTAACCGTCACGACGGCTTGATCACGTGCCCCCCGAGCATCTGCTTGCCCTCTACAGGAAATCGCTGTAGGACACGCGGAGAATTCACGGATTTCGCCGCCGCGGGCCGACGAAAACCGGTTGATCCTCCGGAACAGCCCGCACGACGCAGGACAAAGAGGAAATTCACATGGCACGCAATAAAATCGCACTCGTCGGCGCCGGCCAAATCGGCGGTACACTGGCCCTTCTCGCAGGACTTAAAGAACTCGGTGACGTCGTATTATTCGACATCGTAAAGGGCGTGCCCCAAGGCAAGGCGCTCGATCTTGAGCAAGCTTCCACCGTCGAAGCCTTTGACGCTTCAATCAAGGGTGCGAACGGCTATGCCGGACTGCGCAATGCGGACGTTGTGATCGTCACCGCCGGCGTGCCGCGTAAGCCTGGCATGAGCCGCGACGATCTGATTGGCATCAACACCAACGTCATGCGCCAAGTCGGCGCGGGCATTAAGAAGTACTGCCCGAAAGCCTTCGTCATCTGCATCACCAACCCGCTCGACGTTATGGTCGGTATTCTGCGCGATGCATGCGGCCTACCGCACAATCGCGTCGTCGGCATGGCCGGCGTGCTGGACAGCGCCCGCTTCCGTCTTTTCCTCGCGCAAGAGTTCGGCGTCTCGGTCGAAGATGTAACCGCGTTCGTACTCGGCGGCCACGGCGATTCGATGGTGCCGTTGGTGCGCTACTCGACCGTCGCCGGTATCCCGGTGCCGGACCTGATCAAGATGGGCTGGACCACGAAGAAAAACATCGACGCCATCGTCAAACGCACGGCCAACGGCGGCGGTGAGATTGTCGAATTACTTGGCAACGGCTCGGCCTTCTACGCTCCTGCGTCGTCCGCCATCGCCATGGCTGAATCCTATCTGCTCGATAAGAAACGCGTCCTGCCGTGTGCTGCTTATCTAAATGGCCAATACGGCGTAAAAGGCCTCTACGTAGGTGTGCCCGTCGTGATCGGCGCCAAAGGTGTCGAGAAAATTGTCGAAATTTCGCTTAATACCTCCGAGAAGAAGGCGTTCCAGACCTCGGTCGGACACGTTAAGGGATTGGTGAAAGTCGTCGAGAAAATGGAAGCCAAAGAGAAGTCCGCCGCGAAGAAATAATAATTTGCGGCCTACCCAAGACCCGGTAGTAATGTTTCCTATACCGTTTGCGTGCATAATTAGATGTTTTGACAAGAACGGTAGGGAACATCGCCAGCTCATTAGGCAATTAGCGTGACCATATGAATATTCACGAATATCAAGCAAAAAGCCTTTTAAAGAAATTCGGCGTCGCTGTACCCATTGGCGGCGTCGCCTATACACCTGCAGAAGCGGTCGGCGTCGCGAAGTCGCTTCCGGGTCCGGTATGGGTCGTGAAAAGCCAAATCCATGCGGGTGGACGCGGTGCCGGACGGTTCAAGGACGGCGCCCTCGACAAGGGCGGCGTCCGCTTGGCGAAATCTGTCGACGACGTCAAAGACGGCGCGGCGGCGATGCTGGGCCAAACCTTGGTCACCAAACAAACCGGCCCGGTCGGCAAAGAAGTCAAACGCATATATGTCGAAGATGGCTGCGATATCGCACGCGAGCTTTACCTCTCAATTTTAATGGATCGGGTGACGAGCCGGATCACCGTCATGGCCTCCACCGAAGGCGGCATGGATATCGAGGAAGTTGCTGAGAAGACACCAGAAAAGATTATCAAAGTAGCGATCGATCCGATCTTTGGCATGGAAGGCTTCTACGCCCGTCAAATCGCATTTGGCCTTGGGCTAGAAGGCAAGCAGGTTTCATCGGCGGTCAAACTGCTCACTGCCCTGTACAAAGCATTCACCGAACTCGACGCCAGTCTGCTCGAAGTAAACCCATTGGTCGTGACCGGCAGCGACGATGTCATCGCGCTCGACGCCAAAATGAATTTCGACGACAACGCGCTTTATCGTCACCCCGATATCGCAGAGATGCGCGACGAGGACGAGGAAGACCCGACCGAGCTCGAAGCCTCGAAACACGAACTCAACTACATCAAGCTCGACGGCAGCATCGGATGCATGGTGAACGGTGCCGGCCTTGCGATGGCGACGATGGACATCATCAAGCTTTACGGCTCGGAACCTGCGAACTTTCTCGACGTTGGCGGCGGCGCCACGAAGGAGCGGGTCACAACGGCGTTCAAGATCATTCTCTCGGACCCGAACGTCGAAGGCATTTTGGTCAATATCTTCGGTGGCATCATGCGCTGCGACGTCATCGCCGAAGGCGTGGTCGCGGCAGCACGGGAAGTAAGCCTACAGGTCCCCCTGGTTGTGCGGCTCGAAGGGACGAATGTCGATCTCGGCAAGAAGATTTTAGGCGAGTCCAGCCTCGCAATCATCGCCGCAGACAATCTTGCGGATGCGGCTGCGAAGATCGTACAAGCCGTGAAGGAGGCGCAATAATGGCCGTCTGGGTAGGCAACGATACCAAGGTAATTTGCCAAGGTTTCACCGGTAGTCAAGGCACCTTCCATTCCGAACAAGCCATCGCCTACGGCACGAAGATGGTCGGTGGCTGCACACCGGGTAAAGGGGGTGGGACGCATCTCGACCTGCCGATCTTCGATACCGTGCAGCAAGCGGTCGATCAAACCGGCGCCAACGCCTCGGTGATTTACGTGCCGCCGCCCTTTGCGGCGGACGCCATCGAGGAAGCTATCGACGCGGAAATTCCACTCATCATCTGCATCACCGAAGGCATTCCGGTCTATGACATGGTGCGCGTCAAACGCTCCTTGCAAACCTACAGCAGCCGTCTTATCGGCCCCAATTGCCCTGGCATCATCACGCCGGACGAATGCAAGATCGGCATCATGCCGGGCCACATCCACCAGCGCGGCAAGGTCGGCATCGTCTCGCGCTCCGGCACCTTGACCTATGAAGCGGTCTCGCAGACGACAGCGGCCGGTCTTGGCCAATCGACCTGCATCGGCATCGGCGGTGACCCGATCAACGGCACGAATTTTATCGACTGCATTGATGCGTTCCTGGGCGACGACGAGACCGAGGCAATCGTCATGATCGGCGAGATCGGCGGGTCCGCGGAAGAAGATGCAGCTCAGTTCATCAAGGATTCGAAGGTAAAAAAACCGATGTGCGGTTTCATCGCCGGACAGACTGCACCACCTGGCAAGCGCATGGGCCACGCGGGTGCCATCATCTCTGGCGGAAAGGGAACTGCGGGCGATAAGATGGAAGCCATGAAGAGTGCCGGCATCATGGTCTCCGATAGCCCCGCGGCGATCGGTGAGACCATGATGGCAGCCATTAAAGGCTAACGCAGTAGAACTGACGACGGGGGGCGGACCCCGGGCCGCCCCGCCCCACTAGGGAGCGGTTTCATGAGTTCCGATTTCGAAAGCAATTCATACCTCTACGGTGCCAACGAAACCTATTTGGCACAGATGTACGCGCGCTATCTCGAAGATCCAAGTTCGGTCGATCCCGAATGGTCGGAAGTCTTCCACAACCTCGCCGACGACGACAAGAACGTCGTAGACGAGCAACAAGGAGCGAGCTGGGCACCACGCAAAACATCGGTGATAGGTGGCAATGGCGACGCACCATCGATGTCGGACGCAACGGCCGGCGTCGAACGTCAGGCGTATCCGGCGAACATGATGGGCATGCCCTTCATGCCAATGGCGGCATCGGAGCAAATCCGCCAAGCCACCATGGATTCGATCCGGGCACTCATGCTAATCCGCAATTACCGCGTCCGCGGGCACTTGCATTCAAAGCTCGATCCGCTCGGCATCGTCAAACCATTACCGCATTCCGAACTCGACCCAGAATCCTTCGGCTTCACCAATGCCGACATGGACCGGCCGATCTTCATTAACTACGTCCTCGGCATGGAGAGCGCGACGCTGCGCCAAATCGTCAAGGTTTTAGAGGAAACTTATTGCGGCAAGATCGGCGTCGAATTCATGCACATCCAGGAGCCAGATGAGAAAGCTTGGATTCAGGAACGCATCGAAGGCATTCGCAACCGCACCGATTTTACGGACCTCGGCCGCCGCACCATTTTGGAACGGCTGACCCAGGCGGAGATATTTGAGACATATCTCGACCGCAAATACACCGGCACGAAACGCTTCGGCCTCGATGGCGGCGAGTCAATGGTCCCACTGATCGAACAAATCTTTAAACGTGGCGCGCAGTTAGGTGTCGACGAAGTCATCATCGGCATGCCGCATCGCGGACGGCTCAATCTACTCGCCAATATCATGCGAAAACCTTACCGGGCGATCTTCTCGGAATTCCAAGGCAACACCGCCAATCCGGAAGACGTGCAAGGCTCCGGCGACGTGAAGTACCATCTCGGCACCTCCGCCGACCGGGATTTCGACGGCAACAGCATTCACCTCTCGTTGACCGCCAACCCGAGCCATCTGGAAGCCGTCAACACGGTGGTGCTCGGCAAAGTGCGCGCGAAACAGCGTCAGAAAGGCGACGAGCAACGGGAGAAGGTGCTCGGCCTGTTGTTACACGGAGATGCCGCATTCTCCGGCCAAGGTATCGTGCCGGAGACGTTCGATCTCTCGCAATTGCGCGGCTACCGAACCGGCGGCACCATTCATTTGGTGGTGAATAACCAAATCGGATTCACAACCAGCCCCAGCTTTTCACGCTCCTCGCCGTATTGCTCGGACGTCGCCAAGGTCGTCTCCGCACCAATCCTCCACGTCAACGGCGACGATCCGGAAGCGTGCGTTCACGTCGCCCGCATCGCGATGGAGTACCGGCAACGCTTCAAGAAGGACGTCGTGATCGACATGTGGTGTTATCGCCGTCACGGTCACAACGAATCCGACGAACCCGCATTTACCCAACCGATCATGTACCGGCATATCAAGGAGCAGCCGACGACGCGCGCGCTCTATGCCAAGCGCCTCGAAGACGAAGGTCTGATCGAACAGGGTGAAGGCGATAGAGTCGTGCAGAGTTTTCGTGCCCATCTGGATTCAGAATTTGAAGCCGCCAATAGCTACAAGCCGAACAAAGCGGATTGGCTGGAAGGCCGCTGGGCCGGTATGCAACTTGCCAGCGGCGATGCCCGACGCGGCGAGACAGGGGTCGAGCTTGGCCTGTTGCAAGAGGTCGGCTACGCGATTTCCGAAGTGCCGCAGAACTTCGAGGTCAATTCGAAGATAGTTCGCCAGCTGCATGCGAAGCGGAAGATGATCGAATCCGGCGAAGGTATCGATTGGTCGACGGCGGAAGCTTTGGGTCTCGGCACGCTCTTGTGCGAATCCATTCCGGTCCGTCTATCCGGCGAAGATTCGCAACGCGGCACCTTCAGTCAACGCCACGCTGTATTGATCGATCAAACCACCGAGGAGCGGAATATACCGCTCAGCAATATCCGTTACGGGCAAGCGCCCTTCGAGGTGATCGACAGCCCGCTTTCGGAATTCGGCGTGCTCGGATTCGAGTACGGTTATTCCCTGGCTGAGCCGCACTCACTGGTGATGTGGGAAGCGCAGTTCGGCGATTTTGCTAACGGCGCGCAGGTCATAATCGATCAATTCATCGTCTCCGGCGAATCTAAATGGCTGCGGATGAGCGGCCTTGTGTTGCTGCTACCGCATGGCTATGAAGGCCAAGGACCGGAGCATAGTTCTGCAAAGCTAGAACGCTACCTGCAGCTCTCCGCGGAAGATAATATCCAAGTCGTGAATCTGACGACGCCTGCAAATTACTTCCACGTATTGCGGCGGCAAATGCGGCGCGAATTCCGCAAGCCACTAATCATTATGACGCCGAAATCCCTACTGCGACACAAACGCTGCGTCTCAGCGTTAAGTGAGATGGCGATGGGAACCACATTCCACCGCGTACTCTGGGACGACCGACATTGGACCAGGGAACTTGCAAAGGATAGCGACATCCGGCGCGTCGTCCTGTGTTCGGGCAAGGTTTATTATGACCTCGCTGAGGAACGCGATAAGCGCGGCCTCAAGGATATCTTTATCATGCGGATGGAACAGCTTTATCCTTTCCCAAAAAAGGCACTGACCATGGACCTCGAGCGTTTAAAGAACGCTGATTTTGTTTGGTGCCAGGAAGAACCTCGGAATATGGGTTCCTGGTTCTTCGCACGCGAACGGGTTGAAGACGTGCTGGAAGATATCGGCGCGGCCAATCCTCGGGTGACCTATGTCGGCCGCCCCGAAGCCGCGTCGCCGGCCACCGGATCGCTCCGCCGTCACACGATGGAACAAGAAAAACTGGTCGACGAGGCGCTCACCTTACCCGCCAAGAAACCCGCGCGGGCGCCGCGTAAAGCGCCCGCTAAAAAGTCCGTGCGTGCGAAGCGTTCGTAGGCTCAAATCAAGAAGGCTCTATCAGGAAAGGCTCGACATATGTCGGTTCAAATCATGGTCCCCGCCCTCGGCGAATCGGTGTCGGAGGCGACCGTCCTCAAATGGTTCAAGAATGTCGGCGAATCGGTCGAGGTAGACGAGCCGTTGGTCGAACTGGAGACCGACAAGGTCACGGTCGAGGTACCCGCTCCGTCGGCGGGTGTTCTGACCGAAATCGCGGCCTCTGACGG
>JBMYRC010000154.1:0-9319 GCA_049601975.1 Alphaproteobacteria bacterium | reverse complement strand
CCCCTCTCCCGCTTGCGGGGGAGGGTTAGGGTGGGGGGGCTTTCGATTACCCTACCGCTGCTTCGCCGCCCCTGAGCTCGTCAGTGCCGCAATATCGGACGCCCCGAAGCCCCATTCGGCCAAGGATTCCTCCGTGTGCTCGCCCGCATAGGCGCAGCCCATGGGGGTTTTGCTTTCGGTGCGGGAGAACTTCGGTGCCGGCCCCGGCTGCATGAAACCGTCGACCTCAATGAAGGTGTCCCGCGCCACGTTGTGATGGTGCTTGATGGCTTCGCTCGGGCGCAGGACGGGCGCATAGCAGATTTCCCTCTGCTCCATGATGTCGGTCCATTCTTCCCGCGTCTTGGTTTTGAAGATCGCCGCGAGCTTTTCCGTCATTTCCGGCCAAGCATCCCGGTCAGCTTGCGGCGGCAGGTTCGCCTGGTCCAATCCCACGGCTTTCAGCATTTCCGCATAGAACTGCGGCTCGTTGGAGCCGATGCAGATATGCTCACCATCACTTGTTTCGTATACGTTATAATGATGACAACCACCGTCGAGACGGTTTTCCTCGCGTTCCTCGACATAACGGCCATCCGCGAGCATTCCGTAAACTGACGACATCAGCGACGTCGCACCTTCGACCATCGAACAATCGACCACTTGTCCTTCGCCGGACTTCTGCGCTTCGATATAGGCAGCGAGCGCGCCCATCGCCATGTAAAGAGCGCCACCGCCGAAGTCACCGACGAGATTGAGCGGCGGGACCGGGCCCTTCTCTTTTGTTCCGATAGCGTAAAGAGCCCCGGTAAGTGCGATATAATTGATGTCGTGGCCTGGTGTTTTGGCAATTGGGCCGTCTTGACCCCAGCCCGTCATACGCCCAAAGACGACCTTCTTGTTTCGGGCGAAAACAACGTCGGGCCCGAGCCCAAGCCGCTCCATCACGCCCGGCCGGAAGCCTTCGATGATGATATCCGCCTTGTCACAGAGCTTTAGCGCTGCCTCGACACCGTCCGGGTGTTTGAGATCCAGCGCCAAGTTTTTGCGGCCGCGCAGCAGGTTATTGTATTTCGGCTCGTACATGTCATTGCCGACATTCATAGCCCGATCGACTCGAATGACCTCGGCCCCCATATCGGCCAGCAACATGCAGCAAAACGGCCCCGGCCCAATGCCCGCGAACTCAACAACTTTCACACCCGACAACGCACCCATGGCGATACTCCTTCATTTGATTTGAAGAAGGAGATAACGCACGAAATTGGGACGTCTAGCTAAGACGCCCCGCCACGGCCGCGCAGAACTCGGTCGTGCTCGCGGTTCCGCCTTGGTCCGGGGTCAATCGGTCTTCATCGCGGTAGACCGCATCGATGGCATTTTCCAGGCGATCCGCCGTCTCGCCATAGGCGAGATGGCGCAGCATCATGCTTGCCGTCCGCATTGTCGCGGTGGGGTTGATGATGTTCTGCCCCAAGAGATCGGGTGCCGTTCCGTGGATCGGCTCGAAATAGGCGTAATCGCCACCGTAGCATCCGCTCGGGCAGAGACCGAGGCCGCCGATCAAGCCGCCGGCCGCGTCCGAGAAAATATCCCCGTAGAGGCTGGGGAGGACCACGACATCCATCTCCTGCGGCTCGACGATGATACGCCGGGCGAAATCGTCGATCAGCCAGTTCTCGTACTCGATATCCGGATACTCCTCGGCGACCCGGGTACAGACCTCGAGGAACAGCCCGTCCGGCTGCGGGATCAAATTGTGTTTGGTGCCGCAAGTGAGCTTCCCGCGCTTGCCGGCCGCCTTACGTTCGCGGGCAAGCTCAAACCCGTAGCGGCTGATCCGCTCCGCCCCGCCTTCGGTGATCACCTTGACCGCGTATTTCCCACCGCCAAACTCTTCCGCGAGCTCATTGAGCGTAGATTTGGCCCGGCCGCTCGACAGATTTAGCGGGAAAAGTTCCTCGAGATCACCACCGATGCCGAGTGCCAAATCCTCCAGGTTTTCGCGTAGAATCACCATGTCAATGCCCTCGGGCTCGGCAAGTGGGCTCTTGCAGCCCGGAATCCAACGCGCCGGTCGAACGTTCGCGAAGGTACCCTTGCCCCAGCGGAGGTAACGCACGATTTCAGTCGATGCATTGCTGCCCGCGCCGAAAAGCGTAGCGTCGGCGTTGTCGATGGCAACGCGCGTCTCGTCCGGGAAACCCGTCCCGTGAGATTTCACGGCATCGTCGCCACTGGGCGGAAACACAAAATCGATCTCCAGGCCCAGCGTCTTCAGAAACTCAACAGTCGGATAAACGGCCTCCGGCGCAGCATCGTCGCCCGGTATGACAACGACATTCTTGCGATTGGACATACAACCTCCCCCTTCGACAACAGTCTCTTAAGCTTTATCAAAAGAGGTATAGCGGTGCGAAGAAGCGACGAGACCCTCCCTCTCCCTCAAGGGGAGAGAGCTAGATTGAGGGGGACTAAGTCGCCCGCCGCAATTCCGCCGCCCGGTGAACCGCCGCGATAATCTCAGGATAGGCGGCACAACGACACAGGTTGCCCGATAGATAGTGCCGCACGTCGTCGTCGGTTGGGTTCGGATTCTCGTCGAGCAGTTTCTTGGCCATCAGGATCATGCCCGGCGTGCAATAGCCGCATTGCAAGCCACCGCTCTCGATGAAGGCACGTTGTTCGGCGCTTAGCTCACCGTCGGCATCTTGGCTCTCGATGGTCTCGATATCCTTGCCGTCCGCCAAGATTGCGAGCGACAGGCATCCGGTTACGGCTAGGCCGTCCATCAGCACGGTGCAGCAGCCGCAGAGGCCTTGGCCGCAGCTCTCACGGGCTCCGGTGAGGCCGAATTCGCCTTGCAGCAATTCCACCATGTTCCAGTGGGGTGCAACATCGGCGGAGACGTCGCGACCGTTTAGCTTGAATTGGATCGTGCGTTTCTCAGCGCTCATCTCACACCTCCTCCAACGGTTGGCCGGCGGCTTTTCTCAATGCGAGGAATACTTTCTCCGGGGTCAACGGCATCTCGGTGATACGCACCCCGACCGCATCGTCCACTGCATTGGCGATGGCCGGGGAGACGCCGAAGGTGCCGGATTCGCCGACACCCTTAGCGCCGAACGGGCCGCTTTTCTGTTCAGCCTCGACGATGACATTCTCCATGACGGGCGGTATGTCGAAGAAGCCGGGTATCTTGTAATCCGCGAGGTTAGCGTTCGTCACCTGGCCCGCGTCATAGACCATATCCTCGGTCATGGTGAAGCCCAGCTGCATGATAGCGGCACCCGACAATTGCGTCGCGACGATCTCCGGATTGAGGGCGGTGCCGAGATCGGCGACGGTGATCAGCCGCTCGATGGTGACATGCCCGGTCTCCGTATCCACGGATAGCTCGATGCCGGTGGCGCCGATCATCCAATAGGGCGTGGCTTCCGGCGATTGGCCGGTGTCGTGGTCGGTCGGTTTGTACGGCGGGATGAAACTACCGGAGCCAATGACATTACCGGCCTGCATGCCGTATTTGCGGCGGAACAATTCGTCGACCGGCGCGTTCGTGCCCTCGGGCAGGCCAAGCTCCTTTGCCATCTCGGCCAGTTTGTCGCGGGCTTCCGTCGCCGCGAGCCGCACCGCATGGCCCATGTGATATGTCGAGCGCGAGCCGAGCGTGGACATGTCGTAGGGTGTGACGTCCGTGTCCGGGTGGATGACGATCACCTTATCGACGCCAACGCCAAGCACCTCCGCCGCGATCTGCGCCATCGCCGTGTCCGAGCCCTGCCCCATATCGGTGGTGCTGCAATGGACGATGACGCTGCCATCCGCATTGACGTTGACGATGGCCATGGAGGTTGTGGGCGAGATCGACGCCTTGAAACCGACGGCAATCCCGCGCCCGCGCTTTACGGTGCCATCCCCCTTCTCAAATGGTCCCGACCAGTTCATCCGGCGGTCCAATTCTGCCAGCACGCCGTCGATCTCCGTATCTACCAGGGTGGTGCCGACCGCCTGGGGCCGTCCGTTCTTCAGGATGTTCTGCCGCCGGAACGCCATCGGATCGACGCCGAGCTCGCGCGCGATCAGGTCAGTGTGGCTCTCATACGCCCAAACCAGCTGCGGAATGCCGAAGCCGCGCAACGCACCCGCCGGTGGGCGATTGGTATAGAGCGCATGGGAGTCGATGGAGACATTTTCAATATCATAGGGACCCGCCGCCGTGAAACCCGATTTCTGGGTCACGCGCGGCCCAATATCCGCATAGGCGCCGCCGTTCCACCAGACCTCGCACTCGCGCGCTAATATCTTGCCGGACCCGTCTATGCCGCTCTTGATGCGGAAGGTGCTCGGGTGTTTGGAGATCGTGTAGAACTGCTCCTCCATGGTCTGTGCGTATTTGATGGGCCGGTTCGCCAACAGCGCCAACGCTGCCGCCAGGGCTTCCGTCTTGATGTAGACCTTGGCCCCGAAACCGCCGCCGAGGAAAGGCACCCGGACCCGGACCTTGTTCTCCGGCCAGCCGAGCAGACGCGCGATCTCTATCCGCACGAAAGACGGGCTCTGACTGGAAGAGTGCAGGATCAAGCGGCCTTCGCGTTGCTCCGCCAAGGTCGCCATCGGCTCCAAAGGCGTGTGCATAGTCTGTTGGGTGCGGAAGGTATGCTCGAAGACATGCGCGGCGTCGGCGAACACGCCCTCCATCTCACCACGCCGCAGGTGATAATCGAGTGCGACGTTGGTATCGCGCCGCCCGACCAGATGCTTGAGGTCGGGGAAAGTGCCCGCGGGTTTCAGTTCCTCATGGACAATCGCTTCCGACGTCATAGCCTCGACCTCGTCGTAGACTGCCGGAAGTTCTTCGTACTCGGCGTAAATTAATTGCGCCGCTTCTTCCGCCACGTGCGGGTCCTCCGCCAACACGACGGCGACAGGCTCGCCCACATAGCGCACCTTCTCCAGCGCCAGGATCGGTTGATCGTGGAAGGCCGGACCGTAATAGGGCACCGGCATGACCTTCAGAATATCCTCACCCGTATAGACGCCGTGGACGCCGGGCAGCGCCGCCGCCTCCGCCGTATCGATGGAGAGAATGCGCCCATGCGGCGTGTCGCTGCGGAACACTTTAGCGTGCAGCATTCCCGGCAGGCGCATGGTGTGGATGTATTCGGCCCGGCCCGTCGCCTTATCGTTGGACTCAAGACGTGGGATCGATTGCCCGATGACTGTCGTCTGCATCGCCATCAGCTTGCCTCCCCATTGAGCGCTTGGCGCACGGCGCGCCCAACCGTCACCCTCAGCAATTCGCGCTTATAGGCGGCACTACCTTGCGGGTCGGAGATCAACGCCGCCTCATCCGCCGCCGCGTCTCCGGCGCGCCTCAGAACGTCGTCGTCGATTGCGGCACCTGAGAGCACGCTTTCAGCACCGGTCAACCGCGTCGGCTTTTCCGTCGCGGCGCTGACGACCACTTTCGTCGTGCCCTCCTGAGCGATCGAAACGGCAATCCCTAATGCCGGCCAATCGTCGGCCGAACGGGTCGTTACTTTCTGGTAAGCCGCACGCATTCCCGCTTGCGACGGCACCGATAAAGACGCGATGAGTTCGTTCGAAGCCAAGGCCGTCTCGTAATATCCCTGATACAGATCCTCGAGCACGATTCTGCGCTCCCCCGACGGCCCCATTACCGTCACCGATGCACCAAGCGCGGTCATCACCGGCGGCAAATCCATATGTGGGTCGCCATGGGCCAGACTACCGCCCACCGTCGCCACGTTCCGCACCCGCACATTCGAGAGTGTACGCATCGTACTGCGCACCACAGCGGGGATATCCGCCGATTGCTCCAACGCCCGCAACGGCGTCAGCGCGCCAATGGTTAGTGAGCCGTCCGCCGCTGCTGAAATGCCGCGATAGGTACCCTCGACACCCGCCAAGCTGACCAACAGGCTCGGCTGGAACAATCCCGACTTCATCATCAACATCAAGGCGGTGCCACCGCCCAAGGGCCGTATGGTCGGGTCGTCCGGGTCCAGCAGCCCAACGGCCTCTTGTAGGGAGGACGGTTGCGCGAGCTCAAAAGGGATCATGTCGCAGCCTCTGTTTTCGATGCCGAGAAGGCATTCCGCAAATTCTCGGCGAATTGTTTTTCCATGTCCTTGGCCTTGGCCGTCAACACGGGCCGACCGAGACTACCGAGCTTGCCGGTGAGCGACAAATCCGTCTCGTAGATGATTTTCGTACCGTCGCCCACCTCTTCCAAACACGTGACGGAACGGGCCGTGAGACGCCCCGCGATCTTCATTGGCCGCCCCTCGATCTTCGCCTCAATCAGGGCCGGCGCCTCGTCCCGCGACAGTTCCACTGCCACCTCGAAGGCAACCTTGATATAGGCGACTTTGCTTTCCATGACGGCAGTGTAGTGGGTCGCGTCCACCTCCTCGAGGTCGCGCACCCCCTCGATGCAGGAGACGAAGAATTGAGCATCGCGAATCTTTGCGTAGACCGCGTCCCGGGGCGCCTCCACCAATATCTCGCCTTTGAAATCCATCGCGTCAGTCCGCCGCACCTTTATTCCACACTCAGCGAGTTACATATAAATGATATGGGAAACGGCCATCGCGATGTGGCATAATTCGCGCACGACTTTCGATGGAGAGCATCAAATGACAGCGACAATCAAACCACTCCACCCGCATATTGGCGGCGAGGTCAGCGATATCGACTTGCGCGAACCGCTGAGTGCCGAAGATGTGGCAATCCTTGAAGCGGGGATGGATAAATACGCCGTCCTTGTCTTTCACGGCCAAAACATCACCGACGCACAGCAGACCGCGTTCAGCCGGAACTTCGGCGAGCTGGAGCTGCCGGGCAGTATCTCCAACATCACCAAGGAAGAAGACCGCCGCCTTGGTCCGGAGATGGCCGACGTCTCCAATCTCAATAAAGGCAACAAGCCGTTCCGGCGAGACGACCGGGCGCGGATGTTCAATCTCGGCAACCGGCTCTGGCATTCGGACAGCTCATACAAAGCCGTCCCGGCGAAATATTCGCTGCTCTCCGGCCGCATCGTCACCGAAGAAGGCGGCGAGACCCAATTTGCCGATATGCGCGCGGCCTATGACGCGCTCAACGATAAGACCAAGGAGCTTATCGAGGACATGGTGTGTGAGCACTCGTTGCTCTATTCGCGGGGCTCGCTTGGATTCGATGATTTGACCGAGGAGGAGAAGCGCAACTTTACCCCGGTGCGCCAAAGCCTCACCCGGACGCATCCGGTTTCCGGGCGGAAATCAATCTACCTATCAGCTCATATCGGCCAAATTCTCGGCTTGCCGCGCCCGGAGGCGATGTGCCTCATTCGCGACCTTACGGAAGCGGCAACCCAGCGGGAGTACGTGTATTCACACAAATGGCGGCAATACGACCTAGTCATTTGGGACAACCGGCAAACCATGCATCGGGTCACTGCTTTCAACGATGTCGACGAAATTCGCGACATGCGCCGAACCACGGTGGCGGGCGACGTGCCGACAGCGGAGCAGGTGGCGGCTTAGGCGCACTCACCGTATCCCGGAAACGTACTGGCGTTATCCGGGTCCTAGTTCGTCCGAAAGATTCTACTAAATCTGGATCCCGGCTCTTCGGCCGGGAAACGAACGCGGCTACGACAGCAGCTTCCGTAGGTAGTTCATCAACCCGATGACCGCGTAATTGCGCAACCTTGCGCGGTCGCCCGGTAGAGCCACCAGTTCGGTGAATTCCGTATTCCCCATGACAATGCCGAGATAGACCGTCCCCCGACGCTGGCCGTCGGACGCGATGGCTTCCACCACCGCGATCCCGACATCCGTGCCGTAATCCGCCTGCGCCTTGCGAGCCGCGGCAATCGCACGTTCGGGGCCGGTGCCTTGGTCGTGTCCGGCGGTGATCGTCGCCCCCCGAAACACCTCCAGCTGTCGATCGATATCGCTGAGGCGCGACGCCATAACGCCGCCAGTCAAGGATTCCGCAACCGCGAGGGTCATGCCCTGGCGGCGCATGCGCTCAAGGACGACCGTTTCCATCGTTTCCTCATCGATGCCGAAGACGATATCGCCAAGCAGATTGCGCAGAAATTGTTCTTCCGCCGCAAGTATTTCGCTCGCCGCTTCCTCGGTCGCGGATTTGGCGGTGATACGGACCTTGATCCCTTCGATACCGCTGGCGAGGAACGCCAGAGTGGGATTGCCAATACCGTCGAGATGATCGATCCGATCGCCGAGCTTCTCCGCCAATCCGGATTCGCTATCGCCCCAAGTTCGCAATGTGCGGCTGCGGATCACCGCCGTCTCGCCGGAGCGGCGCACCAAGTCCGGCAGGATGAAGCTCTCCATCATTTCGCGCATCTCATAGGGGACGCCCGGCACCGCATAGATCACCTTATCGCCGATGGGACAGAACATGCCAGGCGCGGTCCCCGGCATATGCGGGATCGGCTCGGCGCCAACGGGAATATCGGCTTGGCGGCGGTTGTTGTCGGTCATCACACGTCCACGCGATTCAAACATGTGCCGGATCTTGTCGACGATGGCCTCGTCGCGCACCAGCTCCGCCCCCATGATGTCGGCGAGCACATCGCGCGTGATGTCGTCCTGGGTCGGGCCGAGACCGCCGCAACAGATCACCGCGTCGCTCCGCTCCAACGCTTGCCGGATGCAAAACTCCATACGATCGAAATTGTCGCCAACCTTGGTCTGGAAATGGGAATCGATCCCGAACATGGCTAGCTGCTCGCCAATCCAGGACGAGTTCGTATCGACGATCTGCCCCAGTAATAGTTCCGTTCCGATGGCGACGACCTCGCAGCGCATATGGCGATTCCTTCTTCTATTTTTTTGGCGAGTTAACCCCGCGAGCGATATGGGTTCGAGCGACCCGTTCGTAAATCCCAGATCAAAACCCGCCGCCGAGATAAGTTAGCGAGTATTCACCGTTAATTGCCGATATAACCATCAAATAGAGCAACATCCCGGCGCAAGCGACGTCGAAGGATAAAATAGTCGACATCCAGCGCCGCAACACAAAGATTGCTGCGAGCCAACAGACTCCGAGAACGCATATGTACTGCCAGGTTTCCATTACAGGCTAACCATCATTTGACCGCACCTTTGGGCAGAAGAATGGCGATGCCGACGGATTTCCCGTTTCTTGAGCCGACCGCGACATTCAAGGCGCCGACGCCGATTTTATCCCCGTCACGCACGAGGATCGGCGAGCCCGAATCCCCGAAGGTGGCGTCGCAATCGTGGTGCAGCATGGGGTCGCGCCGTCCTGTGATGGAGCATGTCTCGTTCACGGTCAG
>JBMYRC010000153.1:0-9448 GCA_049601975.1 Alphaproteobacteria bacterium | reverse complement strand
CAGGCGACCCGCTGCGATACTGCGGTCGAAATCGTGACCAAAGGACTGGAGACCACGTTCATGGTTGTTTGGGCGCAGGCGAAGTTACATGTGGCCATGCGACTGATCCGGGCGCGGGACGGCAAGGAACTGTGGCGCGCCGCGCATGTTGCCAATCGGTCCGAAGGCACGATACCGTTGTCACCAGTGAGCTTTCCTATTGGTGCCTTCTCGGCCGGACGATTTCACGGCGACCAAGACGTGTTCCCTTCGATGGCCGACGATGTCACCCGGCGGATTATCGCCAGCCTTCCGGACATGCGCGGCGCTTTTCGCAGTAATAGAATGCGTTGATTAGGGAAAATAATTATATTTAATAATATTATTAAGTCATAACGCCAAACACGACTATGGACGTCACCGCCATTTACAACTCAAAGACTTGAACGTTCCCCACCTTCCGCCACTGGATTATCGTGGCGGGCAGCAAGGATTTGCAAATTCCAGGACCATCCATGCGGTTCGATTGGTTCGTGGAGCCGCGACCGGAATAGAGATAATAAAATGCTTCGCCTTCGACCGAGACATCGGTGACGAATTGCCACGTCTCGTGCAAAAAATCGACTTCAAACCATTGCCATACCGCTCCCTCGCGGACCTGAACCGGGTGTTGCGGACAATCCCGCGTGTCGGTATCACCGAGAACAGCATGGTCGTGAATTTCGAAGAGTAAACTTCCCTTGGCAATCGTTCCAGAAGCAACGATATAGTTGGATATTAAAGGGAAACTAAGAAACCTCGAGAGGGATACAATGAAGCGTTCAAAAACAATCGGTCTGGTCATGATGAGCGCCAGCGTCTTTGCGCTGACGGCTTGCGATGAGCCGGCAGTGGATGCGGCCGTCTTCCAAAACCTGTCTCAATGCCTCGCCAACGGCGATGTTGAGCGCGAACAGTGCGAAGCGGACTACCAAGCCGCCAAATCGCAACACGCTCAAGTCGCGCCAAAATATACCTCTCAGCAGGACTGCGAAGCCGATTTCGGGGCAGAGCAATGCGAGACTTCGTCGCAACATCAGACCCAAAGTGGTGGATCCATTTTCATGCCGTTGATGATGGGCTACATGATGGGCAGCATGCTCGGTGGTCGCTCCGGCGTTGCGTCGCAGCCTCTCTATCGCTCCAAGGATGACGCAAAATCCTATCGCACAGCGGACAATAAAAAGGTCGGCAATCAAATCGGTCGCACCCAGATCGCCAAATCAACCGGTGCCCGGCCAAGCGCGAAAACCTCGACCCTCTCGCGCGGTGGGTTTGGTGCTCGAGCCCGTTCCTTCGGTTCCGTCGCCGGCTAAACATATGCAGCGTATCCCCGTCGCGGAACGGGAAGACTGGAAAGAGACGGCCGTTGAGCACGGCTTTGATTTCCATTCGATTGATGGCGATCCCTATTGGGATGAAAGCGCCTATTACCGGTTCACCTTGCGGCAAATCGAGGACGACCTCGAAGACCCGGTCGAGGAAATCGAGAACTTTTGCTTCGCGGTCGTGGAACGTGCTGTGGCCGACGAGGAAGTGTTACGCCGCCTCGCCATTCCGGAGACCTATTGGGATTACATCGCGGGCAGTTGGAACCGGCAGGAGAAGAACTTCTATGGCCGGATGGATTTCTCATACGGCGGCATCAGCCCAGCAAAGCTCCTCGAATACAATGCGGACACGCCGACCGCGCTTTACGAATCTTCTATCTTCCAATGGGTCTGGTTGGAACAGGCACTGGAACGGGGTTTAGTGCCCGAAGGCTGCGATCAATTCAACTCACTTCACGAACGGATCGTCGAAACCCTCGCTAATTTTGGCATCCCCGGCCCCCTACATCTCGCCTGCGCCACCGGCAGCGAGGAAGATCGCGGCACCGTCGCTTATTTGGAGGATTGCGCGCGCCAGGGCGGACTCGAGACGGTCTTGATGGAGATCGAGGCAATTGGTATCGACCCCGCCAGCCGCTTCACCGATCCCGACGACCGTGTAATAGACACCCTCTTCAAGCTCTACCCTTGGGAATGGCTGCTCGCCGAGGAATTCGCTGCTCATATCCCCAAGAGCGGCACGGTGTTCATGGAGCCCGCTTGGAAATCCATCCTTTCGAATAAGGGGCTATTGCCGCTCCTGTGGGAAATGTTCGAAGGGCACCCGAATTTACTACCAGCGTATTTCGAAGACGACCCGCGCGCCTCAGCACTTGGCGATACCTTTGTGCGGAAACCGATCTACTCCCGAGAGGGTCAAAATATCGACCTGGTCCGACAAGGGGCGACAGAGACTTTGCACCCGGGCGACTACGGACAGGAAGGGCATATCGTACAAGCCTTCCATCCGCTGCCGGAATTCGACGGCAATTACCCAATGGCCGGATGCTGGGTCGTCGCTAGCCGCGCCGCCGGAATGTGCATTCGCGAGGACAAGATATTGGTGACTGGCGACGATGCCCGATTCATCCCCCATGTTATTCTGGATTAGACCAAGTATTAGCAAACTGAGCGAATTCGAAATGCTTGCTACATATAGTAAAAAGGGGTTTCACTTAAACAATATATAGAGTTATGGTTCTCTTTTAATTTATTTACAAGAGAAGCGAAGTAAGATGGATATTTCAATCCAATACATGCTTGAAGACAGTTACATGGAGACCGTCGAGGAAGCCTTGGGCGCAGGACACAACGAAGACACGGCCCATAATGAAGGCGTCACCGCGGCAGCCATGGAAGGCTTGGAAGGCACTTTGGCCCGCGCCGAAGTTGACACTATGTCGTGTCATCCGGGAATGCTTTACGACACTTAGGCACGACGGCACCAACAAACGTTAACGCGCTTAGCATTTCCCCATATTGACGAAAGTCACGCGTCTGACCGTCCTCCGTCGCATTGTCCGCAAGGAGCATCGTCTTGTCGAAGCCGAGCGCAGACAAACGATGCCCTTCAATACCCCGCCCCATAAGCTCAAGACGAACGGTCGCTGATCGCTTAATCGACAGTTTCCGATTGTAGGTCGCCGTACCAGTGCTGTCCGTATGTCCTTCGATGATGATATGTCGGTCATTCAACGCTTCATGCTTCAGCGCTTGGCCGATCTCATCGAGTAGCTCATTCGCCCCTGCACGTAGGCGCGCGGAATCGAAATTAAAGCGAATTTGGATATTGATATGTGGCTCGACGCGCGCCTGTTCGAAGAGGCCGCGGGTTCGAACCGGCTTGCTCGTCGGGAAACGGGTGATGCTTTCCGCGCCGATCACTTGTCCGGAGGATTGGACTTTAATTGGAATTTGAGCCAGGCGGTCGCGGTAGACATCTTCGTACTGCAAGAGTGCGCTACTTCCCCCGGCACGTTTCACCGCTTCCAGACGCGAGGCAGAGCACCGCTCCAAACTGCGCCTTTTGCGCGTTAATAGTCAGGGTGGCGCTTCCATTGTCGATGAAGTTGAATCCAACTTTCGCTTCGATCCTGAAAAACCTGTGCGCTTGATCTGGACAAGGACTCGATCCGGTAAAATGCATGTCAGCATCGACGGCAAACCGATGATCCGCACGGTCGACCGAGGCTTCCGGGACCCTTTTAATGAGTTCCTTCTGCCGGTCGGTAGTGGCGATCTTGCGCTGCGGCGTATCCGCATCGATGGTGTCTGGAACGGGTAAGCCGGTTTCAACACCGGTCGCTCCGTCTATATGACTGAAAGTCAGCAAAATTCCAGAACACAAGAAGCGAACCTACTAACATGCTCCCAGCGACAGGTAATCTCGGCGATCTGACGGATCGCAGCAAAGACCTCGATAAGATCGCGTTGATCGACGCATCAGATTTCGACAATCCCGTTGAACTGACCCATGGCGACATCGACCAGCGCGCCAATGCCGTCGCTCGTGCCTTAGTGGCTAAGGGGTTCCAGCGCGGCGACCGAATCGCCATCCTGGCGGCCAACAGCGCCGACTATCTGGTGACATATTTCGGCACCATGCGGGCCGGGATGATTTCCGTCCCGGTCAACTGGCGGTTCCCGAAGGAAACCATTGCCTACATCTTGGAAGATTGCGACGCCAAGATCGTCTTCACCGACGCCGTCCGACGTGATGCGGTGCCGGACGGATTGCCCATCGTCCAATTCGATAATGATTTCGGAGACTTCCTCGATCCGGGCGAGTTTGAGATCGTCACATGCGGCCAAGAAGAGGTCGCCATGTTTCTCTACACGTCGGGCTCGACCGGTAAGCCGAAGGGGGTGCCGCTCACCCATTACGGGCATCTCTGGGTCATCGAAATGCGCTCAAAGGGCGGCGGCATCGAGGCGCACCGATTACTGGTCGCCGCACCGCTTTATCACATGAATGCACTCGCCATCGCCAAGGCCGCCTTGCTCGGCCATGCCACCATCGTGCTGCTGCCGCAATTCACGACCGAGAGTTACGTCAAGGCGATCGAGAAATTCCGCTGCACTTGGCTGACCTCAGTGCCGACGATGATGGCGCTGGTAACGAAGGAAACGGCGCTGGTTGAGGCGACCGATCTCTCCTCGGTCAAGATCGTGCGCATGGGCTCGGCCCCGGCGACGCAGCGCCTGTTCGACGATATCCGCAAAATATTCGACGACGTCTCCATCTCCTACGGCTACGGCACGACGGAAGCTGGGCCAGTCTGTTTCGCCGGCCATCCGGACGGCTTGCCGACACCCGACCTCTCTCTCGGCCACCCCGTCCCAGAAGTACGGATGCGCCTTGTCGACGGCGGCAACCTAGACGCGGACCAAGGCGAGCTCCAGATGGACTGCCCGGCGCTCATGCCGGGATATCACAAACTACCAGCCAAAACCGCCGAAGTGATCTCTGAGGACGGTTACTATAAGACCGGCGATATCCTGCGGCGCGACGCTCAGGGATTTCACTATTTCGTTGACCGGGTTGATGACATGTTCGTCTGCAACGGCGAAAACGTCTTCCCAGTCGAAGTCGAGAAACTATTGGAAAGCCACCCCGCCATCAAACAAGCCTGCGTGGTGCCGGTCGAGGATGAAGTCCGCGGCGCCATGCCGGTCGCCTTCGTGGTCGCGGCGGACGGAGAGAACTTAGACGCGGATACGGTCAAGCAACATGCCCTCGCGGACGGTCCTGCCTATCAGCATCCCCGCCACGTCTGGCTGCTCGACGACTTGCCGCTCGCAAGCACCAACAAACTAGACCGCAAGACCCTGGCGGCGGACGCAACGAAGCGGCTGGCGGGGTAGAGCGCGGGTTCATCCTTCGACAAGCTCAGGATGAGATTGTTAAGTGCAACATTCTTTAGACCTCACCCTGAGCCTGTCGAAGGGTGAGCGGGAGATATCTTCGATGACCGGGCATTCCATCTATATCGACTGCGCCAAAAACATGCGCGATCTGATGGCCACGTATCCGAGTGCGCTGACGGAAGGGATCGATCTGCATATGGGCGATCCGGACCAGTCAGATCTGCCGGAAATCGTGAACGGCTATAAAGGGGTAATGAACGGGCACACGATCATGACACCGGACCTACTGAAGGCGAGTGCGGAGACACTGCGCACCGTCGTCTTTCTCGGCACGGGTGTCGCCAATTACGTGGACCCGGCGGCGGGCGGCGCGTTGGGCATCGCCGTGCGGAACGTAGCGGGATACGGCGATCGCAGTATAGCCGAGCATGCCTTCGCCCTGTTGATGGCGGCAGCACGGGGATTGGCGCAGATGGATCGCGAAATTCGCGGTGGCACATGGCGCTCCTTCGAAGGGATTGAGCTGGCAGGTAAGACGTTGGGCATTGTCGGCACCGGCGCCGTGGGCGCCGAACTTTGCCGCATGGCGAGTGGTTTCGGCATGAACTGCTTGGCCTGGAACCGCAGCGGTGTTGAGCCCGCCTTGCCGTGCCGGGAAGTACCGCTGGAGCAATTGTTCCGCGAGGCCGACGCGATTTCACTCCATATTGCTTATGCGGAGGAAACCCACGAGATGATCGGTGCTCCGCTGCTGCAATCAGTTAAGCCGGGGGCGATTCTGGTGAATACCGCGCGTGGCGGTTTAGTAGACGATGCGGCGCTGGTGACCGCCCTCACCGATGGCCCGTTGGGGCACGCGGCGCTGGATGTCTTCACGGAAGAACCGCTCGATGCGGGCTCTCCGTTCTGCAGCCTCGAGAACGTCACCCTTGCGGCACATGCGGCCTGGAAAACACCCGATGCTGCCGACCGGCTAATGCGTCGGGGGCTGGAAATATTGCGGGACGATATCCAGGCGCTGTGAGCGCATGCCGGATGGCTCGACATCCTTCGACAGGCTCAGAATGACGAGATTTGAGTGTTGGTTCGGTCTTCCCCTTCCGTCATGGTGAGCTTGTCGAACCACGACGGTCACACATCGGACCTTCGACAAGCGCCGCGCACAGCTTATCTTGATTTCCGAACATGAGAGGAGACCGCCGATTCATGACCAAGACCACCTATTCCGGTATCTTGCCCGTCGTTCCGACCACTTTTACCGAGACTGGCGACCTCGATCTCGACAGTCAGCGCCGCGCCCTCGACTGCATCGTTGACCAAGGAGTGGACGGCGCCTGTATTCTGGCGAACTTTTCGGAGCAGTTCCTGCTGACCGATGAGGAACGAGATTCGCTGCTCACGATCTGTCTCGACCATATTGCGGGCCGTATCCCGATCATTGTGACCTGTAGCCATTTCAGCACGCGGATCGCGGTCGAGCGCGCCAAACGCGCGGAGGACGCCGGTGCGGCAATGATCATGATGATGCCGCCCTATCACGGCACAGCCTTGAAAGCGGACGAGACCGGCATTCGGGAGCATTTCGAACAGCTCGCCGACGCCATCGACATTCCGATCATGGTGCAGGACGCACCCTTGAGCGGGGTCACGCTTTCCGTCCGACTGCTGGTAGAACTTGCCCAGGCGATCCCGCAGCTTGCTTATTTCAAGATCGAGACGCCGGGGACGGCTGCGAAGATCCGAGCGTTGACCGAAGCCGCGAGCGACGCCATCGACGGGCCGCTCGACGGCGAGGAATCAATTACATTGATGGCGGATCTCGATGCAGGTGCAACGGGCAGCATGTCGAGCGCACTGCTTCCGGAATTGATCAAACCGGTGATCGAACACCACCGCGCCGGAGACCGCGACAAGGCGGCCGCGCAATACACCCACATCCTGCCGCTGATCAATTACGAGAACCGTCAATGTGGTCTCCGCGCCGCGAAGACCGTGATGATGGAAGGCGGCGTCATCACCAGCGACGCGGTACGACACCCCTTGGAGCCACTGCACCCGCAGACTCGCAACGGCTTGTTAGAACTCGCCCGGTCGCTCGATGTGATAGCACTTCGTTGGGGTAGGTGAGCGTACACCAAATATGATAGGATGAAATCATGAACGATCTCTCCACAGCATCAGACGACGGGTTGGCACCGATTGTGGGCGATGCCGTCTGGCACGGCCGCGATATGGCGACACGCAGTGATTGGATCCATGAGCTGACCGGCGACGAGGTCACCGAACTCGAAAATGCGATCGCTAGTGTTCGGGCGCGCGGTCTCGAGATCATCGATGTCGGGAGAGAAGATTTCCCGCTAGCGGCGCTGGAACCTGTTCTCACGGCTATCCGTAAGGATTTGGTTGACGCCCGAGGCTTCGCGCTGATCCGAGGTGTTCCGGTCGAGCGCTGGACGCGCGAGGATATTGGCCTCGCATTTTGGGGCATGGGCCGCTATCTCGGGGACGCCATCATGCAGAACCGCAAGGGCCATGTGCTGGGGCATGTCACCGATATCGGCATCGACGCGGCCGATCCGCACTTCCGCGGCTACCAATCGTCGGCGAACCTGATCCCGCACACCGATATCGCGTCGGACCTGGTCGCGCTATTATGTTTGCGTCCGGCGAAATCCGGCGGTCTCAGCATGATCGCCAGTGCGTCGGCCATCCATAATGAAATTCTGGAACGCCGCCCGGACTTGGCCGCCGTCTTGCGTGAACCGTATTACATCGACCGCCGGGACGAAGTTCCCGCCGGAAAGAAACCATACTACCAATTACCGGTCTATAACGCGCATCAAGGAAATACGACGGTGTGCTATATCCGGCGCTTCGTCGAGTCAGCGCAACGCTTCGACGAAGTTCCCCGGCTCACCGACGCGCAGATCGAGGCCATGGACCTGATCGACACACTCGCCAAGAGCGACGAATTTCGCCTCGATATGGATTTCCGCCCGGGTGACATTCAAATCGTAAACAACCTTACGACGCTGCACGCCCGCACTGAATACGAGGACTTCCCCGAAGTGGAACGCCGCCGGCACCTTTTGAGATTATGGTTCGCGGTACCGGAAGGCTGGCCCCTGCCAAAGGTCTATTTTGATCGATACGAGCCCGATTCCCACGGCCGCCCGCGCGGCGTCACGGTGCCAGGCGTCGCACCCGTCGCATCGCTAGAGCCGGTTTAGGGAACAACTTGTCCATATCAGGTGAGTTCGAATTAAAATAGTAATTGGGTACCCCCCCCCGTTACATACGCAATCTTGGTGATTTCCCCTTCTATCCTCGACCAAAGGCAACATCAGACGGATGTAATGTCTAAAGATACCTCGGACGACCTGATCTATTTCGTTATAAAGAGGGCAGCGTAGATGTTTGCAATGCCCGTATTCACCCATAGATGCGAGGGCATGAAATTGGCCGGATCGTCTGCTTGAGTAATCATTACAGACAAGCGCTCGGGCACATTATCACCAAACGGATCGCCGGAATTAAATGCTTGCACATGCGGAAGTTTGCGCCCGTCTCCAAACTGAGCTTGCCAATAATAAAACATGGTATCGAGGAGTTTACCGGTCTCGCGGTCCGCGAAGTCGTTCGTCAAATCGAGAAATCGGCTTTGATCGCCGCTACCGTCACTCTGGTGCGTGGCGTCCAAGGACTCATATCTCATGCGACTTCATGCATATGTGGGGGAAATACTGATATCGATCGGAATGAATAAGCGATACGGACGACCTCGCCTCGCTCATCTAGAAGCGGCATTAGAATACGTCGGTAATGCCTCGTAACGCCCGCTAATATTTGGTTAAATTCATTATATATCGGGCGCCGCAATTGTTTGCACAATTGGTACTCCGCCATCGTGGCATCGCGATGCATGCGATTGGGATAATCACCGAGCCGTGTCCCCTCCATGCTTCCGTATAAAGATAACATCGAGCCGCCGCAGTGATTCCGTAGAATGAAATTCTCTCGATTCGGATCGGAAGTTTCCACCCAACTTATTCGACTCACCATTGAAGATGAGAAGACCTCAAATGGTCAAAAGTTCGAAATTTTCGATGCCACATTTCCACCCTGACCGATTGCTTCCCAGTAATAGTAAACCGTGTCCATTACACTGTCAGATTTACGCTTACGAAATGTTT
>JBMYRC010000152.1:0-9501 GCA_049601975.1 Alphaproteobacteria bacterium | reverse complement strand
CCCCGCCGGCACATTGAAGATTCGGGCGTCGCGCGGCTCAATCGTTAACTCGTCGACGAGCGTTAATCCCTCGCGCGCCTTCTCATAGAACGCTTGATCGTAAGCCGGCACTTGATCGACCGTATAACACGTCACGGGAACGACCGCCCGTCGTTCGGCCGCATCCGTCGGTTCTGAATTTTGCGCCTTAATCGCCATGTTGTGTCCTACCCTAATCTTCGTCCGCCAACAATCGTTCCATAACAGAGACGAAAGACGCGCCGATATCGTCCTCGTGTCGGTGATGGCCGTCAGCGATCATCCGTTTGCCGCCCACGTAGACGTCCCTTACCAGTTCACTGCCACCTGAAAACACATAACTGTCGTGGATCGCGTCGCCTGTTTTCCCGGCTAGCAGCGGTGCGGCACCGTCAAGCACGACGAGGTCCGCTCGAGCACCCAACTCAATTCTCCCGATACTGCGACCCAATGCCTGTGCGCCGCCCGCACCTGCCATATCGTACAACGCGGCACCCGTGGATTGCGATCCCGCCGGAAGCATTAGATTACGTCGGCGGTGCAGTAATCTTTGCCCGAATTCCAACAGCCGCAATTCTTCCGCCGCTTCCACCGCCACATGACTGTCGGTCCCCACACCAAAGCGCCCACCAGCCGCCAGATACTCGACCGCAGGGAAAATACCGTCACCAAGGTCGGCCTCCGTCGTCGGACACAACCCCGCAACGGCGCCGCACGCCGCCATGTCCGATGTCTCCTTCGCCGTCATATGGGTGGCATGAACGAGGCACCACCGTGCCTCCACATCCGCATTTTCCAACAACCATTCGACCGGCCGAGCGCCGCTCCAAGCAACGCATTCCTCGACTTCGCGCATTTGCTCCGCGATGTGAATATGGATCGGCGCATGCGCATCCAATCCATCGACCAACGAGACGGCTTCCGCCATAGCTTCTGGCCCTACAGCGCGCAACGAGTGCGGTGCGATACCAAAGTGAAAGCGCCGTCCCGCCTTCGAAACTTCGGCAATATTCTCCACGATCCGGCAATAGGTCTCACGGTCGGAGACATAGCGCCGCTGTCCGGCCTCCGATGCGACGCCACCGAAACCGCCTTGCGCGTACAATACCGGTAACAACGTCAATCCGATCCCGCTACGCTCCCCCGCCGCCGCGATCCGATACGCCATTTCCGCTGGATCGTCATAAGACGATCCATCTGACGCATGGTGCAAATAATGAAACTCACCAACTGCCGTATACCCACCCTTAAGCAAGTCGACGTATAGCTGGGCGGCAATCGCCTCCACATCATCCGGCGTCAAACGCGGCACGAACCGATAGACCGCTTGCCGCCACGACCAAAAGTCATCGCCGTCCGGCCCGGCGCGCTCCGTCAGACCGGCCATCGCGCGCTGAAATGCGTGTGAGTGCAAATTTGGGAGTCCGGGTAAAACCGGTCCTGCTGCCCTGGGGAAATCATCACCGGGCGAAGCCGGACGAATAACCGTAATCTCTCCACCGGGCGCAAATTCGATCACCACATTCGTCGCCCATCCGGACGGCAAATAAGCCTTCTCACAGTAAAGTCCGCCGTTCTCCATATGCGCCATTTCCCCCTCGCAGTCTCGGCCCTAGTTTAGTGCCAGAAGCTTCATCATCCAGGAGGAATACACTATGGCCGGTCCCCGCGTCGCCGTCATTGGAACAGGTGGCACCATTTCGTCCGTTGGACGGCATGGTCTCGACCTTGTCGCTTATCTCGAGAACAACAAAATCTACGAGGTCGACGAGTTGTTGAACGCCTTCCCGGAGACGCTGCAACAAGGCGATATCGTGCCGGTGCGTCTGCGCGCCATGCCGAGCACCGCCATCGGTCCCGCCGAATGGCTGGAGATCAACGAGAAGATACACCAGTTGGTGGCCGACGACCCATCGCTCGAAGGCATCGTCATCACCCATGGCACCGCGACACTGGAAGAGACCGCCTATTTCATGAACTTAGTGGTTAAGGTGGACATCCCGGTCGTCCTGGTCGGCGCACAACGCCCCGCTTCCGGCATGGGCACGGATTCAGGTATCAATATCGTGAACGCAATCCGCACCGCGGGCCATCCCGATTCACGCGGGCGCGGCGTATTGGGTGTCCTCAATGACGAGATCCACTTCTCCCGCGACATGACAAAGACCTCTACCCTGCGCCAACAAACCTTCAAAAGCCCGGACTTCGGTATCTTGGGTCACGCCGATTGGGATAAGATCGCCTATTACCGTATGCCCGAGCGCCGCCGCGCACCGGATACGGAATTCGACGTGCGCGGGATGACGGAACTCCCGCGTGTCGAATTGTCGATGACCTATGCGGGCTCCGACGGCACCGCCATCGATGCCTTCACTGCCGCCGGAGCGAAAGGCATTGTCGTCGGCGCCATGGCACCCGGATATGTGACGCCAAAAGAATTTGAACGATTGAAAGCCGCGTGCGAGAAAGGCGTCATCATCGTCCACAGTACCCGCGCCGGAAGTGGCCGCGTCGCGGACGTTGCCTCGCGCCGGGTACCGGGAACGGTCTTGGCGGATAACCTTCCGCCGCAGAAAGCGCGCGTCCTGTTGACCGTCGCCTTGACCAAGACGGACGATCCGGTCGAACTGCAACGCATTTTCGACCAATATTAAAGGGAGAGCACGATGCGTCCCTTGGACGGAGTTATTGTGGCTGAACTGGGCGGGCGATATGCGGTCGGCGCTTGCGGAACGTTGTTGGCTCAATTGGGGGCCACGGTCCTCTACGTTGAGGGCGTTAATCTTCCCGGCGACAAATGGGCACACCGGGCGACGTACGTCCTCGGCAAGGAGCCGATTTCGAGCGATAAGCGCCAAGCCGCGATAGACGCGGCGGACGTTGTACTCACGTCTAGCGACATCGATGGCGACAAGACCGCATACCAGAACACTATCCATATCGACCTCACCGCATTCGGCCTCTCCGGCCCACTCGCCGGGAAGCCCTATTCGGACGCGCTCATTCAAGCACTGACCGGTATCGCCGATACCAACGGGCAAGAAGGCGGCGCACCGTTTGCCGCCGGCGCGCCGATCCTCGAGTACGAAGCCGCCATCTATGGCGCGGCAGCCTCGGTGTCCGCTCTTCGCGTTCGGCGCCTCGGTGGACCCAATCAATCGGCTGACATCTCGCTTTTCGATTGCGGCATCAATTCACTGCCGACTTATCTTCCAGCGCATCACGATGGCAAAATCCCAAAGCGCGAAGGCAACCGCCATCCACTCGTCGTGCCCTGGAACAGTTTTTCAACCAGCGACGGCGACGTCCTGATCTGTACGGTCTCCAATGATCACTTCTCAATTCTGTGCGGGATAATCGGACGCCCAGATATCCCTGAGACTATTCTGGAGAATAACGACAGGGTTGCGAACCGCGGCCTTATCGAACAGGCGATTACTGATTGGACATCTTCGCACACGCTGGAGGAATGCGTCGCCGCGCTCTCGGAAGCGGGCATTGCAAGCGGTCCAATTACCACCATCGACGACCTGCCGACAGAAGCCAACCTGGTGCACCGCAACAGCCTTATTCGTGCAAAGGATGGTGATCGCGAATTCCTCGCCAAGACACCATTCTTCGCAAACGATGCGTGGTCCTCAGAGGTCGCGGATACGGTGAAGTCCCAAGGAAGCGGTGAAATTCCACAATCTCGCGGTGAAGCGGGTGGCGATGGCGGACCCGCCTTGCCGCTCGACGGTGTCCGGGTGATCGAATTCGGACAGTTCACCACGGCACCGCTCTGTGCTCGCCATCTCGCCACACTCGGTGCAGAGGTCATCAAGGTCGAACCGGTGACAGGTGACGTGGCTCGCGATTGGGATCCGCGCCGTGACGGGCTCGGCTACTACTTCATGTATTCGAATGCGGACAAACACGCTCTCGCCGTCAATATGCGCGATAAGGGTGGCTGGAACATTGTCCGCGATCTCATCGCATCGGCCGACGTCATCGTGCAGAACATGAAGCCGGGCTCGCTCGATCGTCTCGGTTTCGGCTGGAAGGACGTGCAGAAATTCAATCCGCGCATGGTTTGTGTCGGTATCTCGGGCTTCGGCGACGACAGCGCCTATGAAGGTCGTCCCGCCGTCGACACTATTGTGCAGGGCGGCTCCGGGATCATGGACCTGACCCGCGATGGCGGCGTGCCGCTTTCCACGGGAATATCCTACTCCGACATTACTGGCGGCCAATTGGCGATGCTGGCCGTTGTCGCCGGGCTGGAACTGCGCGAACGCACCGGCAAGGGTATGTCCTACGATGTCTCCATGCAGGATGTGACCTCCTGGGTGACGGAGACGAGCTGGAACATCCTGCCGGAAGATCGCGGCCCGAACGGTGCCGCAATTGAATGCAGCGACGGCTATGTCTGGATGGAAAACCCAGCGGACGCGAACGACATCGATACGAAGTCCAAGACGCGCGCTGCAATGTTCGGCGGGCTGGCACCCAAAGGCATCAAACTGGCCCCGATCCTCAACGTGACCGAAGCCGCAACCCATCCGCAGACACTTGCCCGCGACCTGATCGTCGACGGCGAATGGGAGACCGGGCCGTGGCCCTTGCTCGGCTCACCGATGAAACTCTCGAAGACACCGCCCCGCGTGCGCCGCCCGATCAATCGACCGGAAGCGCCGACAGTGGAGGTGCTGGCGAAGTTCGGCATTCACCGCAGCTCGGCGGCGAAGTAAGCACATGCGCGCCGTCTGGTACGAGAAGCAAGGACCCGCGGACGAAGTCCTGATTCTTGGCGAAAAACCGACCCCGGAACCGGGGCCCGGCGAAGTGTTGATCCGGGTGTATGCCTCCGGCGTCAATCCATCGGACGAAGGCATGCGGAGCGGCCTCGGACGTTCGCAAAACGTCGACCCATTCGTCATCCCGCAAAGCGACGGAGCCGGTATCATCGAAGCCCTCGGCGAGGGCGTAACACGTCACGCCGTCGGCGACCGCGTCTGGCTCTATAACGGCCAGCGTGAAGGACGCCAACACGGCACTGGAGCTGAGTTCATCTCCTTAAACGCGGAGCGGGTACGCCCCCTCCCCGACGATCTCCGCTTCAGTGAGGGCGCCGCGCTCGGCATTCCCTGCATGACCGCGCATTTCAGCGTCTTCAGTAATGGGCCAGTCGACGGCAAAACTGTCTTAGTGCCGGGCGGTGCCGGTGCGGTCGGCAACTATGTTATCCAATGGGCGAAATGGGGTGGCGCCAAGGTCATCTCGACCATCAGTTCCGGCGATAAAGCAGCGGACGCGAAGACCGCTGGCGCCGACGTGACGATCAACTACCGTGAGGAAAACGTCGCCGAGCGTGTTCTCGCGGAGACCGGCGGCGAAGGCGTCGACTTAATCTGCGAGGTCGATTTCGGTGGCAATATCGCGATCACCGAGCAAGTCACCAAGGTAAACGGCTGCGTCTCAATCTACGCCTCCAAGGGCGAGCTCAACCCGGTCGTACCGATGAACGTCTTCATGACCAAAAACATCAAAGTCTGGCCCTTCGTCCTGCCGATGACGCCGCTCCCCGACCGCGAACGCGCCCAAGCCGACATCGCCACATGGCTGGGAGAGGCAAAACGCTTCCACCGCGTGGCGGGAGAATATCCCCTTACGGAAACGGCCGCGGCCCATGAACTGGTCGCGTCTAAAACCAAACGCGGCACGGTAATCGTCCTACCGCAGGAATGACTCCGCAAATTCGCGCTAAAACCGAAACTGACCGCCGTTCACGTGGATAACTTCGCCGGTGATAAACCCGCCAGTCTCGCCCGCGAGGTAGACGCACGCGTTGGCGATGTCATCGACAGTACCGATGCGCTTCACTGGGATCGATTCAATGCGTGCTTTTCGCCAGGCTTCCGGCTCGTCGTATTGGCTCCAATCACGGGTCGTGTCGATGGCGCCGGGGGAGACTGTGTTGGCGGTAATGCCCGATGGCCCTAGCTCCAACGCCAAAGCCTTCGCAAAGGCGTGTACGCCCGCCTTACAGGTAATGTTATGAGTGCGTGTCGGCACGTGGGCCGCAAAGCCGTCGATGCCGGAGATATGGATGATCCGGCCCCAGCCACCCTGCTTCATCAGCGGCACCACGCAACGCGCCAGATAGAAAGCAGAGTTCAGATTGGTGTTGATTGTGTCTTGCCATTCCTTGACGGAAATATCTTCGACCGACTGCTTTTTGCGGATTGAGACGTTGGAGACGGCAATATCCACCGTGCCGAAGGTATCGGCGGCCTGTTTCACCATCGCTTCTACCGCATCCGCATCACCGACATCAGCCATCACGCCAATGGCGTTACCACCCGAGGCCTTAATATCGTCCACCACCTTGTCGACTTTCTCGCGGGACGAGCCGCCATTAACCACCACGTTGGCACCTGCGGCTGAAAAAAGTTTGACGATGGCTTCGCCGATATTTTGGCCGGAGCCCGTCACAACAGCCGTGCGGCCTTTCAATGGTTGGGGGTCGAGCATTATCTTGTCCTTTTCCAAATGCGGTTTGATCAACGATGTAGGCGGCGAAATGTCGCTGGCCATTTTCCCGTTAGATGCTACTTGCTAATATCGGTATTCGACACCGACACACGAACAATCGGAACACCTCTCCCATGATCGATTTCAGCCTGCCCGACGAGCTGCAAGAATTGCAGGATCGCACCCGCGCCTTTATCCGCGACAAGATTATCCCGATGGAAGGCGACCTCCGTCAGTCGGCACATGGCCCCAGCGACGAGTTGCGCCTGGAAGTGGCAGCACTCGGCCGCGAAGCTGACTTACTGACCCCCCATATCGGCACTGAATGGGGAGGCCTGGGCCTCAATCATATCGGTAAGGCCATCGTGTTCGAGGAGGCGGGCTATTCGCCGCTCGGCCCCTATGCGCTCAACATCAGCGCGCCGGACGAAGGTAACATGCATTTGCTGGAAGTGGTCGGTAGCGACGAGCAACGGGAGAAATATCTCCGCCCGCTTGCGGCGGCAGACGTTCGCTCCGTCTTCTCCATGACCGAGCCAGACGGCGGTGCGGGCTCTGATCCCTCAATGATGAAGGTAACAGCTGTCGAGGACGACGACGGATACGTGATCAACGGCCGAAAATGGATGATTACCGGCGCCAAAGGTGCCGCTTTTCAAATCATCATGACGCGCACCATCGACGCGTCCGGCGAAGATATCGGTGCCACCATGTTCATGGCGGACATGGATGTGGAAGGTTGCGAGGTCGTGCGCGTCCTCGACACCATGGACAGCAATACATCGGGTGGCCATTCGATCGTTGACTACAACGATGTTCGGGTGCCGAAATCCGCCGTATTGGGTGAGCCCGGCAAGGGTTTCCGCTACGCACAAGTACGCCTGGCCCCGGCACGCCTAACCCACTGCATGCGCTGGCTAGGTGCCGCGCGGCGCTGCCAAGACATTGCCGTCGAATACGCCCGCAACCGGCATGCGTTTGGTAAACCATTGAGCGAGCATGAAGGGGTCAGCTTCCAATTGGCCGACAACCTACAGGACCTGCATCAAAGTCGCCTCAGCATCTGGCATACTGCCTGGGTGCTCGATCAGGGCGAGCGCGGGGGCAACGAGAGCAGCATGGCTAAAGTGTTCTGCTCGGAGGCCGTCGGTCGCGTCGTCGACCGATGCGTGCAGATACTCGGCGGCACCGGGATCACCAACGAGACGGTGGTGATGCGCACCTACAAGGACATCCGCGCCTTCCGCATTTACGACGGTCCGTCCGAAGTCCACCGCTGGGCCATCGCCCGCAACATCATGCGTGCGAACCAGTAGCCGAGTTCGTTCCCCGGCCGAAGAGCCGGAGCCCAGGTCGTGTAAGTTTTACCGAGCACTCGAGATCCCGGATAACGCTTCGCATTTCCGGGATACGTCCTCTTATTCGCCTTTAAACTCCGGCTTCCGCTTTTCGCGCCAAGCGTTGTGCGCCTCTTGCGTATCCTCGGTCAGTTCCAGCATGCCGAAGCGGTAGAGATCCGCGAGTGACGCGTCCTTTAGGTTTGGCACATCCAGCGAATGGGTAATCGATTCCTTCACCATCCGCACAGAGAGCGGCGGCAGTGCCGCGATATGGGCCGCCACCTCTTCCGCCTTTGCGATTAGCTCTTCGTGGGGTGTTAGCCATTGAGCAAGCCCAATTCGGTGCGCTTCCTCGCCCGGCAAGGGGAAGCCCATCGCCAAACGTGTCGCTAATCCCTTTCCGACCCAGCGCGCCAATCGTGCAGATCCGCCATAGGCCGGGATAATACCGAGCCCGATTTGCGGCAAACGCCACTCCGCCCGCTCCGACGCGACGATCAGGTCGCAGCAAAATGTGATGATGCAGCCGATCCCGATCGCATAACCGTTGACCGCCGCAATGATCGGTTTCGGAAAATCACTGAATCGGTCAAAGGGAGAGACTTCCCGCTTCTTCGATAACCCTTTGAGGAATGCCGCCGGAGACCCGGTATTATGGGTGTTCGGGTCTTTCAGATTGGCGCCCGCGGAAAACGCGCCCGCTGAATCATCGCCGGTGATCACGACACAGCGGATATCGTCGTCGTCTTCTATCTCATCCAGGTAGCGCGCCAAGCCTTCGTAATAATCCGGACCCCACGCATTGCGGGCACCCGGTCGGCTCAGCGTGATCCAGCCAACATTATTCTTCTTTTCGTAATGAACCGGCATCGCGGTCTCTCCTCATTCGACTTCCCTGACGAGTGAGGTATAGAGCGGGCGCCTCTAAGCAACCGGTATTTCGTCCGTTCCCCGGCCGCAGAGCCGGGGACCAGCGCGAACGATATTCTCCATCTGCTGGGTCCCGGATAGTCAGGCTGGTTCTGCGGCATCGCGTTGTCGAAGGCCGGCAGCGCCCGGCAGCGCTCATCAATCTCCAATATCAGTGGATAAGCTGAGAGGTCCACACCGACCCGTCGCGCGTTGAAGAGCTGCGGTACCAAATAGATGTCGGCAACCGTCGGTTTATCGTCATAACAGAACGGCGTCTGTACTTCGCGGCGGCGTAATAGCTCCTCGAGTGCTTCGAATCCGTGATGCATCCAATACTGATACCAGGCGAGGACATCGGTCTTACTGAACCCGTGCTCAGCCTGAAACTTGCGTTGCAGTTTTGGTCCGATGACCGGATGAATGTCGCACGCAATGCCCTGACTGAACGCCCTAGAGCGCGCGCGTTGAATGGGGTTATCCGGAAAAAGTGAGGGGCCGTCGAATGTCTCTTCGATAAACTCTATTTGCGCGGTCGACTGGGTAATGATCTCGCCGTCAATTTCAAGCGAGGGCAGTAACGCCTGTGAATTCACCTCGCGGCGATAGTCTTCCGGCGTCCCTCCGTCCAGGGAAACTGTGATATATTCGTACTCAACGCCCTTTATGTTCAACGCGGTACGCACCCGCTGCCCGGCCGAATTTCGGTAGCGGGAATAAA
>JBMYRC010000151.1:0-9775 GCA_049601975.1 Alphaproteobacteria bacterium | reverse complement strand
GCGGATCGAGATGAAAGTAATCGTCATCCTGATGCCACGGAATATAGGCGTCGTTATGCGCTTCCTTGATATTGATGGTCGTGTGATAGACCAGAATGTCGGGCCCGATCACATCCTCGACCGCGTCCAATACCGCCGGATGGTGGACGATGGCGTCCGCCCAATCGAACAGCAGATAGGATTTCGAACGTTCGGGAAAATCGAGCGGCTTGCCCGTCGTTGCCTCGAAAGCTTCCAAATCTGCCCGGAACTGGCTCACCTCGCCTGCATTTAGAACCGGTAACGCGCCAAGAAACCCGTCGCGGCGATAGGCATCGACTTGATCTTGGGATAATTTTTTCGCCATGGCGTTGCGTTTACTCCTGCCACCTTTGAGTTAGCTAAAATATTGCGCCTTTGTATTGGGAAGTGTCCATGTCTTCGAAATTCGATACGAAACCGTTATCGGAGACTGTTGGGGCCGAAATCACCGGCCTGGATATCTCGGGGCCGCTCTCGACGGAGACTGTCGTCGCTGTGAAGGCCGCTTTCGAGCGTCATCATTTGTTGCTGTTTCGCGGGTTCGATCTGTCACCGGACCAGCAGGCACGGTTCGCGCGTTATTTCGGCGGCACCAGCCAACGCGAGCTCAACAAACAAACGGCCGAGAACGATGACAATCAATATGTCTCGAATACTCGACCCGACGGTATTTTCGGTAAGGGCGAACTCGATTTTCACATCGATCAGCTGTTCCTGGAGGAACCGTTGAAGGCGCTCATTTTGTACGCGGTTGAAATTCCAGAGCACGGCGGGGGGACGAAGTTTCTGAACACACAGGCGGTCTATGACGCCATGCCGGACACCTTGCGGGAACGCTTGCAGGGTCTGAAATGCCGCCATGCGCGCGCCTACGACAAGAAAACTTCCGCAGATTGGAACGTCGTTGATGCGGATGTGGATTCGCCGAGCTGGATTCATCCCCTGCTTTGGTCCGACCCGCGCAACGGCAAGCACGCGATTTGGGTCAACAAGCTCACAACCCTTGGGGTCGAGGATATGGAAGCCGACGAGAGCGCTGAGCTGATCGCCGAGGTGCGATCCCATTTCTACAACAAAGATTTCGCTTATGAGCATGATTGGCGCACCGGCGATATGATCCTCTGGGACAATCTGCTGCTGCAGCATGCGCGCCTTCCATTCGATCCGAACGTCACACGAACCCTGCGTCGGACGGCAATCATATGAGTGCCGAACCGCAGGATGGCGGCGCGCCGATTTGCGATGCGGTGACGCTGGAAGTGATCCGGGGAGCGCTGCGCGCAAGTCAAAGCGAAATGGAGGCGTTGATTGAGCGGACCGCCATGTCCGCGTTCATCCGGGAGAAGAAAGATTTTTTCGTCGCCTTATTTGACGCCTTGGGGGATATGATCGTCGGCGCTTACCGACCGAGTTTTGGCGATCCCGTCCGCCCGATTTTCGAACATTACCCGGCTGCTGAAATGAAACCTGGCGACCTTTATTGGTACAATGATTGTTACGCCTCCAAGGGCTCAGTCTCGCATTCGCCGGATCAGGTATTCGTCGCCCCAGTCTTCGTCGACGGAGAGATCATCGCCTTTGCGCAAAGCTGGGCGCATTTTGCTGATATCGGCGGCATGCGGCCGGGCTCGATCTCGCCGGACTGCACGGACATCTTTCAGGAAGGGATCATCATTCCCCCGGTTCGTCTGGCGACGGAAGGTGTGATCAACGACGAACTTTTGCGGGTCTTCTTCCGCAATTCCCGTTTCCCCGACATGTTGAAGGGTGACACCCGCGCGTGCTTCGCGGCGGTGCGTCTCGGCGAGCGGCGCATCGGCGAATTGGCGGAACGCTTTGGTGGCAATGTGTTGGCGGATGCATTCCGGCAATTGGGCGAACGCTCTAAGCGCGCGGCGACGACCCGCCTGAGGGAAACCTTCCCGCCCGGCACATACCATTTCGCGGATGCCTTGGACCATGATGGTCAAGGTAATGGGCCCTATCGGCTCAGCATCGAACTTACTGTGGATGATAACGGCGTGGTGTTGGATTTCTCTGACAGCGACGACCAGGCGCCGGGGCCGATCAATTATCTCGTTAATCCGGCGGTGCCCCGCGCCATGCTCGGTATGTACCTGTTGGCGGGCGACCCGACCCTGCTGTTGAATTCCGGGGCTGGGCAAGCGGTCGATGAAGTCATTCTGCGCGAGGGCAGTGTGTTGCAGCCGGAATGGCCGGCCCCTCTCGGCCAGCGCGGATTGACGATGATGCGCCTGCTCAGCTCCACCATGGGCTTGGTCAATGCGGCAGGCGGCGAGTCTACCGCCGCCAATTGCGCCTATGTAATCTATTTTGCGCGCGGGGTCGGCGACGACGGCAACCCGTTCCTGATGAGCGATGGTGTTGGTGTCGGCTACGGGGCGCGGCCCTATGCGGACGGGATCAACGCGGTCTACTACGTGGCGCAAGAGAATTACCCGGCCGAGATGATGGAGCAGAATTATCCCGCTCGGTTGCGCGCCTATGGCATCCACCGGAACTCCGGCGGGCCCGGACGCTGGCGCGGTGGTTGCGGCGTGGTGCGCGAGATTGAATTGCTGGCGGAGGAAGCGACATTCGCCATCCGCATCGACGGTGTGAAGAAACCCGCGTGGGGGGTGAAGGGCGGTAAGAACGGCGGTGCCGGGCGGGCGGTGGTGAATCCCGGTACGCCACAAGAACGCGAGCTTGATCCATTTAGTGACGGCAATGTCCTGAAGCGGGGTGATGTCTTGCGGCTCGAGACCGGCGGCGGTGGTGGCTGGGGCCATCCTTTCGACCGCGAGCCGAAACGCGTGCTCGCCGATGTGTTGGGGGAATTTGTATGCCGGGACGCCGCATTCGAAGAGTACGGCGTCGTCCTGGGAAGCGACGGCGAATCCGTCGATACCTCCGCGACGGTGGCACGGCGCAAGGATAGGCCGGCGATCGATGGCTTATTCCATCGTGGCACCTACCGGGATGTTCTCGAATGAACGCTGTGATCAATAGCATCGATATGCGCTACGCTGTCGCCATCGATACTGGCGGTACCTTCACCGATGTGACTTTGTTCGACCGTGAGAGTGGCCGGATGTGGACGGCGAAGACTCCGTCGACGCCGAGCGACCCGTCCATCGGTTTCATGAACGGGATCGAAGCAGCGCTCGAGAAAGCGTCCCTCTCCGCTGGTGATTTGGCGCAGGTTTTCCACGGCACCACAGTTGCGACCAACTTGATTCTGGAAGGCAAGGGAGCCGATGTTGGCTTAGTGACCACCGCTGGGTTCAAGCACGTATTGGAGATCGGCCGTCAGGACATTCCGCGCACCGCGAATCTTTTTGCATGGATCAAACCGACCCGGCCCGTCTTGCCGCAGCGTATTCACGATGTGCCAGAGCGTGTTGATATCGACGGAAATGTATTGGTGGCGCTCGATGAGGAAGCGGTGCGGCTCGCGGCTCAGGATTTTAAGGCGCGGGGCGTCGACGCGGTCGCGGTGTGTTTTCTCAACAGCTTCGCCCATCCCGCCCATGAAGTACGCACGGCGGAAATTCTGCGCGAGGAATTGCCGGATGTGTTGATCTCGATCTCCGCTGACGTCCTTCGCGTCTTCCGCGAGTATGAGCGTACCATCGCGACGGTATTGAACGTTTATGTGATGCCTGCGGTCTCGCGTTATGTGGCGCAGCTGGAAGAACGTATGGACGCCGCGAGCGTGTCGGCACCATTGCTGATCATGAAGTCGAACGGTGGTGTTGTTGGGGCTAAGGAAGTCGAACGGGTGCCCGCGCATACGGCGCTCTCGGGCCCGGCGGCGGGTGTTGTGGGGGCCGGGTTTATCGGCGAGGCCGCCGGATACAAGGATGTCATCGGCGTCGATATCGGCGGCACCTCGGCGGACATCTGCCTGATCAAGGGTGGCGTTTGCAGTTTGACGGGAAAGGGCAAGATTGGCGATTGGCCACTCGCTTTCCCGATGCTCGATATCAATACGATTGGCACCGGCGGTGGGTCAATCGCCAGCGTCTCCAAAACGGGTGCCCTCACCGTCGGTCCCGCCAGTGCTGGGGTCGATCCGGGCCCAGCGTGTTACGGCAAGGGTGGTGAGCAGGTAACGATCACCGACGCGCATCTCGTGCTGGGACACCTGCCGCCCTATTTATTGGCGGGTAGCATGGCGCTGGATATCGATGCGGCGCGCCGGGTCATCCAAACTCATGTTGCAGGACCGCTCGGCCTCACCGTAGAGGCAGCGGCGCGCGGTATTCTGTCCATTGCGGATAACGACATGGTGGGCGCGATCCGAGTGATCTCGGTTGAGCGCGGACACGACCCCCGCGAATTCGCGCTGATTCCCTTCGGTGGTGCCGGACCCTTGCACGGTGGATCCTTGGCTAAGCTGTTAGGCGCTAAGACAGTGATCGTACCGCCTAGTCCCGGTGTGTTGTCGGCTATGGGATTGCTTGTCTCACAGCTGCGCGCCGATTATGCACAGACCTGTTATCAAGCACCGCCCAACTTCGACTACGCGCTGATGGCGAATGCTTTCGCGCAGCTCGAGGGTGAAGCCGAAGCGTGGTTTGAGCGCGAGAACGTGCCCGCATCGGCACGCCAGATCACGCGCAAGGCCAGCCTTCGTTATAAGCATCAAGGTTTCGAGTTGGAAGTCGAATGGCCCGGCGATGCGGTAACGCCAGAGACGACGGCGAGGGCGCTCGAAGGGTTTCACAATTTACACGAACAGCTCTATACTTTCGCACAGCGCGACACGTCGATTGAGATCGTTACACTACACGTATCGGCGGTGGGCACCTTGTTGCAGCCGCGTCTGACGGAATTACTGTCCGGTGGATCGCTCGTGGAGGCGGAGATCGACCGTACGACCGTTCATTTCGAAGAAGGTTACCTATCGGTCCCAATTTACGACCGTGAGAAACTTGCGGCCGGCGTGAGGTTCGAAGGACCGGCCCTCATCGTGCAATTGGACTCGACAACGCTCGTCAATCCCGACCAGAGCGCCACAGTCGATTGCTTCGGAAATTTAATTCTGAGGACAGCCTGAGTTCTCGTTTCGCGGACCGAAGGGTCGAGACACGGTTCGAATTCAAAACAGTCGAGCAAATTGGGTCCCGGATCGCTCACGCGTCTGGGAAACAGCTGATGAAATATGGTTACAATCGTGGGCGCCAACATCGACGTTCCCCGGGTGAAGACCCGGCGTCCAGCGCACCCGGAATTCCGGGCCACCGGGACCTAACCTAGACCGCCCCACGTCCGGAAAACAGAAAAACTACCTGGGCCGGTTCAGCTGGTAGGTTAGATGCGTCTTCACCGCCTGCCATTCACTGTTGATGATGCTGTAGGCGCAGGTATCCCGGATCGATCCGTCGGCCATCACCTGATGGTTTCGCAGTACCCCGTCGAGTTTCGCTCCCAGGCGTTCGATCGCGCGTTGGCTCTGCGTGTTGAAACGGTGTGTGCGGAATTCGACGGCGATACAGTCCAGTGTCTCGAAGGCGTGCTGCAGGAGCAGTAGCTTGCATTCCGTGTTCATGGGCCCACGTTGAACCCGCTTGCGGTACCAGGTCGAGCCGATCTCCACTCGTTTCGCGGCCGCGTCGATATTCATATAGGTCGTCATGCCAACCGCTTGGCCGGTCGCGTTCTCGATGATGGTGAAGGGCAGCATTGAGCCTGTTTCCTGAAGCCCCCGGCGACGCTCGATTTCGTCACCAACCTTTTCCGCGGTTGGGACCGACGTGTACCAGAGGTTCCACAGCTCGCCGTCCTTGGTGGCTTCGACCAGATCGTCGTGATGCGCCATCGCCAGCGGCGCAAGAGTAGCGGTTTTCCCTTCAAGGGTGACGGGTTGCAGCCAAGTCATCGCTCGTTTCCTTGCATGAAATGTCCAAATTGTGGCGGACAATAGCGACGGTCCCGACCGGCGGAAAGGACCAAACCGCTAATATGAGCAGGGCCAAATCCGTTGGGTCTTGTCACGAATTGGGAGGCCCATCCTTCGACAAGCTCAGGATGACGCGTTCTGTGTGTTGGTGCTCTGTCTCCCGTCCGTCATGGTGAGCTTGTCAAACCACGATGGTTGAGCGGTGGCGCAAACGGCATTCCGCGACCGTGCGTTAAAGCACCACTTCCGCCGCGCGCTCCAATTGCTCGGCCATCTCGGCGTCGCTCTCGACCCAGTCCGGGCGGATGATGACCCGCTCGGCGCCGGCATTGTGCAGGTCCTGGATCAGTTGCTTGTCGATGGCTTGTCCATAGATCGTGATGCCGATGGATTTAGGGTCGCGTCCGGCGGCTGTCGCCAGATCGTCCAGCTCGCGCCGTTTTACTTCCAGCTCCTGTGGTGTGATGCGGTTCGGCAACCAGCCGTCCGCATTGGCCACGATTCGCTCCAACACTTTTGGCGCCATGCCACCGACGAGGATCGGCGGATAGGGTTTCTGCATCGGTTTTGGGAAGGACCGGATCGGCGGGAAATCAAAGAATTCGCCGTGATACTCCGAAATCTCCTGGGTCCAGCAGCCTTTCATAACGTCGAGGGCTTCGCGGGTTTGCGTCCAACGCCGGGCGAAATTACCGCCCATCAATTCGGTCTCTTCCTTCAGCCAGCCGGTGCCGATGCCGAATATGAAACGTCCGCCGCTATGCAGATCGAGAACGGAAATCTCCTTTGCCAACATCAACGGATTGCGCTCTGGCAGTAAGGTGATGCCGGTCGCGAGCTTGATCGTACTGGTCACCGCGGAGGCTCGGGCGAGCGCGATATAGGGGTCGGTGAAATGCGAGTAGGTCCACGGGATTTCGCCGCCGGTCGCCGGGAACGGACTGTCACTTTCGACTGGCACCGCCGGGTGTTCCGCGTACCAGATCGAATCGAAGCCGAGGTCCTCGGCCTTCTTGGCGATCACGGCCGGGTCGAACGTATAAGCGGGAAGCGGGACGGAAGTGCCGATTTGCATGATTACTTGTCCATAATTCGGTGGTTACCGTACCAATCTATATCGCCGCCGGTTATAGTCACTTCATGTTCGAGTCATCTTTGTGGTCTCCTGAAAGTATCGCCGTTGTCGTCGCCGTGTTGCTTCTGGCCGGGTTCGTCAAAGGAGTGGTCGGTCTTGGCCTGCCGACGGTATCGCTCGGATTGTTGACCGCCGTCTTCGGCCTGAAGGCGGCCATCGCCCTGATGCTGGTGCCGTCCTTCGCGACCAATCTGGTGCAGGGGCTGGTTGGTGGCGAGTTGGCGCAAATCATGCGCCGCTTGTGGCTGCTGATGGTTGTCGCGTGTATTACCATTTGGCTGTCTTCGGCTCTACTGGCCGGGGCGGATACCGCGATCCTGTCGGCGGTGTTAGGGATGTCGCTCTGTCTATACAGCGGTTTGAGCCTGACCCGCCCGCAGGTCCAAGCGTCGCCCGATAAGGAGCGCTGGCTCTCGCCCTTAGTCGGTGCGATCAATGGCGGCCTGACGGGTCTGACAGGCTCTTTCGTGGTGCCCGGTGTGCTTTATCTGCAGGCCCTGGGTTTTCCGCGCGATGTTTTTATCCAGGCGATGGGCGTACTGTTCACGGTGTCGACAGTGGCCCTCGCCGGGTCGATGTCGGGGCGCGGACTGCTGACGGCGGATTTAGGTTTGCTTTCGATGGTCGGTTTGATCCCTGCCTTCGCCGGTATGTATTTCGGCCAAAAGGTGCGGAAACGGCTATCCGAAGAGCGCTTCCGGCAAGTCTTCTTTATCAGCGTCGGCGTGCTCGGCGCTTATATCATCGTGCGCTCGCTGCTATGATTCCGACCTGCGATACGACTCAGCGTGCAAAGCCGCCAATCTCTTCCATGTGAACCGCTCCGAACCCCGCAAGCGCGCCGCGCACGGTCTCGTCCGGATTGCCGTAGACCACAAACCGGGTCGGCTCGACCGTCGCTAAAATCCGTTCCGCGAATTTCTCGCCGAAGGTCGCGAGGTGGATCATGGTCGCCGCCGAATCCACGAATCGCTCATATATATGGCAGGTTTGTTGTTCTTCGCTGATGAACCATTCATAGTTAAGAGTGTCCGGTTCGTTCGCTTTGGTTGCGGCAACCATCTCCGCCATCATCGATTTGAACGTGTCGAACTGTCCCGGCTTGATCGAAACTTCTAGCAGCCAATGCACATTATCGGACGTGGCGTTTCCCCCCTTTTGTCTGCAATGTTTGGAGTATATCCCAGAAACGGTGGACCTCAATTGGGGCCTCGCGGAATGAAAGGGCGGTATGTTCGAAGATAAGGATTGGGTGTTTCGCCGCGCCACCGAGGCGGACGCGGATGCGGTCCGAGACCTCGTGTGGGCGGTCTACGGTAAGTACGTCGCGGCCATGGGGCGGAAATCAAGGCCGATGACGGCAGACTATATAGCCGCTATCGAAAACCATCAGGTCTGGATCGTTGAGGAGGGCGGCGAGATACTTGCGGTACTCGTACTCATCGCGGAACCGGATGCGATGACATTGGAGAATGTAGCGGTCAGCGAGCGGTTGCAGGGCCGGTAGCCGGTTATTGGTTTTCGCCGAAGCCGAGGCGGCGCATCAGGGATATGACAAAATATTGCTCTATACGAACGAGATGATGGGCGACAATGCCGCCTACTATGCACGGCGCGGTTATGAAGAAACTCACCGGTAGCCGTTTGCCAGCACCCAAGTCATCCATATGAAAAAACGGGTGGCGTAGAGAGACCGCCACCCGTTCGATCCAACCCTATTCCAGCGGCAGTCCTGGATGGACGTTGCGGGAATTCGCGATATCGACAAAGTGAGGCACCAAAGAGGGCATCGCTTTGTCGCGAATCGTTTCCACCGTCCAGCCGTGGTTCTTGTGGATGGTGCGGAGCGGCCGCGGTTGGCTGTAGAGTGAAAGCTCCGCGCCTCGCTGATGGAAGATTTGCCCGGTCACGTGACCCGCGTCTTCCGACCCCAAGAAGGTGCAAAGTGGTGCGATGGCGTCCGCCGGGCTCAAGCGCAGGCGTTCTTCGCGCTGATGCGCCGCATCCGGGTCCTTCGGTGTCGGGACCGAGCGTGTCATCCGCGTGTCGGCAGAGGGGCAAATCACGTTGCTGGTGACGTTCTTACTGACGTTTTCCATGGCGACGATGCGCGACAGTCCGGCGATCCCGAGCTTGGCGGCGCCGTAGTTCGCTTGGCCGACATTGCCGAGCAATCCAGAGGTCGAGCCAACCATGATGATGCGGCCGTATTCCTGCTCGCGGAACAGATTGATGGCGGCGCGCGCGGTGTTGAAGTGACCATTCATGTGAACGTCCATCACCGCCTGCCAATCGTCGGGTGACATTTTGTGGAACATACGGTCGCGCAGAATGCCCGCCGGATTAAAGACGATGTGACAGCCGTCGAATTCATCACGCGCTTGTTGAACCATGCCGAGGCAGTCCTCGTAACTGGCAACGGAGCCGAAATTTGGCGCGGCCTTGCCGCCGCCGGCCTTGATCTCGTTGGCGATGGTTTCGGCGGGACCTTGCTCACCGCCTTCACCGCCGCCGCTGACACCCGGGTCATTGACGATAACGCTCGCCCCTTCCTTCGCCATCAGCTTCGCGACTTCGGCGCCGACACCACGGCCCGAACCGGTGCAAATCGCCACGCGGCCATCTAAAACACCCATGTCATTTCTCCCTCGATGTTACGTTCAATTGAGTTACGAACGAGATAGACCGAGGCGTGCGCGGAACAAAGGGCG
>JBMYRC010000150.1:0-9850 GCA_049601975.1 Alphaproteobacteria bacterium | reverse complement strand
GTCGATACCGCCGTCTCTACATCCGAGAGTGCGGACTGCATGTCGGTTCCGGCATTAAATTCGACCAAGATTGTCGCCCGTCCCTCGAGAGAGCTGGATCGAACCCGCTTTACGCTGTCAAGAAATCGGACCTCGGGTTCGATGGCTTGGACAATGTTGGAATCGACGTCTTCCGCACTGGCCCCCGGCCATTCGACCGAGACGGATACAATATCAATCCCGAAATCCGGGAAGAACTGCGTATTCATCTTATTGAGAGCAAAAAAACCGCTGATGATCATGATCACCATCAGTAGATTTGCCGCCGTCGGATGCCGGGCGAAGACCCCGATCAGCCCACCGGTGCTCATTGTATTTGGACCTTCAATCCGGGGGCGACCTCAGGCAGACGCGTAGTTGCGATCATTTCACCCGCTTCGAAGGTGCCGGAAATGAGGAGAGAGCCACCGTTTTGAGATTCGATTTGCACATTACGCATCTCAAGTCGCCCGTCTTTGACCACATAGACACTTTTATGTCCGTACACCGCTGTCGTCGGCACCCGAACGACGCGCTCGAAAATACGGTCGGTGATATAAACTTCGACGAATGCACCGGGCCGCAGGATGGTCTCGGCCCCGCCAGTCTTGATCTTGGCGTAGAGATTAACACCGCCGGTCGTCGCATCGACTTCGCTGCCGACCCGGTCAATATAGGCGGAATACGGCTCTCCGCCCGATCGGCCACGCCAAACGATTTCAGCCGGTCTTTCCTTGTAGCCGCCTCCTGCCATCAAGCGTCGAAACTGCGTCCGACTGATGTGGAATTTCGCTTCGAGCCGATTGGCGTCGATTAATCGCGCGACACTGTCGCCGACATTAAGCCATTTTCCTTCAGCCGTCTCTACCGAAAAGACAAACCCATCTGACGGTGAGACGATTCGCGTCTCCTCGAGGTCACGTTGCGCGAGAGATACCGCCACTTCCAACCGGTCGATCGCGGCCATTTGCTGTTCAATGGAGGCCTTGAGCTGCCGAATACCTTGGCGCCGGTCAATTTGCCGTTGCTCTGCCTCGCTGAGCGCGAGCCGTGCGTCATCCGACGATTTGACAGTGCCGGCACCCGAGCCTCGCAGTTTGGCCCGTCGGTCGGCATCCTTACGCCGTAAGGCGAGTTGCGCCTTGTCTTCTTTCAACAGCTCGACGCCACCGGTCAGCTCAGCTTTCAACTCCTTTAGTCTTCCTCGAGCCTCGGTCAGTTCCGCTTTCCGCTGCTGCAAGGTCGCCTTGTAGTCGAATGGATCCACATCGACGATTACCTCGCCTTCCCGCACGACCCCACCTTCGACCAGATTCGGACTGGCTTGGACGATCTTGCCGGAAACTTGCGGGCGTAAATCGACGGTCCGACCGGAGACGATTTCACCAAACAGCTTCATACTCGGCTGAATATTTTCAACGATCGCCGGGATCGCGGCGATAGTCCAAACCCTCTCCGTTAGGGGCTGCGCGGCAACCTTCGGCTTCGTTGCCTTTAAATACCCCGCAACCGCAACCGCGATCGCGAGAACACCAAGCGGAATAGCGAATTTCGCAAATTTACGTAGCATTTTACGCCTCGTCTTCGAACCCTAGCATGGCCAGCGCCACGCCGGTCACCGTATCCACGACTTGTGGCATATTCTCGGCATTGAAGGTCATCCAATTGAGCCGCGCCAAAACCAAACCGCGGGCGGCGCCGAACGCCATACATTGTCCGATCAAACAGCATGTTAGTAACAAGGTTTCGGGGTCTTCCGCATCCTTTCCTGTCGCGGCCGCAACAAGACCGGCAACCGCGTCGTGCATCGGATTAACTCTGTGCTCAAGCAATATTGCGAACCCATCGGTCGGTTGATGATACTCACGCAGCATCAAGCCCATCTGCCATTGCATCGGCCCCTCGTTCAATACGCCATTGAGAAGAGTTTTGATCAGCCAGCGGGTCAATTCGGCCAGTGCTTTGCGGTCACCATTTGCCGCTGCCACGCTCTCACGGATATGTGCGGCGGTCGGCTGGAAAAAGGGATTGGTGTCTTCGATCAATTGGTTGAAGACCGCGCGATACAGACCTTTCTTGCCCCGGAAATAATAAGCAATTGCGGAGACATTTACGCCGGCTTCCTTTGCCAACTCACGGGTCGACACGCCGTTAAAGCCGCGCTCAGCAAATAATTGGCCTGCCGACGATAGAATACGACCACGGCTTTCGTCACCGCCCGGGCGTCCTCTCAAAGGTTTATGGGGTTTCTTTTTAGTTTCGGGTTTTAAAATTTTCATTTTGCCATTTTCAATAAATCAAACGTTCGATTGATAAATAAGATTAGCCAGTCGTGGTTACAAGATAGTTTCAAAACATTATTTCCTTCGCCGCACTTCCCTTCTTGCAAGAAATAAGGAACCGGCACACACTCCAATCCATTATTTCACGGGCCAGATTGCTCCAAAATGCGGCAAAATTACTCCATCATAAGCCTCGCGCGGAATGCACTCAGTTTTCATAAAAACTGGGAGAAAGCTTGGCGCAGCCCAGACCCGAAGTCGGAATACGACGCCGTTATCGTTGGTGCAGGCGGACACGGCCTGGCGACCGCTTATTACATGGCGAAAGAACACGGTCTCACTAATATTGCGGTGCTCGAAAAGGGCTGGCTTGGCGGCGGCAACACGGGCCGTAACACGACTATCGTCCGGGCGAACTATCTGCAGGATGAAAGCACCGGTATTTACGCCCACGCTCTCAGTATGTGGCCGAAACTCACCAAGGAATTAAACTACAATGTCATGTTCAGCCCGCGTGGGGTGATCCACATGGCTCATACCGAAGGTGACCTAAAGGAAATTGCCCGCCGACATAATGCAAACCGGCTGCAGGGTGTAGAACTTGAGTTCCTAACGCCGCAGCAAGTGAAGAAATTCTGCCCAATTATCAACACCGCCCGCGATGTTCGTTATCCGGTGTTGGGCGCCAGCCTGCAACGGAAAGCCGGTGTCGCTCGGCATGACGCGGTGGCGTGGGGCTATGCGCGGGGAGCAGACGCGCTTGGTGTCGACATCATTCAAAACTGTGAAGTAACCGGATTTGACATCGAGAATGGCGAAGTTAGGGGTGTTTGCACAACGCGGGGCAATATAAAGACACAGAAAGTAGGTTGCGTGGCAGCTGGACACTCCTCCGTCATGGCGGAGATGGCGGGTTTACGCCTGCCCGTTGAAAGCCATCCCTTGCAGGCTCTTGTCTCCGAGCCGCTGAAGCCGATCATGAACACGGTCCTCATGTCGAACACGGTTCATGTGTATCTTAGCCAATCAGATAAAGGCGAATTGGTCATTGGTGCCGGCGCGGACCTCTTCAATTCATATGCGCAGCGCGGTGCTTTCAATGTCATCGAACATCAAATGGGCGCACTGACCGAACTTTTCCCGATCTTCAGCCGCATTCGTATGATGCGCAGCTGGGCCGGTATCGTAGATATTTGTCCGGATGCAAGCCCACTCATCACCAAAACACCGATTAAGGGGCTCTATTTCAATTGTGGTTGGGGTACCGGTGGGTTCAAGGCAACACCGGGATCCGGCCACGTTTTCGCACACACCATCGCACGCGATGAACCCCATACCATTGCAGCCCCCTTCGCGTTGTCACGCTTCAGCAGCGGCCGTCTCATCGACGAGAATATCGCCGCTGCGGTAGCTCACTAGCCATGCTTATTATCAATTGCCCCTATTGTGGCGAGCGCGACGAGCATGAATTTCACTACGGTGGTGAGGCCCATATTGCGCGCCCAACAGAACCCGAGGCACTGTCCGACGATGAATGGGCGGACTATGTCTTCAAGCGCAGCAATCCGAAAGGATGGCATTATGAGCGCTGGCAGCATGAGGCCGGATGCGGGAGATGGTTCAATGCCGTCCGGCACACGGTTACGCACCAATTCTATGCGTCTTATAAGGTTGAAGACGAAAAACCGGAATTTCCCGAATGATACAAACTTTTCGCATCGCATCGGGTGGACGTATCGACCGGGAGGCCCGCGTCTACTTTACGTTCGACGGTAAATCTTATTCCGGATATCACGGCGACACATTGGCGTCCGGTTTGCTCGCCAATGGTGTTCATCTGATTGGGCGCAGTTTTAAGTATCACCGCCCGCGTGGTATTCTCTCTTCCGGATCCGAGGAGCCGAATGCGCTGGTCACCATCGGCATCGGCGGACGTGCGACCCCTAATCTACGCGCGACACAGGTCGAACTTTACGATGGGCTTGTCGCTGATAGTCAAAACCGCTGGCCGAGCCTTCGGTTTGATGCCCATGCAGTCTTCAATGTATTCTCACGCCTCCTTCCCGCCGGATTTTACTATAAGACATTCAAGTGGCCGGCATCGCTGTGGACGACATATGAGCATTTTATCCGCGGCGCCGCCGGTATGGGCAAGGCACCAGACGAAGGCGACCCGGACCGCTATGACAAGATGCACCGCCACTGCGACGTGTTGGTGGTCGGTGCGGGGCCCGCTGGTCTTGCGGCGGCACTCGCTGCGGCTCGGACAGGTGCACGCGTTATTCTAGCGGACGAAGATTCGGAGTTGGGCGGCAATCTGCTTTCAAGTCATGAGCACATTGACGGGATCGAGGCGTCGGAATGGCTTGAAGCCGCGCGCGCCGAGCTAGCCTCCATACCCGAAGTGACGCTGCTACCGAGAACAACAGTATTCGGATATTACGACCACAACCATCTGACTGCACTGGAACGCATCACCGACCACCTAGCCGCCGCGCCGATAGAAATGCCACGCCAGCGCCTCTGGAGTTTTCGGGCCAAACAGGTCGTGCTGGCGACGGGCGCCATCGAACGTTCCTTGGTGTTCCGAGACAATGACCGCCCCGGCACGATGCTGGCGGGCGCGGCTCACGACTACATACGGCGTTACGGGGTTAAGGCGGGACAACGCGCCGTGGTTTTTACTAGCAACGACACGGCATACCGCTCCGCCATCGCACTCGCGGGTGAAGGTGTTGAAGTTTCGGTTTTGGATACACGGGCAGAAGTGTCGGGAATTATGCCCCAATTGGCCCGCAAGGAAGGTATCGAAGTCACCCTCGGACAAGCCATCACCTCCACCTATGGCAAGAATAGGATAGAGGCGGTCGACACCATGTCGTTGAGCGATGACGGCATGACGGTTACGGGCTCGCCCCGTCGCATCGATTGTGACTCCGTGTTGATGTCCGGGGGATGGAGCCCGACAGTGCATCTTTTCTCGCAATCCCAAGGGAAACTATCTTACAACTCGGAAATTGGCGCTTTCGTGCCGGGAAAAGCCGCGCAAAAGCAACGCTCGGCCGGTGCCTGTAACGGCGCATTCGATCTCAGCCTTTGTCTCGAAGAAGGCTGGTATGCCGGTATGGAAGCAGCTGCGGATACCGGATTTGACAAGACCACCGGCACTCATCCGGTCGCGGAGAAAATAGAGACCGGGTCATCGCGTAACCTATGGCTGGTGCCGTCGACGGAACCGATCGGGCAAGGCGGGAAACATTTCGTCGATTTTCAAAATGATTCCACTGCCGCCGATATTCAGCTCGCAGCGCGCGAAGGTTTTGTGTCAATCGAACATATGAAACGTTACACCACGACCGGCATGGGGACCGATCAAGGTAAGGTCGGTAATATTAACGGCCTCGCGATCTTGGCGCAGGCGGTGGAGAAAGAAGTGGCTGAAGTCGGCGTGACGACTTTCCGCTCGCCTTATACTCCGGTTACTTTTGGCGCCATGGCCGGGCGCGATGTCGGCCCGATATTGGCGGACCCGCTGCGCAAGACACCAATGGATGCGTGGCATGAACGTGCAGGTGCCGAGTTCGAGTTGGTTAGCCAATGGCGGCGGCCCTTTTATTACCCGAAACCGGGCGAAGGGAAATGGGACGCGGTCCACAGAGAAATCCATGCCGTCCGAAATGCGGTCGGTATTCTGGATGCGACGACGCTCGGGAAAATCGACATCCAGGGCCCCGATGCGGCGAAGCTTCTCAATTGGGTCTATACCAACAAATGGGACCTTCTGAAGGTGGGTCGATGCCGTTACGGTTTGATGTGCGGTGAAGACGGAATGATTTTCGATGATGGCGTCACGGCACGTCTTGGCGAAAACCATTATTTGATGCACACGACAACCAGCAACGCGGCCCATGTTCTGGGTTGGCTTGAGGAATGGCTGCAAACCGAATGGCCGGAGATGCAGGTCTTCTGCGCTTCGGTCACGGAGCAATACGCAACGGTTAACCTCGCCGGTCCGAATGCCCGCGCGCTCTTGGCATCGCTGACCGAGATGGACATCTCACCCGAAGCCTTTCCCTTCATGACATGGCGCGAAGGAACCGTCGCCGGTCTTCCGGCCCGCGTTTTCCGGGTAAGTTTCACGGGCGAGCTGAGTTACGAGATCAATGTGGCGGCGAGCTACGGCATGGACCTATGGAATGCCTGTGTGACGGCGGGAGAGAAGTTCGGCCTTGTGCCCTTCGGGACGGAAGCCCTGCACGTGCTGCGCGCGGAGAAGGGTTACATCGCAGTCGGTCAGGACACCGACGGCACAGTGACACCGGACGATCTCGGCATGGGCGGTTTGGTCTCAAAGAAGAAGGACTTCCTCGGCAAGCGTTCCCTCTCGCGTGCCGACATGACGGCACCGGAACGCCGTCAATTTGTCGGATTGTTGACGACGGACGCCCAAGAGGTGCTGCCCGAGGGTGCGCATATTGTGGAGCGCGTTTTGCCGAAACCTCCAATGAAGACGCTCGGCCACGTCACATCCAGCTATTACAGCCCGACACTCGGCCGATCCATCGCGCTCGCCATGCTGGAAAACGGTCGCGCGAAATTAGGTGAACCGGTGCGCCTTCCCCTAGAGGACGGCCGAACGGTCACGGCAACCGTCACCAGCCCGGTCTTCTTCGATCCGGAAGGAAAGCGCCTCCATGGCTAATCCCACACAACGCCAGGGCCCGCTCGATCACCTCGGCCTCGCCGCGCGTGCCCAAACAGGAGATGAAAACGGCGTCCATCTTACGGTCTTATCGGTGCCGCAAATCATCGAATTGCGTGGTATCTGGAGCGACGCGTTCGCCAGTGCGGTCCACCAAGTACTTGGAGTGAACATCCCGTCGGAATCTCCCGGTACGGCAAAGAGTGATGCCCTCATCGTGTTTTGGATGGGGCCGGATCGCTGGTGGCTCGTCGGTGACGACGCTGCTCTGCCATCTGTAAACGAACTCCGCCAAAAGCTCGCAGCCTTTAACGCGGCGGCGGTAGAGGTCGGTGATGCTTTTGCAGCTGTTGAGGTCGCCGGACCAAAATCACGCGACGTACTCACCAAAGGCTGCACAATCGACCTGCATCCGCGAGCATTTAAGACCGGCTCCGTCGTTCAAACCAATTTGGCCAAGGCACAGATCGCGCTATATCAGATAGACGAAACAACATATCGGATATTCGCCCGTCGGTCCTTTGCAGAGTATCTTTGGACCTGGCTCGAAGATGCCGGAATGGAGTACGGCGTTTCCATCGAAACCGTCTGATCAAGACTGCTCACCTTTCACCAAACGGGATACAGCCATGTTCTATGAACCTGGAAAGACCGGTCACGGCTTATCGAAGAATCCGTTCAACAGCCTGGTCATTCCGCGCCCCATCGGCTGGATCACTTCCGTCGACACTTCCGGAATCGTTAACCTGGCACCGTACAGCTTTTTCAATGCCGTCTCCTATCGCCCGCCGACGGTGATGTTCTCCGCCAGTCGCGGCAGTTCGTCGCACGACGACGATCACAAGGATTCTCAGCGCAATATCGAAGAGACCGGCGAATTCGTCTGCAACATCACCACCTGGGAGACACGCGAGGCGATGAACGCGACAGCGGCGGGCGTTGGCAAGGACGTCGATGAACTGGCGCTGGCCGGCCTCACTGCGGAAGCATCCGTCACGGTAAAGCCGCCGCGCGTTGCGGAAGTGCCGGTACATCTCGAGTGCAAGTACATCAAGACGGTTGAGCTTCCGGGAGACGACCCGAACGACGTCTATTGCGTCATTTTCGGACAAGTCGTCGGCATTCATATCAAGGACGATTTCATCACCAAGGAGGGCCAGGTCGACGTCGGTAAGATGCGACCAATCGCCCGACTTGGATATCAGGACTATGCAGTCGTGAATTCCGACACAATTTTTACTATGCGGCGTCCCGAATAAACGGGGGCGCTCTAAAACAATAACGATCTAGGGAACCTTACGGGCATGTCCGATCTTCTCAAAAGTGCGGAAACACTCAACGCAATGTTCTGGCCACGGGCCTGCGCCGTTCTCGGCGCCTCTGACAACCCGAGCAAGATCGGCGGCATCCCCGTCCGGTTCTTCAAGGAATACGGCTACGAAGGCGACTTCTATCCGATCAACCCGACCCGCGACACGGTCCAAGGCCTGCCCGCCTTCCCAAGTATCGAGGATGTCGACGGCCCAGTCGATATGGCGATCATGGCGGTGCCGGAATCGCTGGCGCTGGAGACCGCCGAGGCCTGTGCCCGAAAAGGTGTGAAGGCGCTGGTCACATTGACGTCCGGTTTCGCTGAAGCAGGCGAGCAAGGTATCGCCAATCAAGCCCGCCTCAAGCAGATCGGTAAGGACGCCGGGATGCGCATTGTCGGCCCGAACTGCCTTGGCTACTTCAACCCGAAGAACCATATCTACGCGACTTTTTCGACCAGCTTCACCCACGGCATGCCCAAGGTCGGCAATGTCGGCATGGTCAGCCAATCCGGCGCCTTCGGCTCGCACTGCTTCGTGCTCGGCCGTGAGAAGGGCATCGGGTTTTCCTATTGGGTGACGACAGGCAACGAGGTCGATGTTGACGTCGCCGAATGCATCGCCTTCATGTCGCAAGACCCGGGTACTGACGTCATTTGTGCCTATATCGAAGGCTGTAAGGACGGCGCACGCCTGGAAGAAGCCCTGCGCCTCGCCTACGAAGCGCGGAAGCCGGTGCTGATCCAAAAGGTCGGGCGCTCTGACGTCGGCACCCAGGCAGCTGCCTCTCACACAGCGTCGCTCACCGGCGCCGATCAAGTCTATGACGCGGTGTTCGAGCGTTATAACGCCTATCGCTGCCTCACGGTCGACGAATTGATCGACATTACCCACGCGGCGAGCAACGGCGTGCTACCGAAAGGCCGCAACGTCGCGGTCGGGTCGATCTCAGGCGGTGCCGCCGTCATGATGGCGGACGCGGCCTCCGACGCGGGGCTGGAAATGGAGCCCCTGCCCGATGCCGCGCAGGCGAAGCTGAAAGAACTCATTCCCTTCGCCGGCACGCGCAACCCGGTCGACTTCACGGCGATGGTCTATAATGATCTGTCGCTAATCACCAAAAATTTCGATGTGATCCTCGGCGAAGGCAATTATGACGCCGTCGTCGGTTTCTTTGCCTTCCTTGCCTATTCCGAACAATTATCGGAATCGATCATCGAGGCCTTGAAGCCAATCCGAGAGAAATATCCGGACGCCTTGATCCTCATGTCAGTCACCGGTCCGAAACACGTGCTCGACAAGTTCGAGGAAGCTGGTTTTCCCTGTATCGCGGAGCCGTACCGCGCACTCGAGGTCGTGGCGGCGCTCGCCAAGATCGAGGAAGGATTCCAAAAAGGCCTGCCGTCAATCGAAGGAATGCCGGAAGCCCCAACCCTCAAGCCCGGTAAGTATAACGAGATGGAAGCCAAGGCAATTCTTGCCGAGGCGGGCGTGCCGTGCGCTCAAGAGAAGCTGGTGAACAGCGCCGATGACGCCGC
>JBMYRC010000149.1:0-9854 GCA_049601975.1 Alphaproteobacteria bacterium | reverse complement strand
CGTTATTGGTGGAATGCCGAACCCTTGGCGGCTGCCCGACCGGGGACGCCAAAATCACCGGCGGTTACGATTTGCCCGCGCGTTATGTGATCCACACGGTTGGTCCGGTCTGGCAGGGTGGCGGCGCCGATGAAGAAGCGCTCTTGGCAAGTTGTTACCGCCGATCAATGGAGCTCGCGGTCGCACACGAAATCAAGAGCATTGCGTTTCCGGCAATCTCGACCGGCGTCTATCGTTTTCCGGTGCCCCGTGCTTCGGCCATCGCTGTCGCAACGGTAGCTGAATTTCTCGCTGCGGATCCGCAAATCGCCGAAGTCGTCTTCTGCTGCTTCGGCGCAGAGGTTACCGGTGCCGTCGAAGCGGAAGTCGCGGCGCGCTCCTAAACGCCCGGTAGGGCCCTTTGTGTGTCCGCCACGATGGCGTCATGCGCTGCGAAAGCGGCGATATGCACCAGATCGTTGACGGTGGAGCCGAGCGGGACGATCTGGATCGGCTTTGAAAGTCCGACCAGGATGGGACCGATGACCGTGCCACCTCCCATCGCCCCTAATATGCCGGACGTAATGCTGGCGCTGTGCAGGGCCGGCATCACCAGGACGTTCGCCGGACCCGAGAGGCGACAGAACGGATATACATCCTGCATTAGCTCGTAGTTGAGGGCGACGCCGGCTTGCATGTCGCCGTCAAATTCGAAGTCGACCTTCCGTGCTTCTAAGATCCTAACCGCCTCCCGGATGCGTTCCATATGAGGGCGCATGGGTTGGCCGAAATTCGAATAGGAGAGCAGCGCGACACGAGGTTCGTGACCGAACTTTCGGGCGTACTGTGCCGCCTCGATGGCAATGTCGGTGAGCTCTTCCGCATCCGGCACTTCGTGAATGCGAGTGTCGGCGATGAACAGCGACCGGTCCGAACCCACAATGAGGGAAATGCCCATCAAGCGCTGGTCCGGGAGCGGGTCGACGACGCGGCTGATCTCATTGAACGCTACGCTGAAGACGCGGGTGACGCCGGTCACCATCGCGTCCGCATCGCCAAGCGCGACCATGCACGCGCCGAAGACATTGCGATCCTGATTCACCAAACGCTGGCAATCGCGGGCGAGGAAACCCTGCCTCTGTAGGCGTTTATAAAGATAGTCAGTATAGGCCTCGTTCTTATCGCTGAGTCGGGCGTTGTGGATCTCCAGTTTCGTATTGCCGAAACCGAGCTCCTCCATCATGCGGCTGACTTCTTTTTCACGGCCAATTAGGATTGGCTCGCCGTAACCGGCGTTCTTGAATTGCACCGCCGCGCGAATGACGTGGTCGTCCTCGCCTTCGGCGAAAACCACCCGCCGTGGGTTTGATCGGACTTGATCTAGGATCAATTGCAGCGAGCTCGATGTCGGATCGAGGCGGGCTGAGAGTTCGCGCATATAGGCATCCATGCCCTCAACCGGCTTTTGGGCGACGCCGGTATCCATCGCAGCCTGAGCTACGGCTGCGGGGATGGCGGCGATCAGACGCGGATCGAACGGAACCGGAATGATATAGTCGTTACCGTATTTCAGTTGCTGTCCGCCATAGGCGGCGGCGACTTCCTCCGGCACGTCCTGGCGAGCGAGCGCTGCCAGTGCTTCGGCTGCCGCGATTTTCATTTCCTCGTTGATGCGCGTTGCCCGGACGTCGAGAGCCCCCCGAAAGATATAGGGAAATCCCAAAACATTGTTCACTTGGTTCGGATAGTCCGAGCGCCCTGTGGCGACGATGGCGTCGGTGCGCACCGACTTCACATCTTCCGGCGTGATCTCCGGATCAGGGTTCGCCATGGCGAAGATGATCGGCTTGTCGGCCATCGACATCACCATGTCCTTGGTGACGACGTCCTTGGTTGAGAGACCGATGAAGACATCTGCGCCGACCAGCGCTTGGGCCAGGTCGCGGGCGTCGGTTTCTGCAGCGTGTGCTGATTTCCACTGGTTCATGCCTTCTTCGCGGCCCCGATAGATGACGCCCTTGCTATCGCACATGATGACGTTCTCGTTCGGCACGCCCATGCTTTTGATCAGCTCGACGCAGGCGATGGCCGAAGCCCCGGCACCGTTTACCACCAGCTTGGTGTCTGTGTACTCGCGGCCGGTCAGATGCAAGGCGTTGATGAAACCCGCTGTCGTAATAATAGCGGTGCCGTGCTGGTCGTCATGGAAGACCGGCACATCGAGGATTTCTTTCAACTGCTCCTCGATCAAAAAACACTCCGGCGCCTTGATGTCTTCGAGATTGATGCCGCCGTAATTATTACCGATCAGCTTCACGCAATTGACGAACTCGTCGACATCCTCGGTCGCGACCTCGATATCGATCCCGTCGACGTCGGCGAAGCGCTTAAAGAGGACTGATTTTCCTTCCATCACCGGCTTGGATGCGAGGGCACCGATATTACCGAGCCCTAAGACCGCCGTGCCGTTCGAAATGACAGCGACGAAATTCCCCTTTGCGGTGTAATCGTAAGCTGTTGCCGGATCTTTTTCGATCTCCAGGCACGGATAGGCTACCCCCGGCGAATACGCGAGGGCCAAGTCCCGTTGTGTCGTCAGTGGCTTGGTGGCGCTGATCTCGATCTTGCCCTGGCGGCGTCCGCCGACGTGAAATTGGAGGGCATCTTCCCGGAGCGTGGACTGGTCGGCCATCAAAATTTCTTCCTATTTGAATGATTTAGACAACAGCATTCCGCATTGCCGGGGCTTTTTCAACTCATTGGGCAATGAGAGGTTGGTAAATTTCCTTGTCGCCTTGTGTCAATTCCGGAGCTGCATGCTATTTTTCGACGTGATGTCCGAACCCACCGAAAAAAATGCACCCCGTGCCATGACGCCGATGATGGTGCAATTCTTCCAGAACAAGGAAGCCTATCCGGACGCCTTGTTGTTTTTCCGTATGGGTGATTTCTACGAAATGTTTTTCGATGATGCGGTCGCGGCGGCGGCGGCGCTCGATATCGCGCTGACCAAACGGGGAAGCCACAAGGGCGAGGACATCCCGATGTGCGGGGTTCCGGTGCATGCGCTCGATGGCTATCTGGAACGTTTGATCCGCAAGGGCTTCCGGGTGGCTATTTGTGAGCAGATGGAAGACCCGGCGGAAGCGAAACGCCGCGGTGGCTCGAAAGCGGTGGTGCGGCGCGATGTCACCCGCCTAATCACCCCGGGCACGCTGACCGAGGAAACGCTCCTTGATGCGCGCTCTCACAATTACCTGGCGGCGGTAACCGAAGTCTCGGACAAGTGCGGCCTCGCTTGGCTCGATATGTCGACCGGTGACTTCACGGTTCAGCCGTTGACGCTTGCGGACTTACCGGCGGCAGTATCGCGGGTGTCGCCCGGCGAATTGTTGATGCCAGAGAAACTTTACGAGAGGCCGGAGCTGGCGGGCCTGCTGGAAGATTGGCGAAGCCATCTGACGCCCGTCCCCAATGCGCGGTTTAATTCCGACAACGCCAGGCGGCGTCTGGAGGCGGTCTACGACGTGGCGGCGCTTGACGCCTTCGGTGATTTCGACCGTGCTGAGTTGGCGGCTGCGGGTGCCTTGATCGACTATGTCGAATTGACCCAAGTCGGCAAACTGCCGCGTCTTGGCCTGCCGCGCCACATCGGTGGCGGCGCATTATTGGAAATCGACGCAGCGACACGCCGTAGCCTGGAACTGACGCGGACGTTGACCGGTGGTCGGCCGGGCAGCTTGTTGCATGCGGTGGACCGGACTGTGACCGGGCCCGGGGCCCGCTTGCTGGCGACCCGACTCTCCGCGCCGTTGACGGACCCGGCGGCCATAAACGGCCGATTGGATCAAGTACAGTTTCTGATCGAAGCGCCGGAGCTGCGTGAAAAGATTCGCGAGCTTCTGAAGGCCGCACCGGATCTGGAGCGCGCTTTGTCGCGGCTCAGTCTCGGTCGTGGGGGACCTCGCGATATGGCGTCGATCCGCGATGGGCTGGTGCAAGCCGCAGCACTTCAGGCAGCCGTCGGCGTTAGCGAGAACCGGCCTTTCGGGATTGAGGAAATTCACCGAGATTTCGGAGCACATGATGGCCTGATCGATACCTTGCGCCGCGCCTTGGCGGATGATCTGCCGTTGATGGCGCGGGACGGTGGTTTTATTCGGGCGGAGTTTGAGCCCTCTCTCGACGAGCTGCGTGAGCTGCGGGATCAAAGCCGCCGATTGATCGCGGGGCTCGAAGCGCGCTACCGGGAGGAGTCTGGTGTCGAGAATCTGAAAATCAAACACAACAACGTGCTGAGTTATTTCATTGAAGTGACGGCCCGCAACGCGGACAAAATGGGCGAGCCGTTTATCCACCGCCAATCGATGGCGAACGCGATGCGGTTCACGACGGCGGAGCTCGGCGATCTCGCGCGGTCGATCTCGGAAGCAGCGGATAAATCCTTGGCGGTCGAGATGGATCTGTTCGAGGGCCTGGCGGGGGACATTCTCGGGGAATCCGGGAACATTGCGGTGGCGGCGGCGGCAATGGCGCGTCTCGATTTTGCCTCTGCGCTCGCGTCCTTGGCCGTCGAACAACGTTATGCACGACCGCGATTGGACGATTCACAGACCTTCATCATCGAGGGCGGTCGGCACCCGGTCGTGGCGGCGGCGCTCGAAGCACAAGGCAAGAGCGGTTTCGTCGCCAATGATTGCGACCTGTCACAAGACCAGCGGCTGTGGATCGTCACTGGCCCGAATATGGCGGGTAAGAGCACGTTCTTGCGCCAAAACGCTCTCATCGCCATTCTGGCGCAAATGGGCAGTTATGTGCCTGCCGACAGTGCGTATATCGGTGTTGTCGACCGTCTGTTCAGCCGTGTCGGCGCCGCCGACGATTTGGCCCGAGGGCGCTCCACTTTCATGGTGGAGATGGTCGAGACCGCAGCCATCGTGAACCAAGCGACTGAACGTTCCCTTGTGATCCTGGACGAAATTGGCCGGGGGACCGCGACCTATGACGGGTTGTCCATCGCTTGGGCGACGGTCGAGCATTTGCACGAGAGCAACCGGTGCCGGGCTTTGTTTGCGACCCATTATCACGAACTCGTCGCGCTGACGGCGCTGCTAGAGGCCTGCGTGCCCTACACGATGCGAGTCAAGGAATGGCAAGGGGATGTAATCTTCTTGCACGAGGTGGCGCCGGGGGCTGCGGACCGTTCATATGGTATTCATGTGGCGCGGTTGGCGGGATTGCCGCCGCCGGTCATCCTGCGTGCCGAACAGGTGCTGGAGACCTTGGAGCAGGGCGAGCAATCGAGCGCGATTACGCGTCTGGCCGAAGAACTGCCGCTATTTGCGAGCTTGGCGAATGCGCCCCCCGCCCCCGCGTCCGGCCCGTCGGAGGCGGAACTGGCGCTGCGCGACTTCAATCCGGACGACCTGACGCCGCGCGAGGCACTCGATGCGCTCTACCGACTCAAAGGCTTACTGAAGGATTGAGACCGCCTGCTTGCATTTCGATTGGCTCCGCGCGAAGCTCGATAATATGGAGCAGTTGAGAAATAAGCGCGCGATTATTGCCCGCATCGAGCTGCAGGAACAGGTCGAAACGGTGTTGGACGGCGAATTGCCGAAATCCGATAGTGCCATTGCCGTGTTAGATGTCTATCGCGCGGCGCTTGCGGCCGGCAACGCGGAAATCCGACGCCGGTTCGAAGAAGACCAACACGGTGAATTTGCTGTCGAGGGTCATTGTTTCCTGATCGATCAATTGGTTCGCGTCATGCACGACATTGCGGCGAATTGGTTGTACCGGGCCGCCAATCCGACCTCGGCCGACCAACTTTGCATCGTCGCCTATGGAGGATATGGACGGGGTGAATTGGCACCTCGCTCCGACATCGATCTGTTGTTCTTACTGCCGTATAAACCGACGCCGCGAAACGAGCAGGTCATCGAGCACATTCTCTATACGCTCTGGGATCTGGGGTTGAAGGTGGGGCATGCTACCCGGTCGGTGGACGATTGTATCCGGCAAGCCCATGACGACATGGTCATCCGAACCGGTTTGCTCGAATCCCGATACATCTGGGGCGTCCAGGAACTTCACAGAGAGCTGCGCCACCGCTTCTTTGAGGAGGTGGTGAAGGGTAAAGGTCACTTTGTCGAAGCGAAGTTGGAAGAGCGGGACGAACGGCACGACCGCATGGGCGATACACGCTATGTCCTGGAGCCGAACATCAAGGAAGGCAAAGGTGGCCTACGCGATCTACACACGTTGTTCTGGATCGCGAAATACCTTTACCGCTGCGAGACCATCGGCCAGTTACGTGAGGAAGGGGTGTTCTCGAAAGCTGAGCTCGCGCGCTTTGATAAGGCGCAAAAATTCCTGTGGACGGTGCGCTGCCATCTTCACTATATCAGCGGTCGAGCCGAGGAACGTCTGACCTTTGATATGCAGCCGGAACTCGCGCGCGAGATGGGCTATGTCGATCGCGAAGGGGTCTCCGGGGTCGAGCGGTTCATGAAACATTACTTTCTGGTCGCCAAGGATGTCGGCGATTTAACGCGCATCTTCTGTGCGTCACTGGAGGCGCGCCAACAACGGAGTTGGGCATCGCGGTTGCCGGGCATGGGTCTATTCACCCGTGAAGTCGAAGGGTTCAAGGTCGAAGCCGGTCGCTTAAACGTCGAGGCGAAAGATCATTTCAAGACGGCCGCCGCCGAGATGTTACGTATCTTCGAAGTCGCGCAACGCCACGAATTCGATATTCACCCGAACGCTTTACATTTGATCACGCGCAATCTGAAACGTCTGACCCGGGCGGTTCAATACGACACCGACGCTAATGAGCTGTTCATGCGTATGTTGATCTCGAAAAAAGACCCGGAGGTCACCCTCCGCCGCATGAACGAAGCGGGGGTCCTGGGCAAGTTCATTAATGATTTCGGGCGTGTCGTGGCGCAGATGCAATACGACATGTATCACGTCTATACGACCGACGAGCATACGATCAGAGCCATCGGAGTTTTAAGCCGCATCGAACACGGTCGTCTGGTCGACGATCATCCCCTGGCGAGCGAAATCATTCACAAGGTGCTGTCTCGCGAGGTTCTGTATGTCTCGGTGTTGTTGCATGACATTGCCAAAGGACGGGGTGGCGATCATTCGGTTTTGGGCGCGAAGGTGGCGCTTAAGCTTTGCCCGAGATTGGGACTGACCGCCGAGCAAACCCAAACGGTGTCGTGGCTTGTCGAGCACCATTTAGTTATGAGCAATACCGCCTTTAAACGCGACCTATCGGATCCGAAAACCATTGCTGATTTTTCCGAATTCGTGCAGTCGCCGGAACGACTCCGGTTGCTTCTATGCTTGACGGTCGCGGATATTAGAGCGGTCGGGCCTGGTCGTTGGAACGGGTGGAAGGCGGCGTTGCTGCGCGAATTATACTATCGCACGGAAGACGTCCTAACCGGCGGCCTCGCGGCTGATCGGCGCGATCGCGCGGTAACGGATGCGCAAGAACGGGTCCGCGAGGCGCTTTCTGATTGGAGTGATGAGGAGTTTGAGACGTTCCAATCCTTGGGCCCGCCCAGTTATTGGTTGTCTTTCGATATCGAGACCCTGGCGCGCCAAGGGATCTTCGTGCGCGACGCGAACAAACAGGGTCTCGCCGTCGCTTTCGACCGACGCGTCGATACCTACAAGGCGGTGACGGAAATTACTGTCCTAGCCGCCGATCATCCGGGTTTGTTCAGTTCCATTGCCGGTGGTCTGGCGGTCGCTGGCGTCAATATCGTCGACGCGCGGATTAACACCCTGAACGATGGCATGGCGCTCGATAGTTTTTGGATCCAAGATCGCGATGCGGCGGCGCCGGACCAATCGGCTAAATTGGACCGTGTCCTGGAGATTGTCGAGAAATCGATCGCCGGCGAAATCCGGGCAGATGTCGAGCTCAAAAAAATGAAGGGCTTGCCGAGCCGCACGAAAGTTTTCACCGTATCGCCTCGTGTGTTGATCGACAACAAAGCGTCGAATACCCGGACCGTGATCGAGGTAAATGGGCGCGATCGGCCCGGATTGCTGTATGACCTGACGCGGGCTTTGTCGGAACTTGGACTGCGGATCGGTTCCGCGAAGATCTCGACGTTCGGGGAAGAAGTTGTCGACGTGTTTTATGTAAAGGACATCTTCGGCATGAAGGTTGAGCATGAAGGCAAACTGAAAGCGACTCGCGCGGCATTATTGAAAGCGTTGCAAGAGGGGTCGTGCGAACCGCGTGCGGCAAAACCGCGCCGGGCCAAGGCAGCGGTAGCCGCGGAATAGGGCGCGTAACGTGTCGGATGCTCGCCGCAATTTCGCCGTAACCGGTGGTTAAATACCAACGATGTCTCTATTTCGATCCATTGCGACGGTTGGCGGTTGGACCATGGGAAGCCGGATTCTCGGATTTGTCCGCGACATTCTCATGGCCGGCACGCTTGGTGCCGGATTGATCGCCGACGCCTTTTTCGTTGCTTTCAAGTTTCCCAATTTTTTTCGGCGTCTGTTTGCCGAAGGCGCCTTCAATGCAGCCTTCGTACCGCTATTCGGCGAACGCTTGACGACCGGTGGCAAGGCGTCCGCCCGGGCGTTTGCGGCGGAAGCGGCGGCCGTGCTGGTCTCGGCATTGATGCTGTTTACGTTCTCGGCGGCGCTGTTGATGCCGTGGTTGATGTACGCGATTGCGCCCGGGTTTGCGGATCAGCCCGAGAAGTTCGGGCTGACCATTGAGCTGACGCGGATCACTTTTCCTTATCTCATGTTCATGGCGCTGATCGCCTTGCTAGGCGGGATGCTGAATACGATGCAGCGTTTTGCTGCGACCGCCGCCGCCCCGATTTTGCTGAACATCGTGTTGATCTCAGCATTGGTCTTGATCGGTCTTGGCTACATACCCCATCCCGGTTTCGGGCTGGCATGGGCGGTGACGGCGGCGGGGATTGGCCAATTGATCTGGATCGCTGCCGCCTGTGCTCGGGCGGATATCATGATCCGGCTGCCTCGCCCACGGCTGACACCCAGCGTCCGGCGTCTGCTCGCTTTGATGGCGCCGGGCTTAATCGGGGCTGGGGTGGTGCAGATTAATCTCGTGGTGGACGTTATTTTGGCGTCGACGCTGCGGGAAGGGTCGGTCTCGTATTTGTATTTCGCCGACCGGATCAATCAACTTCCTCTCGGTGTTGTTGGCGTCGCGGTCGGTGTTACCTTACTACCCCTCCTCACGCGCCAATTGGCGGACGGCGACGAAGCGGCGGCGAGCGACAGCCAAAATCGCGCCATTGAATTTGCCTTGATTCTAACGCTTCCAGCGGCGGCCGCGTTGGTGACCATCGCCGGACCGATTGTCTCCGTGCTGTTCGAGCGCGGTGCTTTTGATGCCGCCGCCGCCGCCAATACCGCCGCTGCGCTGGCCGCGTTTGCCGTCGGGCTGCCTGCATATGTTTTAATCAAGGCACTGACGCCGGGCTTTTTCGCCCGCCAGGATACGGCGACGCCGGTGAAGGTGGCGGTATTCGCAATGGTCTTGAACGTCGTGCTGGCGGTGACCTTGATGCAAGTTATGGCCCATGTGGGGATTGCATTGGCGACGGCGTGTTCGGCCTGGATCAATGCGCTTGCCCTCTGCTTTATTCTCCATCGCCGAAACCAATTGAGGATCGACCCTCGCTTGCGGCGCAACGCGCCGCGGGCTCTAGCGGCGGCCCTTGTTATGGCGGTGTCGCTGGTATTTGGGGCATCGGCGCTTGGCCCCTATCTCGGAGGATCGAGTCTAGAGAAGATTTCGGCGCTCTGCGGTCTCGTCGCGCTGGGGCTTGGGGTTTATGCCTTTGCGGCGCAACTCT
>JBMYRC010000148.1:0-9926 GCA_049601975.1 Alphaproteobacteria bacterium | reverse complement strand
AGGGGCGTTCAAACATTTCGAGCATTGCCGACATGCACATCGCAGTAGATTAGCTGTCCAAAGACGGTTTCACCGACTCGAAACGCACATTTAATGCTCCACCTTATCTTGACAGGACAACACTGGGACAGCTGCTCTGGAGGGACGTTATGACCGACACACCCATTAGCACTTTAGCGCTCGCGGAAGAGCTCACAAATTTAACATTCGACAGATTATCTGCGGATGATATCGAGCAAATACAACGACTTATACTGGATTATTCAGCCGTGACCCTATGCGGATCCGTCCAGCCCTGGGGCCACATGCTCACAGCTTGGGGCCGGCAAAACGGCAGCGGGAAATCTATTCTGATTGGCAGCGGCAGCCGAGTTTCCGCGTCCACGGCAGGTCTCGTCAACGGCACGTCAGCGCATGGTTACGAGCTGGACGACACTCACGATAAATCGATGAGCCATCCGGGTACGGTTGTCATTTCTGCTGCTTTCGCGGTCGGAAATGAGCTCGGCGCCCCCGGTAAAGACATCATGACCGCAATCGTCGCGGGCTATGAGGCGATGGCGCGGATCGGCATGGCAGCCAATCCACTTAAGGTCATCGAATTCGGCCGGCACCCAACCTGTCTCTTCGGCCCCTTCGGCGCGGCAGCCGCTGCCGCTCATCTTCTGGGCATGGACGGTGCCGGCATGGCGAAGGCATGGGGCATTGTCCTCTCCATGACCAGCGGCGCCAATCAATTTGCGTTCGAGCCGAAGGGCACCATGGTAAAGCGCATGCATGGCGGCATCCCAGCGCAGAACGGCGTCACCGCGGCGCAACTCGCGCATCTCGGACTTGAAGGGCCTATGAAGGCGATCGAGGGCGAACTCGGATTCTTGCATCTTTTCGGCATCGAGCCGAAACCCGAACTGCTGTCCAAGAGTGAAAATGAAGCCTTGGAGGTTCACAACATTTCGATCAAGCCGTATTCCTGCTGCCGTAAATTCCATTCACTGATCGACGCGCTGGACGATGTGACGGACGGTTTTACCGTCGATCCATCAGCCATCGAGAAGATCACGGTTCATTCTCCGCAAACGGCGATTGTCTCGCACCAAATGAAACGTCCGGACTCGGTAATGGCAGCGCAATACAGCATGCCCTATATAGTGGGCGCGACGCTCGCCTATGGCCCGACGCGCTACGACGCATTCGGCGAGGACCATCACAACGACACCCGTATTTTGGATATCGTCGACCGGGTGGAAGCTCAGCACGCGTCTGATTTAGACGCGTTGGTGCCGGCGAAAATGCCAAACCGTGTGGCCCTTCACATGCAGGACGGCTCAACCCGCAGCGCCGAAGTCCTCGACAGCCGAGGCACGCCGGTGCACCCCTTGTCGACCGACGGCGTCTTGGAAAAAGCCCGAGCGCTATGCGAAACGGTGGATCCGGATATTGATTTAGACGGGATCGTCAGCGCCGTCGAACAGTTTACCGCATGCGAAGACGTAAATGACCTTACGGATCGACTAATCGTGCCTAGCTTCGAAGACAAGATGACCTTCGGTAAACCTGTGCACGGCGCACGACCGGCGGCCCAATAGAACGATTAATCGGCGGGTGCGCATTCCGAAAGGTTAGAAGAAGTATAAAAAAAAGCGAACCCTTCCGTGTCAAAATTCGCTCATTTAATCAGATTATTTGGATAGCCCAATTCCCGAGCAGAATACCGGCCGCAAATAAGACCATTGCCGCCGCGACACCGGCGGCCCGTCGCAAGGCGTTGGTATGTGTTTGGGATTGTGGTTCGATAGATTCCTGAGAAGTGGCCATGATGGGTTCCGCGATATCTTCGACGAAAGCGCCATTTCGGACGGTACCGTTTTGGTCGATGCGAACCAATTCGCGGCCCGCAACCGGCACGACATCGTTCAACATGATCCGGACGAATTCAAAGGCGCCGCTGACGACGACGCTGCCGGCTCCACAAATTGCGGTCTCTCGCTCGTCGGAGGACATTACAAGATGCCAATCAACTTCGAAAAAGCCTTCGACGGTGAAGCGTTCGCTTCTATTTAAACTCTCATCCATCGCATACATCTCGAGTGGCTGTTACCAAATCGCTACCCACCTCGATGCATTATGCTGTCGTTTTTTTGTTGCGTCCCGCCTGCACGGATCCGCTAAAACATATCGCCTCTTTATTATTAAATTTATTATTATTTAAATTGGCCCATGTATTCATGTAAATAATTCCAATTAAGTATTATTACTTAAACACATAACTTAGTCTTTGCCGGAAAATAAACAGTATATTTACCGCCAACCGCCGCCACCATTCACATAAACCGTATCGGCGGTCATGTATTCGCAAGCATCAGAGCACATAAACAGTACCAGTTCTCCAATCTCCTCCGGCTCGGCGAAACGTTTCATTGGCACATCATTGCGGAACCGCTCCATGAGTTCGGGCGACGTATTCGCAGCTTCTTGGAAAGCGGTTTTCACCGGGCCCGGTGAAATCGACAGGCAGCGGATACCCCGGTCTGCGAATTCACGCGCAACCCCCAGCGTCATGGTCACTACGGCACCTTTCGCTGCCGCATAATGGATCGACGATCCGGGCGCGCCGCGCTTGTGCGACATGCTGGCGACATTGACAATCACGCCGCCGCCATTCTCCAACATATGCGGCAACACCGCTTGCATCGAGCTGTAGACCGATTTGGCGTTCAAATTAAAGGTTTGGTCCCACAAATCCTCGTCAATATCGAGGAAGGTCGAGCGCCGCCCCGCCGCGCCAGCTGAATTGAACTGAAAATTGACACGCCCAAATTCGGCGATCGCCCGTTTGATCATGGCGTCAATCTGTTCTCGCTTCGTCACATCGCAGGCAAGGCCAAGAGATTTGCCGCCCTTTTGGATGATTTGATTGGCGGTTCGCTCCGCACCCTCGGCGTCGATATCGCCACACACGACATTGGCGCCCTCACGCGCGAAAATTTGCGCCGTCGCGCGTCCGATACCGCTGGCCGCCCCGGTGATGACAACGGTCTTCCCGAAAAAAAATTCCAGTGACTTAGGCATGGTGCATTTCCCCGCGTTTGAATTCGATTGTGAAAATGAAATCGGCCAATGCGGTGCTGCTTCAAGCAGGGCTTGGCACGCTCCCCTTCGGCGATACATTCGAAGAAACGAAATTCACCAGCCGGAGAGCATCATGCCTGGACTTAAAACGGAAATTTGTGAGCGTATTGGAATCGAATACCCCGTCTTCCAAGCGGGAATGGGATTCGTGGCCCGCGGCGGCTTGGCGGGCGCGGTCTCCGCCGCTGGAGGGTTAGGCGTGATCGGTGCCGGATCCAATATGACACGTGAACAATTGAAGGCAGAAATCGATGCGGTTCGGGCGATCACCGACAAGCCTTTCGGTGTCGATATTCTGTTCGCAACGGTCCGGGCCGATGGTGACGTCGCCGCAAAATATACGGAATCCGTGCAAGAGATGATCGATGTCGTGATCAAGGAGAAAGTCCCGGTCCTGATTTCCGGCCTTGGCAGTCCGAAGGACGCGGTGTCTGCAGCGCATGCGGCAGGCATGTATGTTATGTCAGTCTGCGGCGCGGTGCGCCATGCGGAGAAAGCGGTCGCCGACGGTGTCGATGCGGTCATCGCCTCCGGTGTCGACGGTGGCGGTCATGTGGGCCGGATCGGCACGGCCATCCTGATACCGGCGGTCGTGGACGCGGTCGACGTGCCTGTCCTCGCGGGGGGTGGCCTCGCAGACGGGCGCGGTCTCGCGGCGGCCTTGGCCTTTGGCGCGCAAGGCGTGTGGATGGGAACCCGCTTCATTGCCACAGAGGAATCGCGCAGCCATGACAATTACAAAAACAAGTTGGTAGACACAGATTCGGCCGGCACTGTCGTGACCCGCGCCCATAGCGGCAAACCCTGCCGCTTGATTGACAATGACTACACGCGCGGGTGGGCCTCCAAGGAAGACGAGATCATGCCCTATCCGCTCCAAGTCCGGCAATTCGGCGAGCCCGCTTCCGATCTTGGCCGCATTCAAGGTGATGTGGAAAACGGCGTCCTGCCCGCCGGGCAGAGCATCGGCCTGATCCACGAAGTTAAATCAGCGGGCGAAATCGTTCGCGATGTGGTGGCAGAAGCGGAGGCGGCGTTGAAGCGGATCGCGCTGTAAATTCTCCTCGCCCTAGCCCTCCCCCAAAAGGGGAGAGGGTCAAGGTGAGAGGTCGCCTAACTATCCGCTGAAATCACAGCGATCCATCACACCGTATTTATCGGCGAGACCTTTCAACTTATCCCAAGTCGTGTCCTCGACATAGACGCCGTTCGCCATTCGGTCCTGTCGGCGGTTATGCTCGATCTCGCCCGGATAGAGAACTTCTGCGACACCTTCGGCGGGAGCCGTCGCTTTCAAATATTCAGCAAACTCGGTGACTTCCGCCTTGAATGTCTCGAGCTCACGGAAAGCCGACACATTGAAGACGGAAATGAAACAACCGTCATTGTGCCTGCCCGTCGGGTCGACGCCGAAGCCAAGGCCAGTGAGCAAGCCGGAGAGAATTTCAACCATCGCCGCCAAGGCATAGCCTTTATAGCCCTCGTTGCCGCCCATCGGACGAATGGCACCGCCGTCTTTGACGGTCGCCGGGTCGGTAGTCGGTTTGCCATGTTTGTCGATCAACCAGCCTTCGGGCACATGCTCTCCGCGCGCTTCCGCGACTTCGAGCTTGCCCGCGGCACCGGCACAGGTCGCCATGTCAAAATAGAACGGTGCGTCGAGGTTCGACGGAAAGGCCATGCAGATCGGGTTGGTACCGAGCTTCGGCTCAATACCGCCGAAGGGGGCGACCCGCTTCGGGCTACGACCGGAATCAGCAGTGATCATACCGATCATACCCTCTTCGATCGCCATCAATGGATAATCCGCGAGACGGCCGATATGGCCTTGATAGTGGATCGTACCGACGGCGACATTGTTGGTCTTCGCCTTTTCGATCAACTTCTTCATGATCGTCTCGGTAACGGTGAAGCCAAAGCCCCAGTTACCGTTGACGACCAAGGTCGTCGGCGATTCCTTTTCGATCTCAATTGGTGCGCCAGGGACGATGTGTCCCTTATCGACCCGATCGCAATACGTCACGACGCGCATCACGCCGTGCGAGTCATGCCCGGCCAGATTGGCATCGATGCAGTGACGGGCGACGATTTCGGATTCTTCGGCACTGACGCCGGCGCCTTGAAAAATTGTCTCGGCAAGCGCCTTCAGGCGGGCTGCTGGAACTGTTGGCATCTCTAATTCTCCCTGTTAGCCGGTGCACCCAGCGGCCGCGAGATCCTCTTCGGAAGGCGCGAACCAGTAGGAACCTGATACCGGCGTGCTGTAATGAATGAGTTGGTCATGAAGGTCATCGTCCGATGTGCCGAACATGCATTGCATGCATCACGTCGAAACGCATCGGGTCACAAGAGAAGGCAATGAAGTAGAGTGCTTTTTCACCCGCACCGCCAAAAGGCGCGCTGCGGCGAAAGATTTTGAGCGCCGTACCGTGGAGCTTTACGTCCGTGCGGGAGACGTCCGAGTCCGGCGGCATGGCGTCGCCTTCGAGCTCGATACTGTCGGGCTTGGTACGGCCGGTCACGCGTTCCTGGTCGCCGACGGGTAGAGCCTCGAATTTCGGTAGATCGTGCACCCATTTCTGTGTGACTACAAAAGCACCGCCCGCACTGGTCTCGCCATCGGGCACCAAGGCAGCATCGCACCCGTCCGACACATCGTATTCCAAAAAATGATGAAAGCTGGTGCCTTCGGTGAAAATACCGCCCTGCGGCGTCGCCATGCTCGTTCCCCTCGATTAACGCGATGCAAGTGTCGCCCAGAGCGCATCTCCGCCCTTGGCGGCAACAGCTTCGCCCAGCCGGACCGCCCAGACGCTCTCAGAGCCGAACTCGTCCCGCCACGACCAAACGCGGCGACTATACCGTTGCAGAATATGCTCCATGGTAAACCCAATGGCACCGTGGACCTGATGGGCAATGCCGGCACCTTCGCCCGCCGCCTCGCCGGTTCTGATCTTGGCCGCGGCGATTTCGAAGAAAACATCCTCGTCGAAGCCGCCCGCTCGTTGTAGCGCATCTGCCGCCGAACTCGCGGCACAGACCGCGGCCGCGACCTCACCCGCGAGCCGCGCCAAATTGTGCTGCACTGCCTGGAATTTCGAGATCGGACGTTCAAACGCAACCCGGTCTTGGGAATACGTGACGGAAATCTCCAGCATTGCCTCCAACGCGCCCGCCATCTCACAGGACCGAGCCAGAGCACCCATCATGAACAGCGAGCCCTCATCGAAACCTTTCGGAGCCGCGCCCACTTCGCTCGCCATCACTCCGTCGAAGGTCACGCCGTCCTTTGCATCATCGGCCAGACTATTACCGGCGGCAATATTGCAGGATGCGGCATCGACCTGCGCAATCATGACACTATCGCCGCGCCGCGCCACGACCGCGAAATTGTCGGCTTCACTGGCGAAAGGAACGCCCCGCGCCGTGCCCGACAACGTGTTGTTGTCGTCGATCGTCAACCGGTCCCGCTCACGCACGGGTGCTACTGACAATTTACCGCCAGGAAATCCGATTTCTCCTTTAGCCAGCAACCAGCCCGCCAGCATGGTTTCCGCCAACGGCGTCGGCACGGCGAATTTGCCTGCGACACGTAGGATTTCAAACCCGTCGCCGATTTCGATCCCGGCGCCACCCATTTCCTCGGAAACAAAACCGGCGGTCAAACCAGCCTCTTCCAGCGCCGACCACAGCGGCTCTTTCCACGAATCGTCCTGGGCGCTGTTGATCGTCTGCGGATCGCACAAATCCTCGAAGATACGGGTCGTCATATCGACGATGATGTTGTCGTTTTCGCTCATCTTCCGTGGTTTCCTTTGCCCGCCAAGCTAATGTGACAATCGCTCAAGGCGATCCATATAAATTTGTGCGGCCGGTGGCGCTTTGCCATTGGACCGTTGTTTGTAAAATTAGCCGGGCAAAGCGCCGTGGCAAGCATGCGCCCGATATGAGGCGAAAAAGGTAACAAGGAAACCGCTGATTATGTCGACCGCCATACAGTTCGATCCCCTCCGTCTCCCCCCGGAATGCGAAGAATTGCGCACCGAAGTGCGGGAGTTCGTGCGCGAGGAAATCGCCGCCGGGACGTTCGATCCGAACACCACGCCGATGGGCAACGGACTGAACCGGGAGTTCGCGCGCAAAGTCGGCGAACGTGGCTGGATCGGCATGACTTGGCCGAAACAATTCGGCGGCCAAGAGCGGAGCTTCCTGGAGCGCTATGTGGTCACAGAAGAATTCCGTGCGGTCGCCGCCCCGACCCGGGTTTTCTTTACCGCCGACCGGCAGAGCGGCCCGACCATCATCAAATACGGCAATGAGGAAATGAAGGCTGACATTTTGCCTCGCATCATCACGGGCGAGTGCATGTTCTGCATCGGCATGAGCGAACCGAACTCGGGCTCGGACCTGTTCGCCGCCAGTTGCCGGGCTACGAAGACCGACGGCGGATGGCTGATCAACGGCAGTAAGGTGTGGACCAGCGGCGCACATCACGCCGACTACATGATCGGTTTGTTCCGGACATCTCAGCCAACGGAAAAAAACCGCCGCCACGGATTGACGAACTTCGTGGTCGACATGAAAAACACCGATGGCATTACTTGCCGCCCGATCCTGCATCCGACCGGCATCTACGAATTCAACGAAGTCGTCTTCGAGGACGCCTTCGTCTCCGACGATATGATGCTCGGCACCCTCGACGATGCTTGGAAGCAGGCGACGAGTGAACTCGCCTACGAGCGAAGCGGGCCGGAGCGTTTCCTCGAGACGTTCTACATCCTGCCTGAACTCGTCGATATGCTTGGGGAGAAACCCGACATGCGTGGCGCCGAGGGAATCGGCCGCCTAGTGGCGCAAGTGCACACGTTGCGCCGCATGTCGGTCTCCGTGAACGGCATGCTGCATGCCGGTAAGGAGCCGGTTGTTGAAGGTTCTCTGGTCAAGGATCTTGGCACCAAGTGGGAGCAAGACCTTCCAGCCAAGGTGCGCAACCTCGCAGCCTTTGTCGATCCCGATGCCGGAAATCGCACGAACTTCGACGAATTGATGCGTTTCGCCACGATGATCGCACCGAAACTGACAATCCAAGGCGGCACGACCGAAGTTCTTCGCGGCATCATCGCCCGTGGGCTCGGCCTTCGTTAAGCCCACCAACAACTTTCAGAACCAATCAACCGGTTTCAGCGGAAATCCAACATGCCTGACTTAAACGCTTTTCTTTCCCCCAATGCGGTTGCTGTTATCGGTGCCGCTAACGATCCTGAGATCCTGCGAGGCCGCATCATGAAAGTGATGATGGGCCACGACTTCAAAGGTGAAATTTACCCGATTAGCCGCAGCAGCGACGAGGTCATGGGCCTGAAGGCCTATCCGACCATCAGTGATGTTCCGGGCCATGTGGATTTGGCAATCTTGATTATTCCGGCCGAATTCGTTCCCGACACATTGCGCGAATGCGGGATGAAAGGCGTGAAGGCGGCGCAGATCATCACCTCGGGCTTCGCCGAGGAAATTGGCGAGGACGGTGCCCGCCAGCAGGCGAAAATCCGCGAGATTGCGGAAGAGTTCGACATGGCGATCTGCGGCCCGAATTCTGAAGGTTTCGCGAATACGCAAGCGGCCCTGTGCCCAACCTTCAGCCCCGCCGTCGACGAGAACGACGAGCCGTTGATGCCGGATTACAGAAAAAACGGCCATATTTCCGCCATCGCACAAAGCGGCGGTGTCGGATTTTCGTTCTTTGATCGGGGTCGGCCCAAGGAACTACCGTTCAACTACATTTTGACGACTGGCAACGAAGCGGCGCTCGAGGAACTCGATTTCGTCGATCATCTGCTGGATACCGGCGAGACCGACATCTTCCTGCTGTTCATGGAAGACATAAAGACGCCGGAGAAACTCGCCACGGTTGGCGAGAAGGCATTGCGGGCCGGAAAACCCATCATCGTCACCAAGGTCGGGCGGTCCGATGCGGGCCAACGCGCCGCGGCATCCCACACCGCAGCGCTCGCCGGGGCCTATACGGGCTACCAGGCGATGTTCCAGCGCTATGGTATTATCGAAGGCGATGATATCGAGGAGATGGTCGACATCGCTTCGGGTTTCTCGCATTGGGGTCATCTGCTGCCCGCCGGAAAACGGATCGGCATCACGACAGGGTCCGGTGGAGCCGGTGGTTTGATGGCAGATACGGCGGCGCTGGCGGGATTGGAAGTGCCCATCCTCGATCCGGATGCTCGGGCGAAGATCGATGAACATCTGCCTGCCTACGGTACGTCGCAGAACCCGGTCGACGGTACGGCGCAAGCCGTGCGCCAGGTCGGCTATGCACGGCTTAATCGCATGGTGATGGACGCGAACAATGTCGACGCGGTGATTGGTATCTGTTCGGCTCGCCACAACTCAACCTTCATACGGGAGCGCGACGATTTGACTGCGCTCAAGGCGAACGCGGATAAGCCGGTCGTGCTGTGTTCCTACACGCTGCCACGTGAGGGCTCGGTCGAGATCGTCAATCGCTGCGGTCTGCCGCTCTTCACCAATATGCGGAATTGCGCCCGCAGTCTGGTCGAGATGGCGGACTACAGGGCACTGCGCGAACGGTTCCTCAAGCGCCCGAATATTTCGACCACGAATGTGCCCGATGCCGATACCGGTGCGAAACTCGCCGCCGGCGGCAAGACGCTCTGCGAATATGAGGCAAAACCGCTATTGGCTGCCTACGGCGTGCCGGAAGCGGGTGAACGATTGGCGACGACTGGAGACGAAGCAGCAGAGATCGCGGAGGCCATCGGCAG
>JBMYRC010000147.1:0-9936 GCA_049601975.1 Alphaproteobacteria bacterium | reverse complement strand
CATGATTCGCAAGTGAAGCAGCCGTTCGACTTTTATTGCACCAAGATCGGTCGCCGTTCGGTCATTGTCTCCCGCGATGAAGACGGCAAACTGCACGGTTTTTTTAATACTTGCCGCCACCGGGGCTCAACGCTCTGCCAGACAGAAACGGGCAACGCAAAGTACCACGTCTGCAATTATCACGGCTGGGCCTATGATGCGTCGGGTAAGAACATCGACATCAAGGATAAGGCCGAAGGTTGCTATACCGAAGCCTTCGACGAACAGAACCACGATTTAATCCCGCTGCCCCGCTTCGACAGCTACCGCGGCATGATCTTCGCCAGCATCAACCCAGACGTTCCGTCGCTCGACGAGCATCTGGGCGAAGCGAAAATTCTGATCGATTTGGTTGCCGACCAAAGCCCCGAAGGCATGGAAGTGGTGCCCGGTCGGTCCGACTATACCTATAACGCCAATTGGAAGATGCAGATGGATAACGGCATGGATCCGTATCATCTGACATCGACCCACACGACCTTCATGAAGGTCGTACAGCGCCGCCAAGAGGGCGAGAGCGATAACGATCAAGTCGAATCCCCCGACTTCCGCGATCGCTTCGCCATGGCCGCCGGCATGTACACCTTCAAGAACGGTCACAGCATGATCTGGAACGAACATCCGAAGCCGGAGAGCATGCCGTTCTGGGGCATGATCGAGGCGGTGCGCGAGAAGGTCGGCGACATTCGGGCGAAATGGATGACGCGTTCGCGCAACATTACGATTTTCCCTAACCTTCAATTCAACGATTCGACATCGTTGGTCATGCGCACCTACATCCCGCATGGGCCGAAACTGACGGAGATGAAAGTCTACAGTTTTGCACCAATCAACGAGCCGGACGATCTGCGGGCGAAACGTGTGCGCCAGCACGAGGATTTCTTTAATTCCAGCGGCATGGCGACGCCGGATGACACGATTTGTTATGCGGATTGCCATGAAGGGTATCTCTCCTTCCCGGGCGAATACCTGCAAAGCTTCGAGCGCGGTATGGCGACCATGATCCACGGCCCGGACGAAGAGGCAAAAGAGTTGGGCATGGTGCCGGAGACTAGCCTTTATGGAAATTTTATGGATCAAGGAGAGACCTCCTATCATGGCCCCTACCGGGAATGGTCGCGCCTGATGCGCGCCGGACACAACCGCGACCAAACACTCGCCGCCGCCGAATAGGGGATACCCATGTCTGAGAGAGATTTGCTCGCAGAGGGCACGGACGTCCTGTCGCGTGAAGCCTTGTATATCGATATGCGGCGCTGGGAAGAATGGATCGACCTCTATCACGAGGACGCCGTCTTCTGGGCTCCCGCTTGGCGCAACGACGAAGAATTGACGGACAACGTCAAACGCGAGATTTCGCTGTTCTATTTCGAGACCCGCGCCGGGATCGAGGATCGCGTCTGGCGCATCAATACCAAACAAGCTCCAGCCCTGTTCCCGCTGGCGCGCACGACCCACGTGATTGCCAACTCAGTCTTTGAAACTCCGCCGAGCGATACGGAAATGACACTGCATTCGGCGTGGACCTGTCACACATATTCATTACGCGATCGCTCGCAGCATGCGTTCTTCGGGCGCTACGAGCACGATCTGAAAAAATTCGACGGCAAATGGAAGATCACCCGCAAAAAGGTAATCCTGATGAATGACTACATTCCGTCCGTAATTGACGTTTTCTGCGTGTAACAACATTCTCTATTGAGAAGCGGCGATCACGCGGTTTCGCCTAAAATGGCCGATCCCCCTGCAAAGTCACCCGTTGCATAATGCGGCGCGCTTCGGGGAAATCGTTGACCGCGTAATGCATGGTACAACGATTGTCCCACATCGCGACCGAGCCCGTTCGCCATTTGAAGCGGCAGGTGAAGTCCGGACGCACCGCATGTTTCGACAATTGATCGAGCAGCGGTTGAGATTCCGCCCTGGTCATACCTTCGATGTGGCTGAAATGAGTGGTGCTGAGATAGAGTGCCTTGCGGCCCGTCTCCGGATGAGTGCGAACGATCGGATGCAGCACTTCTTTTTCTTCCGGCGCTTGCGCCACCGTCATGTCTTTCGCGACGCCAGTCTTAAACCGCGTCGCATCCTTGCCATAGGTATTGGCGTTGGTGAAGACGATGCGCAGATCGGCCAGCATCCGCTTCATGCCATCGGAAAGCGCGTCATAGGCGGCATAGAGGCTGGTGAACATGGTATCGCCGCCCGCATCCGGGACGTCCATGCCATAGAGAATGGTGCCAAGTGCGGGTTCTTCCTCATAGGCCAGGTCGGAATGCCAGGCGTTGCCGAAATGGTGGACGTCGGTCGGCTCCTTCACGATGCGGAAAACATCGGGATAGTCATCCATCCCCTTCACATAGCTGTGCCGGTTGAGGGGGCCGAAGAGTCGGCCAAACGCCATCTGCGTCTCGGGAGTCAGATCCTGATCGCGAAAAAAGATAACGCTGTGATCCAGGAAAGCCTGATGGATTTCCGCATATGTCTCTTGATCGACATCGGTAATGTCGACGCCAAATATCTCCGCCCCGAGCGCACCCGCCAACGGGGCTACCGTGATTCGAGTGTAATCTTGCACCGTTTGTATTTCCGCCGACATGACTGTCTCGCTCCTTTATAGATCCGCGTAGCGCTCGATAGTCTCACGCCACTTTAGCACATCTTCCGGCCCATCGATCCCACGATCCTTCACACCGGCGAGCCCGACAACCGGCACCATCATGCGTGTAACGCCGCTTTTCGCCAGAATCGCCATCTCGCCCTCGTCCTCCGGCATATTGGTGACGATCTCGACTGCGTCCGGGTCACGACCGGCCTCTTCCGCCGTGCGGCGGACCAAGTCGACCAGTTCCACCACGTATTCACGCGCCGGGAAAAAGCCGTCGCCGAGCCTCCCCGCACGCCGGGCTGCTGCCTTGGAGTGGCCACCGATAATGATCGGCACAGTCCCGTTCGCTGGACGCGGCTGGCAATGCACGCCCTCGAAATTCACGAACTCGCCGTTGTATGTGGGCAGGTCGGAGGTCCAAAGCTCTCGCATCGCTTCGATATACTCATCTGTCCGCTTGCCGCGCCGCTCGAACGGCACGCCGAGGGCGGCGAACTCCTCCGCCATCCAACCGACACCGACGCCCAGCAGCACCCGCCCACCGGACATATAATCAAGGGTCGCCACTTGCTTCGCGGTCACAACAACACTTCGTTGCGGTAGCACCAAAACCCCGGTGCCGAGTTTCAACGTCTTCGTCGCCGCCGCCACATAGGTCATCCAGACGATGGCGTCCGGGCGCGGATTGCTAGGGACACCGGAGCTCATGCGCCCATCGGCCGAATACGGATAGTTCGGCGCGTATTCGTCAGGCACCACGACATGATCGATGGTCCAGACCGATTCGAACCCAGCCTCCTCCGCCGCCTGTGCCAATTCCACGGCATTCGCCGGGTCAACATATTGATTGGTGTTACAGTAGCGCAGTCCGAATTTCATAGTGTCTCCCTATTTCCCTAAGCGTCCCTGTATTGATCGATGATCTCGCTCCATCGGGCTAAATCGTCCGGGCCGCTGGCGGAGCTGCTCTTGAGACCGAACATATTGATGATCGGCACCAAGACACGGTCAACGCCCGCCTTCACCAATTCCGGTAAATCCTCGATGCGCTCAGGCATGCTGACGGTGAATTCAATCGCGTCCGGATCGCGGTCGTGTTCTTCCGCCGTGCGCTTGGCGAGATCGAACAGATCCGTCGGCACGCCACGCGCCGGAAAAAATCCATCGCCGAGCCGTCCCGCCCGCCGGGCCGCCGCCTTGGAATGTCCGCCGACGATAATCGGCACCGTTCCATTGACCGGTTTCGGCTGCATATGCGCACCCTTGAACTTGAAGAACTCGCCGTCATAGGTCGGCATATCGGAAGTCCATAATTCCCGCATCACGCCGACATACTCGTCCGTCGCCCGGCCTCGCGCCTCAAACGGCGCGTTGATGGCGGCGAATTCCTCTTCCATCCAACCGACACCAATACCCAGCAGCACCCGGCCGCCGGTCATGTAATCCAAGGTCGCCACCTGTTTCGCGGCCACCACCGGATTGCGTTGCGGCATGATCAGGATGCCGGTGCCGAAGTTGATCTTCTCGGTTCGCGCCGCGACATAGCTCATCCAGATGAGCGGATCCGGCAGTGGGATATCGTTCTTGCCCCCCGCCATCTTGCCGTCATCGGTGTAGGGATATTTCGATTCGTACCCCTCCGGCACCACCACGTGGTCGACGGTCCACGCGGACTCGAAACCCGCCGCTTCCGCCGCCTGCACCAATTCGACTGCGTTCTCCGCCTTGGTATAACGCGCCGTGTTGCAATATCTGATACCGAATTTCATTTCAGCCTCGCACAGAGTTCGAACACTTCTTGGATCGCCTTGAACTGATTGCCTTGCGCCGAGGACGGCACCAGGATCGGCGTCTTGATTCCCGCGTCATACCAGGCCTCAAGCCCTTCCAGTACTTTCGAGGGCGACCCATACAGCGTGTTGTCCGAGAGCCAGCGTTCGCTCAGGCACTTACCGATTTCTTCCGGGTCGTTCCCATTCGCCATCGCCTTTTCGACATCGGCCATCTCTTCCTCGTAGCCTGCCTCTTTCCAGTAGTTCCGGTAATTCGGCAGCTGCGCGTAATGCACCAGCGTCTTGCGATTAACCGCCGCCGCCGTCGCCTCGTTCTCGTAGATACAGGTTGGCATCATGTCGCCGATAAAGAAATTCTTGTCGTTGCGCTTCTCCATCGGCACCTCTGCGAGCGAAATCGCCATGTGAGAGCGCGAGCCGTTGGCGAAGACCATCCCGTCGGAAATCTTCGCGGATAGTGCAATCATCTTCTTGCGCAGTGTCGCGAGCACGATCGGCGGCAATTCACCGATCATCTTCGCACTCCTGATCTCGGCAACGAAATCCCGTATGTCGGATAGCGGCTTGCCGACAGTCACCCCGTATCGTGAGTGAGACGGTGCGTGCGCCACACCGATGCCGAACTTAAACCGTCCATTAGAGAGTTCGTGAATGAAGGCCGCGTGTTGAGCCAAATCTAACGGCGCGCGAAAATAGATCGGACAGATCGAGGTGCCGAACTCGATTGTGTTGGTGGCCGTCGCGAGCGCCGTCGCCAACGCCATGTTGTCACCGAGCGATGGCATATAAATACCAGAAAACCCGCGCGCTTCCGCTTCCTGGGCGAATTCGATGATTTGATGGCGCCGCCCCGGCACCGCGGCCAGCGAGATGGCTGGCATTTCAATTGGCATTTTAACCTCACATACAGGACCATCATTCCCGCGTAGGCGGGAATCCAGTCGGCTCCGGATATCTTTCTGGATTCCCGCCTACGCGGGAATGACGGAAGGTTGTCTTCAAATCCCGGACGCCGAACTAAATAAGAAACTAGGCGCGACCGCGCGTCGGGACAGGGAGAACGCACAATGGATATCGGGTTTTTTAGTTACAATACGGAATACGGCATTCGCGCGGACGATCTAGCGCGCGAGTTGGAAACCCGCAACTTCGAATCGCTTTGGGTCGGTGAGCACACCCACATTCCAGCGAGCCGCGAAACCCCTTTCCCCGGTGGCGGCGATCTGCCGAAACCCTATTACCACATGAGCGACCCGTTTGTGACCTTGGGCATGGCGGCGGCTGTCACCAAGACCTTAAAGCTCGGGACTGGAATCAGCCTGGTCGTCGAGCACCATCCGATATCGCTCGCGAAGCAAGTCGCCACCCTCGATCACTATTCCGGCGGTCGGTTTCTGTTCGGCATCGGCGGCGGCTGGAACAAAGAAGAAATGGAAAACCACGGCTTCCCCTTTGATCGTCGCTGGAAACTACTGCGCGAGCGAGTAGAGGCCATGAAGACGATCTGGACGGAAGAAGAGGCAAGTTATGCCGGCGAATTTGTGAATTTCGAGCGCATCGTCAGCAACCCAAAACCGGCGCAAGACCCGCATCCACCAGTCTATATGGGTGGAGCAACGGATATGTCATTGAAACGGGTGGCCCGCTATTGCGACGGCTGGATGCCCATCGACGTGCTGCTCCGCGATCCAAAAGCTATGGTCGAGAAGATGCGCCAAGTCGTGAGCGAGGAAGGGCGCGATCCAGATGAAATCGAACTCTCCGCATTTTGTCAGCGCGCCCGCGACGGTGACGCACTGAAGAAATTCCGCGAAGCCGGTTTCACCCGCGCCATCATCGGCCTGCCGAACCGCGGCCGTGATGAGGTATTGAAATTCGTCGACGAGTATATGGGACTAGGGGACGAAATCGGCTAGGCCGGGGACGCTACTTCCGCTTCACCTTAATCTGCCGACCCAAATTCTCCGGCAGCGGCAAATGCTTGTGCGCCTCGTAGATCGCTCGGATGCGTTCGTAAATTTCCGACGGGAACGGTGAGACCTTACGGACCTCCATATCTATATGAAGCGTAATCGCCTCAGCTTGCGCCGCGAGGTACCCTTTCTCCGCGTGATACATTTCCTGCCAGTAATGAAAGCGCTTTTCGTCGCAATCGACAATGCGATAGGTAAAACGCAGCGGGTCGCCTTCCATCACCTCTTGCACGTAATGGATATGATAATCGCCAACGAAAGTGCCGATTTTATTCGCTTTCCGGTACTCGTTCGTATAGCCGATATACTGTGAAATCGCGCCCGCTGCCTCGTCGAAGGCCAGCAGGTAATAGGCGACGTTCATATGACCATTATGGTCGATCCATTCGGGCCGTACGGTTTCCGTGTGGATTTCCAAGGGGGCGGGAATAGCAACGGTATCGGGCATTTTGGCTCTCATTCTGTCAATGACGTCGTGGAATTTACTCACCTATCCCGAAATGAAAAGCCATCGCCCGCCATAAAATCCACTCCATATCGATTTGCGGAGGTAAGTTGCCATGGGATACGACGCACCATTCGCCGGAATAACCGTTCTCGATCTCAGTCAGGGGATCGCGGGACCCTATTGCGGTATGATGTTGGCGCAGCAAGGCGCGGACGTGATCAAGGTCGAACCCGTGATCGGCGGCGATTGGGCGCGCCAACTGGGCGTCACCTACGACGATCAAACCGCCTATTCGATCACTGGCAATCTCGGCAAACGAAGCCTAGCGCTCGACCTAAAGAGCGACGCCGGTAAGGACATTCTGTGGAAACTGGCAGAGAGTATCGACGTCTTCATGGAAGGTTTCCGCCCCGGCGTCGCCGCGCGCCTCGGCTTTGGCTACGAATCCGTCTCCGCTAAGAACCCAGGCGTGATTTATCTCTCGGTCTCAGGCTTCGGGCAAACGGGACCACTGGCCGGACGCCCCGCCCTCGATCCGGCACTCCAGGCGCTGACCGGCATGATGAATTCCAACATAGGCGAGGACGGCGTGCCGCACCGGATCATGTTCATCCCCGTCGATATGGGGACCGGCCTCTATTCGTTCCAAGCGCTCTCCTCCGCGCTCTACGCCAAACGCGACGAGGAGAAGGGCTGTTATATCGATAACTCCCTAATGCGCTCCGGCCTCGCGATGCAAAGCGTGCGGCTGATCGCCAACACGCTCGAGGGCGGTGAGATGACCCCGGGGGCCTCTCCCCACGGCGTCTTTTCGACCAGCGACGGCTGGATCACTCTGGTCGTTATGCGCAATGCGGAGTTCGCCCCTTTCTGTACAGCCATCGCACGGCCCGACCTGGCGGACGATCCCCGTTTCGCGACCGCCGTCACCCGACACGAACATGCGGATGTGCTGACACCGGCGATCAACGACGCAATGTCCGGGCTACCGTCGGCTTACTGGTCAGCGCAATTGACAGAGGCCGGTATCGTCCACGAAGTTTTGAACGATTATGCCGAGTTCCTGGAGCATCCGCAGGCAAAGGCGGACAACGCGGTAAATTGGCTTGATCAACCTGGCTTGAATACACCGGCACCCGTCCCCAGTCTCGCGGGCGTGAAACCACCCAAGAACGGATCGCCCAAGGGAACGGCACCCCATCTCGGCCAACATTCCAGCGAAATATTGCGGCATCTCGGCTACACCGGCGACGCCATCGAGACATTCGCCAGAGAAGGCGTCATCGGCGGCCCCGATCTTCCCGCCGCCGACGCTTGACCGGGCGCATCGGAATCACATCCTCTCTTCCTGCCGAGAGAGAGCAAAGGATGAAGGAGAAAATCCGTGGCCGATGAAATCAAAATGCCCGTTGAGGGGTCGCATATCATGATGTTTGCGCGCTCCTTGCTGGACGAGAACCCGATCTATAGCGATGCCGACTACGCCGCCAAGAGCGAGACCGGCAATGTCATTGCCCCACCGACCTTCGGTCGCTCCGTGGCGCAATTCGATCCAAACTATCACCTGCGCCTGAAGACCGGCGAGAAATGGTTTGGCTCTGGTAAGAACCCTACGGGATTAGACGGTCCCTCGCCGTCGACGGGGGGGCTACATGCGGAGCAGCATTATGAATACCACCGTCACCTGAAGCCGGGAGACCAACTCACCGTCACCCAACACGCGGGCAAGACCTGGGAAAAGGAAAGCAAGCGGGCCGGTCTTTTGAAATTCACAGAGACGGTTCACGAGTTTCGCGATCAAGACGGCGAACTGGTCCTCACCATGCGCTCGGTCGGTGTGAAGACCGAGAAGCCGGTCGAACAGAGTTAAGGGAGGGAACAATGGCACTCAACGCAAGCAACCTGAAACCCGGCGACGAGTATCAAGAAGTCGTCGTTGATGATCTGAGCCGCACCCAACTGGTCATGTATTCGGGCGCATCAGGCGACTATAACCCGCTGCACACTGATGATGTGTATACAAAGGAAGTCGCGGGCTATCCGAGCGTTTTCGCCCACGGCATGCTGACCATGGGGCTGACCGGCAAAATGCTGACCAACTATGTCGGCGATGGCCGCCTGACCAAATTCGGCGTCCGTTTCACCAACCAGGTTTGGCCGGGCGACACATTGACTTCGACCGCAACGGTGACGGAGCTCCGCGAGGAAGACGGTGATAAGCTGGTCGACCTGGAAGTGAAGACGACGAACCAGGACGGCACCACCGTGGTCAGCGGCTACGCGACGGCCAAGGTCGACCCCTAAGAAAGCCCCCTCACCCCGGCCCTTCCCGCGAAGGGAGAGGGAACGTCACCCAGCTACTCGCTAGTATTCCCTCTCCCGCTTGCGGGGGAGGGATAGGGTGGGGGCAACACGACATGAACAAACAAGGACTCCGCTCATGAAACTCGGACTCTCGATCGGCTATTCCGGCGCCACTATGGATCTGCCGGTCGAACGCATCCTGCGAGCGGAGAAACTCGGCTACGACAGCGTATGGACGGCCGAAGCTTACGGCTCCGACGCGATCACACCCTTGGCGTATCTGGCCGCGATCACCAAGCGGATCAAGCTCGGCACGGGCATCATCCAGGTCTCTGCGCGTACACCGGCAAACACCGCCATGTGCGCCGGCACTGTCGATGCGCTGGCGGGTGGCGGGCGTTTCATCGCCGGGCTCGGCGTCTCCGGCCCGCAGATCGTCGAGGGCTGGTACGGCCAACCCTGGGGCAGTCCGTATTATTGGCTAAAGGATTACGTCAGCATCATGCGCAAGGTCTGGAAGCGCGAAGAAGGTCTGACCCATGACGGCAAGCAGCTGAAATTACCCTATGAAGGCGAAGGGGCGCTCGGTGTCGGCAAACCGCTGAAATCCATCCTGCACATGAACCCGGACATCCCGATCTTCATCGGCTCCGGCAACGAAGCAACGGTTCGCCTCACGGGAGAGATCGCCGACGGTTGGCTACCATTGGGATTCATGCCGGGCACCATGGACGAGTATAAGCCGTGGCTTGAGGAAGGTTTCAAACGCGCCGG
>JBMYRC010000146.1:0-10059 GCA_049601975.1 Alphaproteobacteria bacterium | reverse complement strand
ATAGCGGAAGCGCGTGCTGAGATCATCAAACTCGCCGAGGCGGCCGGCCGAGATCCATCGATGCTGGATTTCTCCCTAACCGCACCGATACGATTTACTGGCAAGCCACCCAGCAAATCTGTCGAGGATCGCACCGCCCTCACCGGCACGGAGGATGACATCGCGGAAACCCTTCGAGCGTATCAATCGGCTGGATTAAACGAAATCGTCATCAGTGACAGCAGCGCCGATTTGGATAGAAATACCGAGGTTATGTCCCAATTCATGGAACAGATATGGTGCAAATTATGATTATCTGAATACTCGATTGAGTCGACCCTAATAGTCCAACCGGCCATAGAGCTCGTCAAACGGCACCATTATACCTTCTCTATAGGCCGGACGTTCCTGCAATGCGTGCTACCACCGTTCGACATTCGGCAGGTGAGGACGGTCAATATCGATGTTGAAATAGCGTTACAAAGTGGTCCCTGCGGGAATATCCGCCAAGCTCAAATCAGCTCCGACTAGGTATGTTTTGTCCTCGAGGACCTGATCCAATAGTTGGAGATGATAAGCGGTACTCGCTATCTTCGCATTGACCGCCGTCATATCTCTTTGTGCTTCAGGCGTTCGATAAAATCCCCAAAATACGCCGTTCAAGAAATCCGGTTGAAGTGCCGTTTGGGCCCAATCCATCCAGCGGTCCGCTTGCGATTGAACGGCCGGATCGTCATTCCAAAATTTAGGACTGCCATATCGGGCCGCCAAATATCGTAGAATTGCTTGAGACTCCCAAACGATAATCCCGCCGTCATCGATGACCGGCACTCGACCATGAGGGTTCATCGCCCGGAACTCTTCATTATTGAGCCCGTCAAATGAACCGCCGACTTCAATGTGATGGCAGCTGAGTTCAAGTTCCGCAATGAACCACATGATCTTTTGGACGTTAAAAGAAGACTTTCTCCAAAACAATTCGAGCATCGCGACATTTACCTTGAATGACGAATTTAATACTGGTCAATCTATAGCTTCGGACCCTGGTTTCGTATTTCCGTTACCGCCAACGATCACGCAGGGTGCCCAAAACATCGGGTGGCTATAGGCGTAAGCGATTCGACCTTTGAAGTCCCGTGACGTCAATTCGTCGATCATCCGAATACGTGCTTGACGCAAAGCGTCTCCCTTATCCGCCGCACCCGCGCGTCGGTGATAATAACTCACCAAATCGCCCGCATGCCCACTCGATGGTGGCGCAGCATCTGCCTTGCGATTCGTGTTTGAAATCGTCAAGTTTGCGATCTGCGCGCCAGGGAAACGGCGCATCGCTGTACAGACCCGCATTCAACCCCGGCGACGATCTTCACCGCCACGCCATCTCCCCCACCGCATTTCGGGCCGCGATACGGCCAAAGGCCAGACATTCACCTATATTGCCCGTCCCTTGGTAGAGATAGCTATATATCGATCCCAGTTCCCCTGCACTGTAGAGACGCGGAATAGGGGTTCCGTCCGGGCGGACAATCTGCGCCCTCTCGTTACGTCGCGGCCCCCCTTGCGTATTCAGCATGGAGGGGGACATCTGAACCGCGTAGTAGGGGCCATCATCCAGCCCTGTCAGCATCAAGGTCCGGCCGAATTCCTCGTCTTTACCCGATGCCGTAAATGCGTTCCAACGCGATACCGTCTTGGATAACGTGTCACCGTTCATACCGATTTGCGCTGCCAGTTCGGCCAAGGTGTCCGCTTTCTTGATCCAGCCTTTCTCCAACTCGACGCTGTTGTCTTCGCTCCACTCGTATAGCTCAACGATCTGCGTCCAGCCATGGCTTGGATGCCCGTCATAGATAGGCCCTGCCGTCATATGGGTGTGATCAAAAATCATATGCATGGGGCACGGTGTGGTCAGCGCCTTCCAGGTGCCATGCGCGGGGACCTTACCGTGACGAGTTTTGAATTTCTCATCGGTGAAACGCTTGCCGTCAGGACCGACGACGATGACACCGCCTGGAATTTCCTTGCTGTAATGCAGCGCTTGCATTGACAGGGACGTCGGAATTTCCGGCACTTTCAAGGCCATCGACGGGCCCGCGTAATTGTTCATGTGCCAAAGGTCGGCACCGACGGAGAGGCCCATGGTAATGCCGTCGCCCTCGTTGTATGGACTTCCGGAAGTGTAGCAATAGGGGACACCTGGTAGGTAGTTGCGGATCATATCCTGATTATTTTCAAATCCGCCACAGGTCAGAACCACGCCCTTGCGCGCCTTCACCGTAACAGACTTTCCATCGTATATGGCCCGCACACCCAAAATCTCTCCGGTCGCGCCGTCCTGAATAAGCTCCTTTCCAGGTGTATCATAACAAACCTCGATCGGGCGCTCCTTCACCAAACTCTCAAAGCGCTTCCAGGTATAGGAATAGCCGTATGTCGGCCCGTCATGAAATTTATGAACGCAACCAGATCCCGGTAACTCTGGGAACTCGATACCGACAGGTGGATGTTGATGCTCCTGCGGGTCACCGCCAACGCTGGCGAGCCAATCGTTGTTCAGACACATTTCCTCCGACCACACCCGCACCATTTCTTCCGGTACCGTATATGGGCCGCACAACGCCTTCAAATATGTGGCTGCCTGCTCAGCGGAGGAGGTGTTGAGATACCCCTGTCCTGCTACTTTGGTGTTACCACCCTCTCTGCCTTTCGGTGCTTTCTCGAGGATTAATACCTCCGCACCCAACTCGAACGCCGTCACCGCGGTCGCCACACCAGCCGCACCGAAACCCACGACAACAACGTCGGCTTCCTTATCCCAATTTTCCGGTCTCAAGATTTCGTCCTAGTCAGTCTTCGAGTTCAGGGATGACCCAAAGTGGATCCTCGCCGCGCGCCACCCGTTGCACATTGTCGAAGGCGTTTCGTACTCGCGCCGTATTGCTCTCGAAGGTCGGCCCGGCCAAATGCGCGGTCAAGATGACGTTATCGAGATCGAAAAGCGGGTTGTCTGTAGGTGGCGGTTCTTGATCGAACACATCGAGACCGGCCGCCCGTATGACTCCGGTGGTCAATGCTGTGTGCAGGGCCACTTCATCGATAACTGGGCCACGCGCCGTGTTAACGATGATCGCGGCAGGTTTCATTAAAGCGAGTTCATTGGCCCCAATGAGATGGCGCGTCGATTCATTGAGCGGCGTGTGAACAGACACCACATCCGCTTCGCGCAGCAACTCACCTAACAGACGAAAGCGCACACCAAGCGCATCTTCCTGATCTTCCGTAAGACGCGCGATGTCGTAGTAGAGAACTTCCATCCCAAAAGCCTTGGCAAGACGCGCGGTCTTCTTGCCGATAGTACCGAGACCGACAATCCCCAGCCTCTGTCCCCGCAACTCATGCACTCTGGGCGTCTCGTTGCCGCGCCATCGTCCAGCAGCGACACTGGTGTGTTGTCGGACCAATTGGCGCGAGACGGCAAGCATCAGCAAGATGGCATGCTCCGAGACCGCAACCGAATTGGCACCACCATTGTTGCAGATCGGCACACCAGCATTCCGCGCCGCGCTGATATCCGCCTTGTCGTAACCGGCGCTGAGTAATTGGATCAGTTTTAAATTCGCTCCAACCTTGAACAGATCGTTATCGACCAAACCATCGACGAACCCGACCAAATACTCGGCGTCGCTCATCGCCGCTTCGTACTCCGCGCTTCGTGCGGGCACCACAGCCAGTTCGACACCCGAGGGAGCCATTTCACGGGCCACATCGGCGGCATCAGGAAAGTCCGTCACAAAAACGATCTTAGTACTCATCACACCTCGCAAAATTCAGTTGTATGAAACATGGCGCGATGTCGTGAAATTGACAGCCGGAGCGCAACAAATCTTGCACCCCCAATCAAAAGCCAACGGCTAAGCTATAGCACTCAAGGACACATTTTAGTCGTCAACAGAATAACAGTATTGAACGCGCCCCAAACGGGCTATGACCTCAGAAGGTGCCTTCGCCATCACCTTGTCGATCAACGATTTGAAAGCAATAACCTGATCTCGCATTTTCGACGGTAACTCCGGCGCACCGTGAACGTCGAATTCCTGTTGGTACCCCTCAGCATAGCCGTCCAAATCCTTAATCATCGAGCCGGCTAAGTTTGCGTACACCTCTAGCTTTTGGATGAAATAAGCGGGAGAACTGCTATCGTCCGGCGCCAACAAATTACTTTCGGAGTCGATCTCCGAGCAGCACGTAATTGCATTGATTACGCCTTTGAATACGATATACCACTCATACTGGTCGTAGGGGGATAGCACCCGGACGCTTCTTGGGGCTCATGCAATCCGGTTTTGGCTGCCTTATATGCTGCACATAAATACTCAACAGCGAATTCCAACCACTCGGCCCGATCTATTCCAACTCACGTTCTTGATTAATCCAGAAGACAGCGTTCAATCGCGCGCTCTGTCAGATTTACCAAAAGGTGGCTCTTGTGTTTATTGTCCGCAAGAGGAAGCGCGCCGTGGACCGTCATTTCCGCCGCCGCTCGAATCGTCTCCGCGTTCATCGCCCGCTTCAGCAATGCGGTTTCCGCCGTAACCGCTCTGACCGGCAACGGCGATACCGCGCCCAGCGAAATACGGACAGAAGACAGCGCAGCCCCGTCCCAGCTCATATGAACAGCGACTGAGGCATCGGCAAAATCGCCATCCCAACCAGCCGATTTTTCGAAAGCCTGAGTGGTTCGCATCGGATCGCGCGGCACTTCAATGGCCTGGATGATCTCACCGGGCCGCACGACAGTCTCTCCGGACCACACATAAAACTTTCGTAGGGGAACGCGCCGCGTCCCACCGTTACTAACCACGACCACAAGCGCGTCAAGCGCTGTTAAAATTGGCGCCGCATCCGCGACGCAGGGTGCGGCACATCGGCTGGCCCCCAAGATCGAATGATGACGGTTGTCGCCCAACACGGCGTAGCACGGGCAGCTCATCCCACCAGCCTTGTAGCATTGCGCGCCGCTGCGAAAGAACCAGCAGCGTTTCTCTTGACTGAGGTCTCCCGCAATTGTCGCGACATTACGGATTTGCGACGTGGCGATCTTCGCCAGACCGTCGGTTAGCATTGGATGGATGGCCCGAAGGTCATCCCGCTCGACAATCTCAGCGATTGTCATCGCGGCACCGATGGTGATCCTGTGTTTTTCGATAGTGATGCCTCGTAACTCATCAAGACCGACGATATCCACCACTGCGTCCAATTCGTAAATTCCTTGGCGGATGCCGACCTGCAGATCGGTGCCCCCCGCCATGATTTTCGCAGTCCGGTCCGGCTTTGCGAGTTCCCGTAGCGCATCTTTCAGATCGTCCGGAAGAACGTATTCATACGATGAATTAAATTTTGGCTTGCGTCCCACCACTCCACCGAGCTTGCGCAGTCCAGGAAACAATATCGAAGGATAGAATGCCCGGGCCGTCGCCACTTCCAGATTGTAGGGCCGCTTCCATGGCTTCAACGCGAGCGGCTTTTTCTTTTCCAACGCATTCAATACATCCGCTGACGTGATTGGTAATTTTCGGAACCGGGTTGCCGTTGCCTGCGCTACCGCATTGGCGATCGCGGCGGGCGTCGGGTTGATGGAATGCTCGCCCCCTGCCTTGGCGCCGTATGGCCCGGTCGGGTCATCCGTCTCAATATAGGCAGTCACGATCTCTGGTGTGTCCTGAATGCGGGGCGCCTTATAAGTGATGAGAGACGCATTTACCGGGGCGCCATTCTCGAACGTCAACTCCTCGCGCAGCGCCATGCCGATGCCCTGCACGATGCCGCCGTGCATTTGCCCGTCCAGCGCCAGCGGATTGATGACCCGTCCGATATCTTGAACTACCACGACCTTCAACACGGTGACGTGCCCTGTCGCCGGATCGACCTCCACCTCGACCGCTTGCGCCCCAAACCCATAAGTCGTTGCGTAATCACCGTAGCCAGTCTTTGGATCCGGACGCGGCATCTCGATGTCGTAGCGATCCTCAACCCGAAACGGGCCTTCCAGCGCTGCTATTTCCGCCAGGGTCAGACGACGGGCGTTGTCATCCTTGTGACTGGCAATGCCATCGTCAAAATCGATCTCGGACGCCGGGACACCCCAATGCTCCGCCAGACGCGCTGCGAGGTTTGACCGAAACACCTTTGCCGTCTTAATCGCGGCATTCCCGCTGACAAAGGTGACCCGTGAAGCCGCACTGCCAAGATCGGGAGGTGTCTCTTCCGTATCCATATGCAGCACATCAATTTGCGTACCGTCGAGGCCCAATTCCTCAGCCACGAATTGACCCATCACGGTATTCTGCGACGTGCCGCAATCCGCCGACTGAGTACCGACACGCAACCGCCCATCCGCCAGCAGATCGATTGACACACAGGCGAAGTTCCCCTCCGCGTAGAGCATACCAACGCTAGGGTTAATCATCGCCGCGAAACCGATTCCCCGGTTCGCCGGCATCGCGTCTTTCTTCTCGGCCCAACCGATACGCCGTCCCGCTTCGGCGAGACATTCCGCCATCGCGCAGGTGCCGATATTCCATCCCATAGGTGTCCGGTCGCCCGGCTGATTTGCGATCTCAATCCGATAGGCCAACTTATCCTTGCCCAGTTTCTCCGCAATCTCGTCGATCTGGGTTTCAATCGCCCAAATGATTTGCGGCGAACCCATGCCGCGATACGAGCCGCCGGAGACCTTATTGGTATGCACCAGTTTGCCGTCGAAACCAGCCGCGCCGACACGGTAGAGATTACAGGTCCGTTGGCGCACAGCCGAAATATAGGCGGGGCCCATATGGGTATAGGCGCCATTATCGACCCAGAATTCCGTGTGGCGGCCGAGAAGGCTACCGTCCGCCGCAACAGCTGAGCGAACACGCATTTTCTTCGCATGATCCGACTTACCGCTTAGGAATTCCTCCTGCCTTGTCAACAATATCTTGACCGGTCGACCAGCCTTGATCGACAGCATCGCGGCAATCGCGATCGGCTCCGGCGACTGTGATTTCCCCCCGAAGCCGCCACCGATAACGACCGAGCGTACATGCACGTCCTCTAGCGGAAGCTCCATTACATGCGCGACTTCTTTGCGCACAAAAAACGGCGCTTGGGTCGGCGCCCATATATTCAGGCTTCCGGCCACCACATCGAAGGACGTCAGAACGCCATTCGTCTCCAAACAAATTGGCGCCACGATGCCATGCTCAAACGTGGCATCGAAGATATGATCGGCGTCCTCAAACGCCGCTTCGACACCTCCGAAATCGGCGACGCTTTGCTGAGTTACGTTGGGTGGCAAATCCGGTTTTCCATGGATGACAGGCGCGCCCGGCGCCAATGCCGTTTCCACATCAAAGACAGCAGGTAGGGTTTCATATTCAACATTTATTGCGGCAAGTGCCACCTGAGCCTGCGCTAAGGTTTCAGCCGCGACAGCCGCGACTTCCTCGCCAACGAACCGTACTCTGTCACGCGCCATCGCGAACCGGTCGGCATAGAAGGCGCCAGCATTGACGTATTTCTTATCCGGAAAATCGCGGCCAGATACCGCCGCCACGACACCGGGCATCGCGTGCGCTTTTGAAAGGTCCACGGATTTGATACGAGCGTGCGGATGTGGACTGCGTAAGATTACTCCGTATAACATGTCGGGCAGCGTCAGATCATGAGTATAAGCCGCCTGCCCCGTGACCTTCGCCAGACCTTCGAGTTGCGGGCGCGGTTGGCCAATGACGTGAGAGTCAGCGCTCATGCAATCCTTCCCGTACGATCTCGCCAATACTCTCGAGTAGTTTCACGTATCCGGTACACCGGCAGAGATTGCCTTGCAGCGCGGTCCGAATGTCGGCTTCCATCGGTTGTGGATTGTGGCGCAGCAGGGCGAGCACCGACATGATGACACCCGGCGTACAAAACCCGCACTGAAAGGCACCACGCTCGACCAACTTCTTTTGTATCGGATGCAGATCGTCGGGATCGCCCAAACTCTCGACGGTGATAATGCGCCGTCCTGCCGCGCGTACTATGGGCACCAGGCAGGAGCACACAGCCCTATCGTCCATTAAAACGGTACAGGCGCCGCACTCCCCATTGCCACAGCCGATCTTCGTGCCGCGCAAATTGAATTCTTCTCGCAGAACGGTCACGAGCAAACTTGCAGGATCGCAATCGGTCTCACGCATTTCGCCGTTAACGTCGACTTTTAGTCCAGCCAAAGTATTAACCTTCGACCAGCGGCACGACATCTTGAATAAGACGGCGCAGATTGGTTTCGAAATCGTAGGTCTGGGTCAACGCGACCGGCATCCGGAAGCCCATCGTATCGACGCCGACATCCCGCAACGCGAGAATGCGCTCGGCGCAATAATCGGCGGGACCCGCGATGGCGAAACGGTCGACCATGTCGTCAGGAATGGCGCTCTCCGGCAAGCTGAGCGTCGCATCGAACTTGGCGGCGCGGATTTGAGGGAAATGTTCAGGTGCGACGCCCATCAAGCCACGTGTAACTTTATGCATGCCGTTGATCGCCGATCCGATAACCGGGCGGCGCAAATGTTCAACAACCGCTTCCTGGTCATCGGCGACGATGGTCGCACACCAGGCGACGACGGATATCTCATTCATGTCCCGCCCCTCAGCCTCCGCGCCTTCGCGGATCCAAGCGATGATTTGCGACATCACCGCCGGGTCGGAAACGTCGCCAACGATCACGCCATCCGCATATTTACCCGCCGCACGGAAAGCGTCGGGATGTGTGGTCGCAAGAAAGACCGGCACTTGTGGTAAATCTTTCATTTCCAAGGCGACGTCATCCAACGAAAACACTTCGTTCGAAACAGTGACGCGTTCACCGGCAAAAAGATCGCGCAGCACCTGCATCGTCGTCGAGATAGTGTCGATGAAGGGCCCAGTCGGCGCCGACACGGTCCCGGATGCGGCGTTTCTCCCCCGCACCGAGGCCCAGCTTAAAACTGCCTGGCCTCAAGTCGGCTAAGGTCGCCGCTGCGCGAGCTATCTGGATTGGGTGGCGCTGATAGGGATTTGTTATACCGACGCCAAGCGATATCTTTTCAGTCCGCGTTGTCAGGTACGAAAGTGCCACAAATGGGTCCTGCATGAACCCTTGGTCTGGAACCCACGCGAGGTCGTATCCCCAGTCTTCCGCTTGCGTGATCACATCGCCAAATTTCGCAATCGGAGAGGACGGCACGAGGGAGAAGCTGAACTTCATTGCGTTCAACCGTCCTTCTTGATCTGCTGCCAACCGCGCATGGCGCCGAATGCCTCGACCATACCGTCAAAATCATCTTGATAGTAGAACTCACAATCCCCATTGCCAAATGCGGTCGCGACTTCGATGCAGAAACGTGCTGCAGATTCCAACACCATCGGTTGCTGGGTACCTGTCGCGGAAGGATGGGTTTGAATCTCGGTGACCAACGGCACACCGACAACTGGTGCTGTCGAGAAAATGCTCGGCAACACCATGCCGCAAATATGATGCACACCCAGCTCGTAGGGCGTGACATCCTGCATGGTGATCGGGAAGACCGCCGGCGTCTTCCCTGTCACCATTTCCATGATGTGCAGGATCGAGGCGTGCGGGCGCAGGATGAACCCTTCGCGTACCGGCGGCGTCACGGCAAAGCCGAGATGGGAAATCATCTTATTTCCCTTACACGTCTCCGGCGTCAGGATCGCATCCATGCGTTCATCGACAAGGCGCGGGTGTTTCTCGCTGCTCGGCAATGGTGACATTACGAAGGGGAACGGGTCGTGCGGTACGGGATGCGCTTGCTGGCAAATATGAGTGGAAATCAAGACATCACCCGCCAGTTCCTGCCCGCGTTGGCGCATTCGAGCCAAACGCAGCGCCGAGGTTAATCCGACGACACATCCGTCCGCGTCGGAGGCAAGGCCCGGATAGACCCCCGGTAGCCGTAAGCCTCCATTCGAGCCGATAAGTCCAGTTGTCGGTGCGGAGCCACCCGCGCTTTTGCCCGATCTGCCGGGAAATAAAATCTTGATGAAATCCGTGGTCCC
>JBMYRC010000145.1:0-10088 GCA_049601975.1 Alphaproteobacteria bacterium | reverse complement strand
TCTTGCGCATGGATACCATGATAACCTCTAATCTCGGTTATCTGGGACAGCCCCTTCGGAAATATACTATCCGCGACGCTTGTCCGGAGCACGATAGCCAAAAGAGGTCCACATGTTTGAATCCTCGAAATCTATCACACTCAAGTCACTTGCCGTCGCGACCGCGCTATCCGCGACCATGCTGATCGCTCCCGCTTATGCAGACGAGGACAAACCAACCGCTGAGAACGGCGAAGTGAGCGACCCGCTTGAAGCCCTGAACCGCTGGACCACCGGCTTGAATGATATGGTCAAATTGTTTGTCCTCCAGCCCGTCGTCGGTCTCTACAAAGGTGCCACCCCAGAAGAAGTCCAAGGTCCCATCTCGAACGCTGCTAGCAATCTGTGCGAGCCCATTACAGCAGGTGCCAGTCTGCTCCAAGGTGATACGAAGAACGCGGGAGCCGCGACCAAACGGTTCCTGATCAACTCGACAATTGGCCTTGGCGGCACCCAGGACAAAGCGACCGAAATGGGCATCGAAGCGCGCCAGGAAGATCTCGGCCAAACCATGGCGACACATGGTGTCGAGGCGGGACCGCATATTGTTCTCCCCCTTCTCGGCCCGAGCAATTTTCGCGATGCGGCCGGTACCCTCGCGACATCACTCGCCAATCCGCTCCCTTTAGCGGTTGGAGCCGGACAAGGTTTTGTCAAATATTCCGACAACGAGAAAGAACTTAAGTCAATTCGCGAGGGATCTCTCGACGGCTATGTCGCCGAACGGGAAGCTTATTCGCGCTATCGCGCGTCGCAAATCAGAAATGGCGCACCAAGTGCGGCACCCGTGATCGAATTCGCGGAAAATCCGGAAGACGAAAAGAAAGACCCTACGAAATAGTCGGTACGTTACCTGCCGCAATATCGAAGAGCGCCAGAAGAAAGAAGGGGCCGCTTCCGAGCGGCCCCTTCCGATTCCAACGCAACATTTTTGAGACTTTAGTCCCAGGCTTTTTCCGGCATCGGGAGCCCTGCGTAATCATCCGCCGTCAACGGATTATCCGCTGCAATCCCCATGAATTCGCCCATTGCCATGACGATTTGGCGGCCATGTTGACCGGAATGCCAGGTCGAGCGCTCCAGCACTTCATGTAACGGTTTATTGCCGAAATAGGTGTTCACGAGTGCTTCCCCATTCTTATGCGGGTACGCTTCCCACCAAGCATTAAGCCGACTGCGAACGTCTTCGCCGAAACTTGCGATTTGCTCGACTGTCTGCATGTCGGCTGGCGGATTATCGTGATAATAGCTCACGGTCAGTTCACTACCGTTCGCCGTATCCATCAGCGCTTCCGCGATCCGGAAGATGTGATAGGTCAATTCCCGATAAGTCCGGTCCCGATCGAGAATTTTCCCGCCAAGCTTATCATTGGGAATCTGGCGTATATGCCGAACCGCCGCTTCCATGATCATGTCGTATTTTGCGACCAACTCCGCCGGAGACAACACCGGTCGGGTATCAACGTTCAGACCAAGGAACTCGGCCACATCGCCAATCGACTGAGCGAAAACAAACTGATCACCTTTTGAGACAACCGGAATGGATTTCGCGCCAAGGCTTTGCAATAGCGCCATGCCGTCCGCATTACCGGCGATATTAATAGACTCGTGTTCGATATTTTGAGACGAAAGAAACTCTTTCGCTTTCAGGCAGCTGGTTCACCCAGGTTGCCAGAAGACGCGTACGATCTCGCCCATGGATTTCCTCCTCAATCGCGCGATGAAATTACTAATAATGACTATAAAGCGGTCGGTAGTCGGTTCAACGATTGCGAATCAGAGAATAGAAGAAAAACAACGCCGACGTAATCATGACCGCAAGGCCGATGAGGCTGGGTCGGTACTCTCCGCCCTTGGCCATTCCCGTGAAGTAATCAATCGCTAAGGCGACCGCGAACGCAATCAAGTAGAACCGGCGCTTGGTCGCGGGATCCGGTTTGTCGTCATCCATTTTCACCCATCTCCCTCAGACGGTCATCTACCGCCACGATGATACTGCGAGAATTCACTTTCGAATATTCCGCGATGAGCTTGTCGATTGCAAATTCCCGTCGACCGTCATGGCAGAGCCCCGCGATGCCGGCGTCCTCGATTGTCTGATCGATCTCAGCGTAAAATTCGGGAGGAATTTGCATGATAAAGCTCGTCAGCTGGCGAGGAACCGCTTGAAACGTCTGGCGACTTCCGGTGGTTTCACTGTCGGACGGCCGAGCTTCGACAGACTTCCCGGTGCGATCCGGGCATGAACCAAATGCGGGCCTTCGCTCGCCATTGCCGCGGCGAACACCTGATCAAAACCATCCAAATCGTCAATCACTGTTCCCGTACGGTATCCACATGCCAATGCAACCCGCGCGAAATCGACAATAGGAGACACCGTCGCCTGCCCGCCTGTAGAATCGTGAACGCCATTGTCGAGAATCACGTGGACTAAATTCTTCGGTGCCTGCGCTCCAATAGTCGCGAAGGAGCCCATTTTCATCAACGCGGCACCATCCCCGTCGAGGACGATTACCGGTCGATCAACATTGAGGGCGACTCCCAGCCCCATCGCACTGGCGCACCCCATAGAGCCCACTTGATAGAGGTGCTGATCGCGATCCGCGATGGTAAACAATTCGCGCCCGCATTTACCGGTCGTCGCTATCATCGCCGCCGTTTCAGGGGCCATGTCGACGACCCGCTCCAGCGTTTGATAGCGAGTTGCCCGTATGCCGCCTTTACGTAGGTCCGAATAATTTCCCATGGGTGGCGCCACAAGCTCGGCCTGATCCAAACCAGCATCCGCCACAGCTCCCTTAGCGACGATAAACGCATAGGGCAGGTCGTTCTCCCGCATCGCGGCCTGTGCCACATCCAGTGCGGGTCCTACGTCTCCCTCTTCATCCGGTAAATGACTACAACCAACACCGATATCGCGGATCAATACATCCGTTATTTCGCCCATCAATTCGTGCTGGGGTTCATCCCCTAGTCCCGGCTGGCCACGCCAAGTCACGAACATGAGGGTTGGAATTCGGAATGGATGATTGAGCGATGTCAATGGGTTGATTGTGTTTCCGAGACCGGAATTTTGACACATCACGACTGTCTCTTTACCCGCGAGCCAAGCCCCGGAAGCAATCGCCACGGCTTCACCTTCGCTAGCCGCCCCGACATAAGACGTCTCGCGGTCACTAATGACCCGGTTGATGATCGGCGTGAGGAACGAGCACGGGACACCGGTAAAGAAATCAAAGCCCCGCGCCTTGGCCGCGGAGAGCAGCGTATCGGCTTGAATCATGGCTTAGAAGTTACGCGCGCGCGCCAAATCAAAGGCGTCGTTCACGTCCAACCAGTTTCCGGTAATGTAAACAACCTGCGGCTTGGCACCGCTGTCGATCAAACGATTAAACAGATCGGTCATGCTCGCCTTCGCGAGGCTACCGTCCGATTTCATATTGTCCAATTCGGCACGCAGGAGCTCACTCCCGTTCGCGCTGAACTTTGCCAAACCGATCCATTCGCCATTCGCATCAGCTTCGTTCATGGCACTGTCGAGACGGGTCAGTTCGGACACTTCATCGTCAAAATAATCGCCCGTATAGGCGTGGCTGCAAGCCGCTAAGTCCACTGTCCGCTTCGTTGTTTCAGCCCGCTCCTGCTTCCAATTCGCATCGACCACGACGGCAATATCCGCCTCGCAATCGAGCAATTGATTAAGCACGTGACTACGGAACATGATGTCGCCGTAGCTCACAACACACTCGCCCTGCAGGGCGTCCATCGAGCAGGCGAGTGAAGCAACTTCGCCAGTCGTCTCGAAATCGGTATTCTCCGCGGTATTGATCCCGGGGAAATTGACTGTGTCTGCCTTATATCCAGTCACCACCGTCAATTCGCGAACACCTGCATCGTTGAATGATCCGACGAGTCTATGCAGAAGCGGTTTGCCCCGCACATCAACCATGCATTTCGGCCGGTCCATAGTCAGATCCTCGAGCTTGCTGCCTCGAGTTGCAGCCAGGATCACCGCCTTCGTCTCCGCGCGTTTCGCCAAGTAACGATCTTCCGCTTCGGACAGTTCCTCATTACCGGCAATTACGAAGACATCTCCAAGCCGGGCGACATTCTCTTCGGCCCAAACTAGGTTCTGATTCTCAAATATCTGCTGGCTGGTCTCACGCATGGCGGAAATCGCCGCCCGCATATTATGGTTGGCCCAAATGATGAGGTTCACTCCGGCGTCGCGGAAATGCTGCGTCGGTGTCCCATAGTATTTCGTCGGGACGATCACGACCGGCGAGCGGTTCGCCCATTCCTTCGTAAATGCCAAAATCTCATCGGCGACGGATTCCTTCGAATGGATCAGGATCGCGTCCGCACCCGCCTCATGATAGGCCTCGGCACGGCGCAACGCCTCTTTCAGGCCCCAGCCCGCGATCAACGCCTCAATACGCGCCACGACACTAAAGCTGTCGTCCGCTTGAGCATCCTTGCCCGCCTTGATCTTGCCGCAAAACTCGTCGACGTCGGCCAACGGCTGGTTCTGCCCCAAAAAGGAGTTCGTCTTCGGGAAGAGCTTGTCCTCGATACAGACAGCAGCGATGTCCCGTTGGATTAGCTTGTTCACCAAACGACGGAAGTTATTGAAATTGCCATAACCGGTATCCGCATCGACCAGGATCGGGATCGAAGTCGCATCCGCCATGAATTCAAGGACTTCCAGGACTTGGGTCCAAGAGGCCTCGTTACTATCCCGCACGCCGAGAGCCGCCGACATCGAGAGACCAGAGGCCCAAACACCCTCGAATCCGGTTTCTTCCACAATCTTGGCGGAGAGCCCGTTATGCGCCTCCATGATAAAGCTGGTCTCCGGAGAGGTCAGCATTTCGCGGAAACGGGTCGTCTTACGGACTTCGCTGGCGCTTCCCTTTGGAAAGGCCAAGACATTTTCACTCATGTCGATGTTCCTATTGATGGCCGCCCAATAGCGACAATTTAACCAGCAGAATTACAGTTTTCCGGCATTTTGCAAGCGGTGAGCGTTACATGAGACGATTTGCCCTTGGCCGTAAGCAAACTTGTTGTGAATATCCATCGACTGAACAATTCGGAGAAAGCCAGTGCCATTCGCCAACCTCTCAACGCCAGCGCTAATCCTCGACAAATCGGCGATGCAACGCAACCTGGACCATATGCATGCAAGGATGCGGGCACATGGCGTGGGGCTCAGACCCCACCTAAAAACAGCGAAATCGGCGGAAGTTGCGCGGCTTGCGACATCCGGTCAGCCCGGCGGCATCACCGTTTCGACGCTCGCCGAAGCGGAGTACTTCTTTGAGCATGGCTTCCGCGATATTCTCTACGCCGTCGGTATCGCTGCCGGGAGGCTCTCCCGTGTGGCCGCGCTTTCGAAGGCGGGCGCAGATATTAAAATCATTACCGACAATATCGAAGCGGTCCGGTCCATCGCTGACTATCCATCCGAGAGCGGGGAACATTTCAAGGTATTGGTAGAAGTGGATAGCGGCGAAGGCCGCGCAGGTGTGTTGCCCAACGGCCCGGAATTCATGGAAATTGCCCGCGCGATTCACAATGGGGAAAACATGATCTTGATGGGGGTCCTAACCCATGCGGGCCACTCCTACGGATGCAAGACAATTGATGAAATCAAGAACGTCGCGGAACAAGAGCGCCGCATAATCACGGGTGCGGCCGAGCGGCTGCAAACGGAAGGCCTGCCCTGCCCCATCGTCAGCGCCGGCTCCACGCCGACAGCCGTCCACGCTGAAAATCTGGACGGTGTTACCGAGATGCGCCCCGGTGTTTTCGTCTTCAACGATCTGAAGCAATTGTCCGTCAGCGCTTGCGAACGTGACGGCTTGGCCCTCTCCGTTTTGGCCAGTGTCATCGGGCACAACCACCACAACGGCCATATTCTCCTCGATACTGGCGCCTTGGCTCTCTCCAAGGACATCAGCGCCCATGACGAGCATCCGGAAGTCGGTTACGGCGAAGTGTGCAACGTCGATACCTTAGAGCCTTTCGACGGCCTCGTTGTCGTCGCCGTTAGTCAGGAGCATGGGATCGTCCCTGTCTCCAATCCAGCGCAGTTCGATGCATTACCGATTGGCTCGCAAGTAAGAATCTTACCGAATCATGCTTGCATTACCGCAGCGGGATATAGCCATTACGAAGTGTTGGAAGACAGTACCATTATCGGACGCTGGGATCGTGTAAACGGTTGGTAAGGGAGGAAATGGGAGCATGGGTGGCATGGATAAAACCGACAGAGACAGGCAAATCGACGCCTATCTCGACGAACTCACGGAGATACGTCGAGATATCCATCAGCACCCTGAAACAGCCTACGAGGAGAACCGGACGGCTGATATCGTCGCCGAAAAGCTCGAAGCCTGGGGGTTGGATGTCAATCGGGGGCTCGGGAAGACCGGTGTGGTCGGCACGCTACGCAGAGGGGATCCAATCGCGCCATTGGCTTGCGCGCCGACATGGATGCGCTCTTTATTCATGAAATGAATGAATTCGATCATCAGTCTGTTAATAAAGGAAAAATGCATGCATGTGGTCATGATGGCCACACCACAATGTTGCTCGGAGCCGCGCGATATCTATCGGAAGTCAAATCCTTCAACGGCACCATTCATTTCATCTTCCAACCCGCCGAGGAAGGCGGAGCCGGTGCGAAAGCCATGATGGAGGATGGCCTGTTCGAGAAATTCGCGTGCGACGCCGTCTACGGCCTCCACAACATGCCGGGAATCGAAGCCGCCAAATTGGTGTGCGTACAGGCCCCGTGATGGCGGGTAGCGACGTATTCAAGATCACCTTCCGAGGTACCGGTGGACACGGCTCAATGCCACATAAAGGCACGGATGCTAAGATTGCGGCAGCACAGTTCATCGTCGCGTCTCAGACGCTGGTCAGCCGAGAAATCAATCCACTGGAAACGGGAGTTGTCAGCGTCGGCCATATCAATGGGGGCGATGCTGGATCACTCAATATCATTCCTGCGGAAGTGCATCTCGGCGGCCGCATCCGCTCCTTCAAACCGGAAGTGCGCGATCTGTTGGAACGACGCATCGACGAGATGGCGAAATCCACGGCGGCGATCTTCAATTGCGAGGCCGACGTACACTATCGCCGAGGGTATCCGCCGACCGTCAATTGGACCGAACAGGCGGAGATCTCCCTCCTCGCGGCTAAAGAAGCCGTTGGCGAAGAAAACGTCATTCCAAATATGCAGCCTTTATCGGGCAGCGAAGATTTCTCATTTATGCTGGAGAAAGTGCCCGGTTGTTATGTGTTTATCGGCAACGGGATGACCGGCCCGGACGAATTCGTCCATGCACCTCGCTACGACTTCAATGACGAAATCACAGCGCGCGGGGTCGCCTATTGGACGGAGATCGTTCGCGCAGAACTACCGTGATCAGTCTCTGATATTAAGCGAATGCCCGCCATCTATCGGAATTACCGCGCCCGTCAGATATTTCGAACGGTCACCGGAAAGCATCAGGAGGCATTCGTCCAATTCCCCTAACTCCCCGTAACGGCCAATCGGGACCTCGCCCATCATTTGTTGGCCACGCGGCGAATATAGGAAATCGCTGTTCATATCTGTCGCAATATATCCTGGTGCCATCGCATTGACCCTTATCCCATACGGCGCAAGCTCACTCGCCATGGTTCTCGTCATTTGAGCGACCGCAGCCTTTGAAATCGAATATGTCGACAACGCCTTTTGCGCGCGGAACGCCAAAATCGACGCTAAATTGACGATACTGCCTTGCCGCTTCGCGGCTATCATCCGGCGCGCGGCTTCTTGGGCCATCATCCATGCGCCTTTTAGATTTGTGCCAATCACAGAATCCCAGTCATCTTCGGGAATATTCGGGACTTTGCCGGCAATAACGATGCCCGAGTTGTTGATGAGGATATCCACGGTCCCAAACGCCTCTTCCGCAGCATCGAATACTGCTGGAATTTGGTCTGATTCCATGACATCCAAGGTCACACAATGCACCTGTCCGCCCGCATCGATAATTGGTTGCGCGGTCTCTTCTAATTTATTGAGACGCCGCGCCGCGATGACGACTTGAGCCCCGGCCTCCGCGATCACGGACGCGAAATGCTTGCCTAATCCGGCCGATGCGCCGGTGATCAAGGCGACTTTACCTTCTAAGGGTTTATCCCCCATCTACATCTCCCTCGCGCGTTCTCGCAAAACGAATTTTTGAATCTTACCTGTCGACGTCTTCGGCAATTCACCGAAAACAATTGTCTTCGGCGCTTTGAAACGCGCCATATTTTCACGGCAATAGGTCATGACGTCTTCAGCGTTCAGGTCACTGCCCTCCTCCGTCGGCGTCACGAAGGCACAAGGTGTCTCGCCCCATTTCTCATCCGGCCGTGCGACGACCGCGGCTTCCATGATTTTGGGATGCTTGTAGAGAACTTCCTCGACCTCAAGGCTCGAGATATTCTCACCGCCGGATATGATGATGTCCTTCGCCCGATCCTTGATCTCGATATATCCGTCGGGGTGCATGACACCGAGATCGCCCGTATGCAGCCAACCGCCCGAGAGCGTCTCTTCAGTCGTCTTGGCGTTCTTCAAATATCCGCGCATGACCGTATTGCCGCGCAACATCAATTCACCAATCGTCTCGCCGTCGGCTGGAACCGGCTGCATGGTCTCGCTATCCATCACCGCCTGATCTTCTAGGGTCACATATTTCACCCCTTGGCGCGCCATCACGGAAGCCCTGGCTTCACCTTCAAGGTCATCCCACTCCGACTGCCAAGCACAGAGCGTCGACGGGCCGTAGGATTCCGTCATGCCGTAGAGATGCGTAACCCGGAAGCCCATCCTCTCCATTCCCTCAATCACGGCGCTCGGTGGTGCGGCGCCTCCCGTAGCGATCTCGATCGGCCCGTGATCAAAACTGCGCTGCACTGTCGCTGGGGCGTGGATCAACATGGTTAGAACAATCGGCGCTCCGCACATATGCGTGACCTTGAACTCCTCGATCATAGGGAATATCAGCGCCGGATCGACCGCGCGAAGGCAAATATGTGTCCCACAGGCCGCTGTGACTGCCCAGGTATAGGTCCAGCCGTTGCAGTGAAACATCGGCAAGGTCCACAGATAGACACTATCCGGACTAAGCCCGAAGGAGATGGTATTGCCGAGCGCATTTAAGTACGCGCCGCGATGATGATAGACGACACCCTTTGGATCACCGGTGGTCCCTGAAGTGTAGTTTAAACTCAGCGCCTGCCATTCGTCCGCAGGTGGTTGCCAATCGAACTCTGGATCGCCCTCCAATAGTAACGCTTCGTAGTCCTTCTCTCCCAACAACTCTCCGCTTTGATCCAACGGGTCGTCGATATCTATGACGACAGGATTAGCATCCGCAATCTCCAGTGCTTCACGAATGATTGGCGCGAACATCCGATCCGTAATGAGGAACTTGGTTTCCGCATGATCCAAAATGAAAGCGATATTTGCCGCATCGAGCCGAATATTCAGCGCGTTCAACACAGCCCCAATCATGGGCACGCCGTAATGCGCCTCGAGCAACGCGGGGACGTTCGGTGCCATAACACTGACCGTATCTCCTTTGCCAATGCCGCGTTGTGCCAGAGCAGATGCCAGCTGTCGGCTGCGACGATAAAGATCCGCATAGCTCAAACACATCTCACCGTGAATGACCGCAGTCTTCATCGGGTAGACGCCTGCCGCACGCCGCAGAAATGTTAACGGCGTAAGCGATTGATAATTCGCACTGTTTTTATCGAGATCGGTATCGTAGGGAGAATGCATCAAGTTCGATCTTTCGTCTCTTCAGGTGCGTAGTGTGTTTCCACGTATCGTTGGTAGATGTGGCGGAATGTCAAGCAAACCTGTAGAATCTATGCGGAGTTTTCACGACACATATCGAATGAACAGATGATATCTATCGATCTATTCTCCGATCCAATTTGCCCATGGTGCTTTATCGGAAAGCGACGTCTCGAAGAGGCACTATCGATCCGTCCGG
>JBMYRC010000144.1:0-10141 GCA_049601975.1 Alphaproteobacteria bacterium | reverse complement strand
AGCCTATGAAGCGGACCAATCCGCAAAAGGGCCGTGCGCACGATCCGGGCTTCGAGCCCATCAGCTGGGATGGGGACTATAAAATCATCAGCGACAAGTTCCGCGAAACCCGCGCCAAAGGCCTGCCGGACGAATTCGGCTTCCCACGCCTCGCTGCCAGTTTTGAAGATGGCGGCAAGCCCACCCAATATATGGGTACCTTCCCCGTCTTTCTCTCCGCCTGGGGCCCCTCGAACCTTGGCTACGGTGCCGGGCAAGGGGTGAAATGTTATCACTCGGAGCACGTCTACGTCGAGCTGTGGCACCGCGCCTTAAACGTCTCGCCGGACACGCCGCACACCAATTACATCATCAATTGCGGCAATAATGTCGAAGCGTCGGCGTTTGGCGCGAGGCCGATGCCCGCGACGAAGGCACCAAACATATCCAGGTGGAGCCACACCTCTCAATCACCGGAGCGATTTCCGCCTAATGGGTCCCGATTAAGCAGGAGACATACGCCGCATTCCTATTCGGCCTAATCCATCGAATGATCTGTGAGCGGGACGATACCGAGACCAGCGACCTGCCCTATCTAAAGGAGCGCTCGCATTCACCCTATCTTGTCGGCCCCAATGGATACTTCCTGCGCGAATCCGGATTCGGAAAAGCCGCTGATTTGGGACAATGCCGACGGAACCTTCAAAGCCTTCGACAGCGCAATCGAAGACGCGGCGCTCACCGGCAGCTAAACATTCAATGGTATAGAGCAGGGACCGGACAATCAGATTTGACGGCACGAGAGCATCGAAGCAAAGCCGTCCTTCCAACTACTCCTCGATCATATGGCGGGCTACACGCCGGAATGGGCGTTGGGCGAATGCGATATCCCGGCCGATACCATCCGGCGGATCGCCGATGAGTACGTCGCCCATGCCTGTATCGGTGAGACGGTTGAGAGTGATGGACGCACCCTGCCCCACCGCCCCGTCGCGGTAATGCTGGGCAAGACTGTGAACAGCGGCTGGGGCGGATAGCACGTCTGCTGAGCGCGGACGATGTTGGCAGTACTGGTAGGTGCTTTGGAGGTGCCGGCTGGCACCCTTGACACAATCGTTAAACTGGTGTGCCCCTCGGCGAGCTGCACCGGATCCTGCATTCCGGGCGTCGACGGTTTCATTAAATACGAGCTCAACGATACTTCGGCCAATGGCTGGGCCAAATCGCCGTCGATCCCGTAGTTGATTGCCGCGACATGACCGATATCGCCACCGCACTGGCAAAAGAAGCCTGTGTCTTGGAAGCCTATAACGAGGCGATCAATCGCGGTGCCGCCAGAATTGGGCTGGCACGTAAGGGCTACAACTTCGTGCTCGACCCGAGCTAAGAGCACGGCCGAGACCCAATCTGGAATGCGATCTGCAAGGCGGCGAGCCATGAGGCCTCGGAAGGTGCTGAAGTCCACGACCTCGATTGGTTGAAGGAAAAGGGTTATATGCTGACCGATCTTCCAGAGTTGGATTGGTATCTTTAACCCCGCATGGAAGACCCGAATTTGCGCTTTGAGATGCCCTATCAGAGACGCATGACCCGGCACGAGCGCGAACTCGCCAACCGTCTGAAAGAAACTGAGATCGATTGGTGGGAAGCTCAGCTCGACGAATACGCATTCATGCCAGTCTACGATCGGTTTCCGGATATCTGGATAAATTACGCGAAAGAATACGACCGCGACCCAGAGGAATTTCCATTATGGGCACTCACCGCACGGTCTATGCAATATAGCTGGGGTACCAATGTCGGCATCCCAGTCATCAGCGAGGTCGCCAACAATATCGCGGGCCACAAAGGCGTCATTCTCAATCGGACCCGCGCAAAAAAACTCGGCATCCGCGAAGGTGACCGGGTGGTGTTGGAATCGGTCTCAGGCCGGACAGAAGGCGAAGCAGCGCTTCGCAAAGGCATCAACCCAGACGCAGTCTTGATGATTGGACAGTACGACCACTGGAAGACGCCCTTCGCCAAGGACCCTAAACTGCCGAGCCTGAACTCACTGACTCGACGGGCAGCGGCTCCGACATCATGCGGGTCAAGGTCACCCGGGCGGAAGACTGGAGGGCTGCGGCGGAATGAGTGATTTTCTTCGTTATTCCTGCGCAGGCGGAAATTTAGAGTGTGCCGGCGTCCACTGGATTCCCACCTACGCGGGAATGACGGTGTGAGGAGTAGCGAATGACCACATCTTCACTCCCGCCCCGCTGGGGCATGGTCATCGACCTCAACCGATGCGTCGGCTCTCAGACCTGTATCATCGCCTGCAAGCATCACAATTCGACCACGCCCGATGTGCAATGGCGGCGCGTGCTCGACATCGAGCAAGAGAGGCTTCCCCGAAGTCCAGCGCTTCTTCATGGTCACCGGCCGTCAGCATTGCGAAGACGCGCCCTGCGTGCCGGTCTGCCCCACAGACGCCACTTTCAAGCGTGACGACGGCATTATCGCCATCGACTACGACCAATGCATCGGATGTGGTTATTGCGCGGTCTCGTGCCCCTATGAAGCGCGCACCATCATCAAGAAGCAGGATTGGTACTACGGCGAGGAGACCGCGCAGAAACGCGCCGTCGCACAACCGGACCGCATCGGCGTCGCGCAAAAATGCACCTTCTGTTCGGACAGGGTCGATGCGGGGATGGCGCAGGGCCTCACGCCTGGCGTCGATCCGGCTGCGACTCCAGCTTGCAGCGCCGCTTGTATCGCCCAAGCCATTACGTTTGGCGATTGGAACGATGCCGACAGCCCAGTCAGGCGATTGGCCGCCGACCGCGACCTGCTGCAGCTCAACGTCGATGTCGGCATCGACCCGCAAATCAAATACCTCTATAACACACCGTCCATAACGGACCGCGAGACGGACGCGGTCGGGGACGAAGCGCGGCGCGGCGACCCCGCCAATCCGCTGGTCGGCATGCGCCAAGGATTTTAGGATTGGCGCGCCTCCATGAATTGGATGCTCGGCGGGTTGAATTTCGGCTTCGTTATCGTCCTCTATACTTTTTATTAATACGTCTCGTTGGAAGCGGACATGCTGGCGCGCATGAACTTATTGGCAGCGGCATTGATGGGGGGCGGCCCACTCTCCGTCTTCTGGAAACTAGGCCGCCCGTAGCGATCCTGCGACCGTACACTTCATGGATGACGCGAGAGCTCTATACGGTCGCTATCTTCTTTCCCGCCGTCACGGCCGGATATCCCTGGCAGGCATCGATCTCCTTCGCCCTATTGGCGGCCGTGGCGCTGGCATTCCTCCTCTGCCAAGAACAAAACCTCTAACGTGCGCGCGGCATCCCCGCGTGGCGCGCGCCACTCATCCCCTGCATGATTGTCGCCTCCGGATTGCTCGCCTTCATGGTCGGCCTATCCAGCGGGTTCCCGATCAAAGCAAGCAACGTCACCAAGCCCGCCATCGTCTTCATCATCGTCAACGCGGCCCTTTGGCACACCTATCGCAACGATCTTGCGAAACACGGCGTACCGCCGCTCGCGCGCGAGGCCATCTCGAGATGTGATCATGCGATCCGCTATGGCGGGCACTAGGTCGCCGTCGTGCTCTTCGCGCTCTCCGTTATGTTACCGCAAATTCCGCTCTCGATAATGACCATCGCCGGAGTCGGTTTGATCGGCGGCGGCGCGTTCTGGAAATGGACACTGATCCTGCGTGCTGCTATTTCCAAGGCTTTCATCTCACAAAAACACCGCAACGCGGCTCCGGCAAATTCGCCGCGCTGGTGCGGTTGGATGGTTGGCGGCGGTAACAATGGATTTGCCATTTGCCTCCCGCGAACGAACATCGTAAGGCAACGCGGCGATAACAAATTTAAGGTGTATTGGCATGAACGGTCCGCTCGACGGTCTCAAGGTATTCGATCTCACACGTGTTCTAGCGGGTCCGCATTGCACACAGCTGCTGGGCGACCTTGGCGCTGAGGTCATCAAGGTGGAACGGCCGGGGTCCGGCGACGATACGCGCGGTTTCGCGCCGCCCTTCCAGCGAGATGACAAGGGCGAAGACACCAGCGAGAGCGCCTATTACACCGGTGCCAACCGCAACAAACGCTCGATCACCATTGATATCGGGACTGCCGAGGGACAGGTACTGGCCAAAAAGCTCATGGCCGATTGCGACATCCTGGTGGAGAACTTCAAGGCCGGTACCTTGGACCGTTACGGCCTTGGCTATGAACAATTGAAAGCCGAGTTCCCACGCCTGATCTATTGTTCGATCACGGGCTTTGGCCAGACCGGCCCCTATGCGCCGCGCCCCGGCTATGACGGATTGATCCAGGCCATGGGCGGCGTGATGAGCCTCACCGGCGTGCCGGATGGTGAGCCGATGAAAGTAGCCGTGCCGATCTGCGATCTGATGGCCGGAATGTACGCTAGTGTCGGCATCCTCGCCGCTGTGCGCCACCAGGCCGAAACCGGCGAGGGGCAGTTCATCGATATCGGCATGCTCGACACCCATGTAGGTTGGCTCGCGAATCAAGGGATGAACTATCTCGCGACCGGGGAGAACCCGGAGCGGATCGGCAATCAGCACCCAAACATCCTGCCCTATCAGGTGATGCCAACGTCGGACGGCTATATTGTGCTGTCGGTCGGCAACGACCCGACCTTCGCACGTTTCTGCAAGCTTGCCGAATGCGAAGAATTGCTGAAAGACGAGCGCTTTCAAACCAACGCGGCCCGCGTGTCAAACCGCGACCTTGTCACGGATACGCTGAACGAGATCACCCAAAAAAAGCCGTCCGAATGGTGGCTTGAAAACTTAGAGAAAGAAAAGATCGGCTCCGGCCCAATCAACACTCTGGAGCAGGTCTTCGCCGACCCCCATGTAATTGCCCGCGAGATGGTGATCGAGATGGATCACCCGGCAACCAGCAGCAAGCCGATGAGGCTGATCGCAAACCCGATCAAACTCAGCGCGACCCCGCCAACCTACCGCAAGCCGCCACCGCTCCTCGGGCAACACACCGACGAGGTCCTGCAAGAGGCCGGTTTGTCGGCGGACGAGATCGCCAAGCTGAAGGAAGACGGAACGGTTTAGCCTATCGGCGTGCGCTGAAGGAAGATGCCGTATGATCATCGAAACACTCCTCCCTCTCGGAAAGGTCGACCTCGGCCTCCGCACCGCCGAACAACCGCTCGATATTTCGTCCGTTTCATCCGATGCGGCACTCGTCGTATCGCTGGGATATGACCGCCTCGTCTTCGAGGAAACCAAGGACGACCCCTTCGTCATCATGGTGCTGGCGACGCAAGCGACTACCACACTCGGGCTTGGCACTTCCGTCACCATCGCCTTTCCACGCAGCCCCGCGATCACGGCGATGCCTGCCTGGACAATCCAGAAACTCTCGAAGGGGCGCTGACGCCAGACACCCGAACCGTAAACTTCCCCATCGAGAAGGTTAAAAGGCCCCTTGGGAAGAGCATTGACCTGTATCAATTAGAATTCTCTATATTTTAAGAAAACCACACCATCGACCCAATGAAGGCCGCGCCGGTCTTCGATCTCGATCACCCAAAGATCCGGGTCGCGCTTGGCTTGCCGGGCGATATACGCATCGGCCTCCGCTTCCGGCACCAGCGCACCCTCAAGCGCTTCCATCCAGCCGAGCTTACCGTCCAGATCACGCATCTGGCTCATCACCCGGCATCCTTGGTCCAACTGGTTCACCTTCAGAATCACGATCCCGCTGTGAGGATCGCCGCGCCGCGCCACGATCACAGGCACACCCTCGGCGCTGCAACGCTTCACATGGGCTTTCACCCATAGATCGGTCGGGAGACGTCCTTCAACCATGGAAATCAGTCTAACCGCATAGGCTGGCATTGACAGCCGCCCGAGCGCCCGAAACACTGCGCTCAACCAAAAAATTCCATCGGGAGAGAGATCATGGCGGGCGATAACGGCTCAAGCGATAATAGCGACAACAAGCCCGGGCGCAGTAAAGCCTGGTTCGGCCCGATGGACCGCGACGGATTCGTCCATCGCAGTTGGATGCGCAACCAAGGACACCCAACCCATGTGTTCGATGGCCGCCCGGTTATCGGCATCTGCAATACCTGGTCGGAGCTGACCCCGTGCAACGGACATTTCCGCGAGCTGGCGGAACACGTGAAACGCGGCGTCTATGAGATGGGCGGCTTCCCAGTCGAATTTCCTGTGATGTCCTTGGGCGAGACCCTGATGCGCCCGACCACCATGCTGTTTCGCAATCTCGCCAGCATGGATGTCGAAGAATCGATCCGCGCCAATCCGATGGACGGCGTTGTGCTACTGACTGGCTGCGATAAGACCACACCCTCGCTGTTAATGGGTGCCGCGAGCTGTGGCTTGCCAACCATTGTATGTTCCGGCGGGCCGATGCTGAACGGCAAATTCCGGGACCGCGACATTGGCTCCGGTACCGCCGTCTGGGAATTTTCTGAGGACGTGCGCGGCGGCAAGATGACCCTCGCCGACTTTATGGATGCGGAAGCCGGTATGTCGCGCTCCGATGGTCACTGCATGACCATGGGTACGGCCTCGACGATGGCGTCGATGGTGGAAGCCCTTGGCATGGGGCTACCCTCGAACGCCGCCATCCCGGCCGCAGATTCACGTCGCAAGGTCGTCGCCCGCATGGTTGGCCAGCGCATCGTCGACATGGTCAAGGAAGACCTGACCATCGACAAAATTCTCACCAAGGAAAACTTCGAGAACGCCATCATGATCAACGGCGCGATCGGCGGCTCCACCAACGCGGTGGTACATTTGATGGCCATTGCCGGACGCATCGGTGTCGACCTCAACCTCGACGATTGGGATCGCCTTGGCCGCGATATGCCATGCCTCGTCAATCTGATGCCGTCCGGTAAATACCTGATGGAGGATTTCTTCTACGCAGGCGGTCTCCCGGCGGTGATCAAGGAAATCGGCGACCACCTCCACAAGGACGCACCAACCGTCAACGGCAAGTCGCTCTGGGAGAACTCAAAAGACGCAGTCTGCTACGACCGAAACGTCATCTTCACCGAAGACGAGCCGTTCAAGGAATCCGGTGGCATCGTCGTGCTGCGTGGCAATCTGGCACCGACGGGCGCTATCTTGAAACCCTCTGCGGCGACGGAAGAATTACTGCAGCACAAAGGGCGTGCAGTAGTCTTCGAGAACATCGATCACTTCAAAGAGAAGGTCAACGACCCGGATCTGGACGTGGAACCAAACGACGTGCTGGTACTGAAAAACTGCGGCCCGAAGGGCTATCCTGGCTTCCCGGAAGTCGGCAATCTGGAGCTACCACCGAAGATTTTAGCACAGGGCATAACCGACATGGTGCGGATCTCCGACGCTCGAATGAGCGGCACGGCCTACGGCACTGTGGTGCTGCACACCTCACCGGAAGCGGCGGCGGGTGGCAATTTGGCTCTGGTGCAGGACGGTGACATGATCGAACTGGACGTGGCCGGGCGGCGCCTGCATCTCGAAGTCTCCGACGAAGAGTTGGAACACCGCCGCACCGACTGGTCTCCGCCGAAGGGTTCCATCGATCGGGGCTATTACAAGCTCTACACCGATCACGTGCTACAGGCGGATACGGGCGCCGATTTGGATTTCCTGGTCGGCAATTCAGGGGCACTGGTGCCGCGGGAGAGTCACTAGTCTTCCAAATACGGAATCACATCCTTCCCAAACCGTTCAATCGCCCGCATGATTTCCTTGTGCGGCGGTCCACCGGAATGGGCGTGCCTTAATCGCAGCAGGAAATAAGTACTGCCGGTCGCTTCGCTCCAGCGTTTGAATTCAGCAACGCAGGTCTCGGATGCGCCGGTGACGATGCGGTCCTTCCAGACGCGCTCGAACTAGAAATCTTCTTGCGACGATAATTCGTGGAAGGTATTGGCGCCCTTCCGCCAATAGTATTTATACGCGTCCATAACCTCGGGGCCTTAGCCGCGGGCGGCGTCCTCCGAACTGTCCGCGACCCAAGCGTCCCGCATCATGACGATTTCCCGCTCGTTCCCTGCCGCCAGCGCCGCCTTGCGATAGGTCTCCGAGGCGGCCGCCAACTCCGACAAGGACCAGCTCGGACTCATGACCACCGCGTCGCCAAGCCGTCCAGCGCGCTCCAAGCCGCCAGGACCCACGCGCCGATCCAAATCGGAGGATTAGGGTTTTGGATCGGCTTCGGGATCACCCGAACATTCTCGATATCGAAATGGTGTCCTTTATGATTGAAAGGCTCTCCAGTCCAAGCTTTCCGGAGGATATCGATTGCTTCCTGAAAGCTACCGACGCGGTGCTTCTTTTTGATGCCCATCGCGCGGAGATCCACGTCCTGATAGTCGATACCCACGCCAAGGGCGACCCAGAGCACTTCCAGGGTCGCCACGTCTTCGGCGATGCGTAAAGGGTGATGCAACGGCAGTAACAGGACGGAGGTACCGATCTGGATCTTCTTTGTGCGCACTGCAACGGCACTGCAGACGACGAGCGGCGAAGGTAGGAATCCGTCCTGGTCCTGATGGTGTTCGCCAAAGAAGAAGCCATGAAATCTGCAAGCTTCTGCAAATTTGGCTTCCGCGAGGGTTTACTGCACACAGCGATCCATATCGTCGTCACGAGGCGGGTTGGCGATGGAACTATAGAGCCCGAGCTCAATCATCCGAATACTCCCTCTTCACATTCATCCGATAATTCACCTATCTCAATTTTATCTGGGAACGACGTCGGCGACTGGATCGCCCGAGTGTGAAACGTACTTCTCCTAGAAAGTAATCGGCCCAATCCGAGGAGGGAAAGGGATGAACAAAATTGCAGTGGTGACAGGCGCGGCGTCCGGAATCGGTGAGGAGGCGGCTCGCGATCTCGTAGCGCGCAACTGGACGGTCTACGGATTGGACGTTGTGCAAGACGGCCTCGAAAAGACGGCGACGGCGCTCGCGAGCGAGCGGTTCCACCCGGTGCTGTGCGACATTCGCTCGGCCGAAGCCGTGCAAACTACAATGGCGGAGATCGGCAATCAAACCGGTAAGATAAACGCGTTGATCGCCAGTGCTGGAGTTATCCGGCTCGGCGCGCTTGCGGAAATGTCGGTCGAGGACTTCGACCTTGTCTTTGATGTCAACGTCCGCGGCCTTTGGCTCTCCGCGCGCGATACCATACCCTTCCTGCGCGCGGCGGCGAAGGATGGCGAGTTGGCACGCATCGTCATGCTGTCTTCCGTCTCCGCCTTACGACCCAAGATCGAGGGTGGGGCCTATGGAGCGTCGAAAATCGCGGTCAGCCAATTGACCCGTGTCATGGCAGTTGAATGCGCCAAAGACGGGATTCTGGTCAATGCGGTGGCGCCGGGAACGGTGGACACGCCAATGGTGCAGAACGCCGACAATTCCGGAGATTGGCGGCCATCGGGGCCCTCACCGGTCGGCCGAGTTGCGGAGCCGATAGACATTGTGCGCGTCATCCGCTTCCTATTGAGCGAGGACTCCGGCTATGTCACCGGCACGGTTATCCCCGTCGACGGTGGAACCCACGCCGCCTTCGTGCCGCCGAAGTAATTTTCGACGTCAATTGGCGGTCTCACCCTTGACCCTTTGCCCGCATCACTCGATGCTCTCGGCGATCTTTGACGGAGAGGTTTCTGAACATGCTTATGCTTATGCCAGATGCGCGCTTCAACGGCGCGGCGGAATTCGAACAGGCGGTGGTCGGCGATAGAGCCGAGGTCCGCGTCTGTCAGGCGAATACACTCGACGACATTCCGAACGATGTCTGGGAAGCCGCCGATGGTTTGATGGTCTGGGGGCGGTTGCCCTGCAACACCGCCATGCTGGACCGTGCCCGGAATGCCCGCATTGTTATCCGAATGGGTGTTGGCTTCGACGTGATTGATATCGAGGAAGCGGGCAAACGCGGCATCGTCGCTTGTAACGTGCCCGATTACGGCACCACCGACGTGGCCGATCACGCCATCGGCCTGATGTTGAGCCTGACACGCGGTATCGTGCGCCATCACATGGCGCTGATCGACGAGCCGGTTGCCAAGTGGCGGGCCATCGACACCCCCATCGTACGGCGTGCGCGCGGCGCCACGTTCGGCATCGTCGGGCGCGG
>JBMYRC010000143.1:0-10173 GCA_049601975.1 Alphaproteobacteria bacterium | reverse complement strand
CCGCCGCCCTCGCCTGCGCACTTTTCGGCGGCGTTCCATCGGATTGGGTCGGTGCAGGTACCGGAGTCGATGCAGACGGCATTTCCCGCAAACAACAAGCCATCGTGAATGCGCTGGCGTTTCACGGCGACACGCTCTCCGATCCCTTCGAAGCGTTGCGCTGTGTCGGCGGACGCGAACTCACCGCCATTGCCGGGGCCTGTCTGGAGGCGCGGCGGCGCCGGATACCCGTTATCTTAGACGGCTATGTCTCAACGGTTTCGGCGGCCGTGCTCAGCGCATTCGATTCCTCCGCGCTCGATCACTGTTGCATCGGACATGTCTCCGCCGAGCCCGGTCATCGACGTCTTTTGGAACGACTCGGAAAACCTGCCCTACTGGATCTAGACATGCGGCTCGGCGAAGCATCTGGTGCCGCCGTCGCCCTCTCCGTCATTGGCGCAGCGTTGGCAACCCACAATAATATGGCGACTTTTGAGGAAGCCGGGATCGCGGGGCGTTCCGATCTGGATTAAGTCGAATCCCGCTGGTTCGTTTCCCATCATCGTGATAACGTCTTGACGCTGATCGAGAGGAAGCCGGTGCTTTCTGAGAAGAGAAATTCCGGCGCTGCCCCCGCAACTGTGAGCGGCGAGATCACGGTGAAAGCCACTGGCGGAGTTCCGCTGGGAAGGCGCTGTGATTATTGACCCGAAGCCAGGATATTTTCGCCAGCATGTGTTCAAGACCCGCCTCGGAGGGAGGGCAATACGGTGTCGCAGTTGAATTCTTTGCCGCCCACTACACTGGTGATCGGTGGTGCCCGTTCCGGGAAAAGCGCCTACGCGGAGAGATTGGTCAAGAATTCCGGCTTGAAACCGGTATACCTCGCGACCGCAACGACCGGTGACGACGAAATGTCGGAGCGCATCCGCCTTCATCGAGAGCGCCGTGGTGATTTATGGTCGACTGTCGAAGAACCACTCGCACTCACCACCACCATTCGAGAGCATTCCAATACCGGGTCTGCCGTTTTGGTCGACTGTCTGACCCTGTGGCTCAGCAATCTGATGACGCTCTCCCGCGATATTGAACAAGAAACCCAAGAATTGGCCGCGATGCTCCCTGGCCTCGACGGTCCCGTAGTCTTCGTGACCAACGAAGTCGGACTGGGCATCGTACCCGCTAACGAGCTGGCCCGCGCATTTCGCGATCACGCCGGTCGCCTGAACCAAGCCGTGGCCCAGGCCTCGGACCACGTGGTGATGATGATCTCTGGCCTCCCCATGACCCTCAAACCGAACGGATAACACATGTCGGAACACAAAAAGATCCCCGCAACCGTAGTGACTGGCTTTCTCGGCGCCGGTAAAACGACTCTGATCCGGCATTTGCTGGAAACCGCGAACGGCAAACGCCTGGCACTAATCATCAATGAATTCGGCGATATCGGCGTCGATGGTGAGGTCCTCAAGGCCTGCGGCAGCGAGACCTGTGGTGAGGAAGACATCGTCGAGCTCGCCAACGGCTGCCTGTGCTGCACCGTCGCCGATGATTTCATCCCCACCATCGAAGCCTTGCTGGCACGCGACCCACAGCCAGATCATATCGTCATCGAGACATCAGGGTTAGCCCTCCCTAAACCTTTGGTACGCGCTTTCGGATGGCCGGAAATCCGTACACGCCTGACGGTGGACGGTGTCGTCGCCGTCGTAGATGGCCCCGCCGTCGCTTCCGGCCTTTTCGCGGCCGACCCGGTCGCCGTTCAAGCCCAACGCGAAGCCGACGAAGCACTGGATCACGACAGTCCGTTGGAAGAAGTGTTCGAGGATCAGGTCTATTGCGCCGATCTCGTGATCGTCAACAAGACAGACGAGATGACACCCGAAGTTTTGGGCGCAACGTCGCGCGAGTTGCGGGCCAAGTTGCGCCCCTCCGTCAAGATGATCGAAACCAGCCACGCGACCATCGACGCTGAAATTTTATTGGGCCTGACCGCCGCCGCTGAAGACGATCTGGATGCCCGCCCGTCCCATCACGATGACGAGGACGACCACGAGCATGACGATTTCGACAGCTTCGTCGTAGAGCTACCGGAACTGGCATCTCCCGATATTCTGACGGACCGTATCGAAGCCCTATTCGCCCAACACGACGTCCTTCGCCTGAAAGGCTTCGCCGCCATCGCCGGCAAGGACATGCGGCTGCTCGTGCAAGGGGTCGGGACTCGCATCAACAGTTATTTCGACCGCGATTGGCGCACGGATGAGGCACGCCGCACGCGACTGGTGGTGATCGGCCTGCATGGCCTCGACAAAGCGGCCATTGAGGCAGTCTTGCAAGACGACATCGAGGCGGCGGCGTAACTCATGCACCTTTTGGCGGCACAACCGGGACAGATCGTCGACGGCAGCGAGGCCGTCGATCTCGGACAGAGTCCGGGCGAGATCGTATTCATCTCCGCCGCCGATACGGAACTCGCATGCCTGGCTGATCTTCGTGCCAGGATGGATGATGATTTCCCGACACTGCGCCTCGCCAACCTGATGTCACTCTCCCACAACATGTCGGTTGATCTCTACGTCGATGCGGTCATCCGATACGCAAAGCTGGTCGTTGTACGATGCCTGGGAGGGGCCGGATATTGGCCTTATGGGATCGAGCGAATTGCCGAGACCTGCCGCAACCGGAATATCGCGCTGGCGCTGCTCCCCGGCGATGATCAACCCGATGCCACGCTCGATGGTTTCAGTACGCTGGAGCGCGAGGCGCGACACCGGCTCTGGCAATACCGCATCCATGGGGGTGCGGAAAACGATCGCAACTTCTTGCGTTTCGCCGCCACCTTGATCGGCCATACGACGGACTGGAATCCGCCGCGTCAGTTATTGCGCGCCGGATTGTATTGGCCCGATCTGGAAACACCGGATATCGGCGCGTTGCGCGACATTTGGCAAAACGCCGCACCGGTCGCCGTGGTGACGTTCTATAAGGCTTTGGTGCAGGCAGGCACATTAGCCCCCATCGACGCGCTAATTGACGCGCTCTCCGCACGCGGGGTCAATCCCCTTCCCATATATATTTCTAGCCTCAAGGATCCTGTCTCGGTCGAGCTGCTGACGTCGATCTGCGAAGAGATCGCACCGTCGATTGTCTTGAATGCAACCGGATTCGCCGTTTCGCAACCGGGAGCGCCGAGAACGCAAACCGCCTTCGACACTATGGGATGTCCCGTATTGCAGATCGTCCTGGGAGGCTCGACCCACGCCGCATGGGAAGCCAATGCTCAGGGATTATCGCCCAAGGATTTAGCGATGAATGTGGTGCTGCCAGAAGTCGACGGTAGAATTCTCGCCCGCGCTATCTCCTTTAAATCGGAAGCGCGCTACGATCCCAAAACAGAAATCTCGGTGGCGTATCATGAAGCGGTGCCGGACCGCGTCGACTTCACCGCCGACCTTGCGGCGCGTTGGGTCAGGCTCTCCCAGACGCCGGCACAAGACCGGCGAATCGCCATCGTTCTCGCCAATTACCCAAACAAGGACGGTCGGCTCGGCAACGGCGTCGGGCTCGATACGCCAGCCAGCGCCATCAACGTTTTGAACGCGCTGGCCCACCATGATTATACCGTCGACGGTATTCCCGGCGACGGAAACGCCTTGATGCAGAAACTCTCTGCTGGACCGACCAACGCACTCGACCGCAGACACCTGCGCAAAGGGGGTGTCCGTCTATCGCAATCAGAGTACCAAGCGCATTTCGACACACTACCGGAAAGCGTGCGACGCAAGGTAAGCGAACGTTGGGGCGCCCCCGCGACCGACCCCTTCGTCGTCGGCGCCGATTTTCTGCTCCCGGTCCTCGAACTCGGCAATATCGTGGTCGCGATCCAACCGGCGCGCGGTTACAACATCGACCCGGCGGAAAGCTATCACGATCCCGACTTGGTCCCGCCGCATGGCTATATCGCCTTCTATGCCTGGCTGCGGAAATCCTATGACGCCCATGCGGTGATCCATCTCGGCAAACACGGCAATCTCGAGTGGCTGCCAGGCAAAGCCGTCGCGTTGTCTGAAGACTGCTTTCCGGAAGCGGTCTTCGGTGCGATGCCTCATCTCTATCCCTTTATTGTCAACGATCCGGGTGAAGGCGCGCAGGCGAAGCGGCGAACCTCCGCCGTCATCATCGATCATCTGACCCCGCCCCTCACCCGTGCTGAATCCTACGGCCCACTGAAGGATTTGGAGGCGCTGGTTGACGAATATTACGAAGCCGCCGGTATCGATCCACGCCGGATCGAACTTTTACGCACCCAGATTCTCGACCTCGCGCAGGCCACAGGCCTTGACAAGGACACTGGCATGGTGGCTGAGAAAGAACCGGAATCCGCCCTCGCCAAGCTCGACAATTATCTCTGCGAATTGAAAGAAATGCAGATCCGGAACGGTCTGCATGTATTCGGCGACTCGCCCGACGGCACGTTACGCGACGACCTGTTGGTCGCTCTCACCAGAATTCCTCGAAACGCGGGCACAGCAGGCGACGCATCCCTGATCCGGGCGCTCGCCGCCGATTTACAACTTGGGGACTTTGACCCGCTCGATTGCGAAATGGCAGCCGACTGGAAAGGTTTGCGCCCAGACGCATTGAATTTCGGCGAAGATACTTGGCGGTCGGCCGGAGACACAGTCGAACGCTTGGAGGCACTTGCCCTTCGGCTGGTGCGCAGCGATGCAGTGCCCGAGGTCCATTGGCGACACACCATTGACGTGCTGACCGAAATCCAGGAACAGGTGGCACCCTCCGTGGATCAAAGCGGAAAGGCTGAAATCGAGGCAACATTGACCGGACTTGACGGTAAGTTCGTGATCCCCGGCCCCTCCGGCGCGCCGACGCGGGGACGCCTTGATGTGCTGCCGACGGGCCGAAATTTTTATTCCGTCGACAATCGCACGGTCCCGACTCCCGCGGCGTGGCTACTTGGCTGGAAATCGGCCGACCTGCTGATCGCTCATCATCGCCAAACCCAAGGTGCCTGGCCCCGCACCATCGTGCTGTCCGCTTGGGGCACCTCTAACATGCGAACCGGCGGCGAAGACATTGCTCAGGCACTAGCGCTGATGGGCGTGCGACCGCAATGGGACAACGCCTCGCGGCGGGTGACCGGGTTTGAAATTCTGCCGCTCGACACCTTGGACCGGCCCCGGGTCGATGTGACGTTGCGCATTTCCGGCTTCTTCCGTGACGCCTTTCCCGCGCAGATCGATCTATTCGATTCCGCCGTCCGCGACGTCGCCGCCTTGGACGAAGCGGAATCCGACAATCCGTTGGCCGCGCGAACACGGATCGAGCAAGAACGCTTGATCGCTGACGGCGTAGAAGAGAGCATCGCGGCGAAGCGCGCCGGGCATCGCATTTTCGGATCGAAACCGGGCTCCTACGGTGCCGGTCTGCAAGCCTTGATCGACGAGCGCGGCTGGGAGAGCGAGGGCGATCTCGCCCGCGCCTATATTGCCTGGGGTGGATATGCTTATGGCGGGGGAGCAGAAGGAACAGCGGAACATCGCTTATTCGAGGAACGCCTGAGCCGCGTCGAGGCAGTCGTCCACAATCAAGACAATCGGGAACACGACCTGCTGGATTCGGACGATTACTATCAGTTCGAAGGGGGCGCCACGACAGCGGTCCGACATTTATCGGGACAACAACCGACGATCTACCACAACGATCACTCGCGTCCCGAATCGCCGAAGATCCGCACGTTGGAAGACGAGATCGGCCGCGTCGTGCGCGCCCGCGTCGTCAACCCGAAGTGGATTTCAGGCGTGATGCGTCACGGTTACAAAGGTGCCTTTGAGATGGCGGCGACCGTCGACTACCTCTTCGCCTTTGCCGCGACGGCGCGCGTCGTTCAGGATCATCATTTCGATTTGGTCTACGATGCCTATCTCGGTGACGACGAGGTGCGGCAATTCCTGATCGACAACAACCCAGCCGCCGCGAAAGAGATTGCCGAGCGATTGATCGAGGCTCAGGAAAGAGGCCTCTGGAAGCCGCGCTCGAACGCCGGGCGGGCGCTATTGGAAGAATTAGCGGACGACAACTTGAGGGCCGTATCATGAGCGACAAATCGCAAGACCAAATTAACGAACGCGCCAACGAAAAATCACGCAAGCGCAAGGAAGCGCGCGACCGGATGCTGGCGACGAAAACCATCGAGAAAGGTTTGCTGATCGTCCACACGGGCAAAGGCAAGGGCAAATCAACCGCTGCATTTGGATTGGTCATGCGGGCACTCGGCCATGGCATGCGGATCGGCATCATCCAGTTCGTGAAAGGCAAATGGGAGACCGGCGAACGTGATGTCCTGGATAAATTCCCGGATCTCGTAACCATCCGCACCATGGGTGAGGGCTTCACCTGGGAGACCCAAGACCGTGGCCGCGACATCGCCGCCGCGGAGACCGCATGGGAAGCCGCGAAGGAAATGATCGACGCGAGCCGGGGCCCCGATCCGAAATACGATCTGATCCTGTTGGACGAGCTCAACATCGTGCTGCGTTACGACTACATCCCGCTTGACGATGTCGTCGCCTTCCTCGCAGCGAAGCCGGAGGACCTGCACGTGATCGTCACCGGGCGCAATGCCAAGGAACCGTTGATCGAGGTCGCAGACCTGGTGACGGAAATGACGATGGTGAAGCATCCGTTCCGAGCCGGAGTCAAAGCACAGAAGGGCATCGAGTTCTAATTCATGGCCGCGATTATGATCCAGGGTACGAGCTCCGACGCTGGCAAATCGCTGGTGACGGCCGGACTCTGCCGGGCGTTCACCAATCGCGGCCTCAAAGTGCGGCCCTTCAAACCGCAGAACATGTCGAATAACGCAGCCGTCACCTCAGATAGTGGCGAAATAGGCCGCGCCCAGGCATTGCAGGCCCGTGCCTGCCGATCAGAGCCCAACGTCGACATGAATCCCATTCTTCTAAAACCGCAAACCGATGTGGGCTCGCAATTGATCGTGCGGGGAAAAGTGCGGCGCAACACAACGGCGCGCGAATATTACACCTTGAAAGACGAGTTGCTGCCGGTCGCCATCGAAAGTTTCGAGCGCCTAGAATCCGATTGTGATCTGGTCGTTGCCGAAGGTGCTGGCAGTCCGGCTGAAGTCAATCTGCGTCACGCGGATATCGCGAATATGGGTTTCGCCGTCCCGACTGAAACGCCAGTCGTGCTGGTCGGCGATATCGAACGCGGCGGTGTCATTGCCAGCGTGCTCGGCACTTGGCATCTCTTGGAGAGCGATGAACGCGCTTTACTCGCAGGGTACATCGTCAACAAGTTCCGCGGCGATCCATCGCTTTTCGATAACGGTTTGGCGCGCATTACTCAGGATACCGGACTGCGCAGCTTCGGTGTCCTGCCGTGGTTCGAGGACGCGAGGAAGCTACCCGCCGAAGACGCCTTGGCCCTCGGTCGGTACGGCGGGGAGCATACCGGAAAGATCAAAATCGTCGTGCCGGTCTTCTCCCGCGTTGCTAATTTCGACGATCTCGATCCCCTTGCCGCCGAACCTGACATTGAATTGGTGATGATCAGGTCAGGGGACCCACTGCCAGGTGATGCCGATCTCGTCCTATTGACCGGATCAAAATCAACGCGTGGCGATCTCGCTCTTTTGCGTGAGAACGGCTGGGATATCGATATCAAGGCGCATGTCCGCCGCGGTGGATTGGTACTGGGCCTATGTGCCGGATATCAAATGCTGGGCCGAGAAGTAGAAGATCCAGACGGAATAGAGAGCGCTCCGGGGAATTCGGTAGGTCTTGGTTTACTGGATGTAGTCTCTTGCCTGGAGGGTGACAAAACGCTCAGGACCACCAGCGGCACGGATGTACGCACTGGCCTGCCGGTGACCGGCTACGAGATGCATATCGGTAAAACGACCGGCCCTGGCACTCATTTCCCCATGTTGCGTATCGAGGGGCGGGACGAGGGCGCGGTCTCAGGCGATGGATTGGTTGCCGGTTGCTATCTCCACGGCCTGTTCGCCAATGACGATTTCCGACACGGGTTCCTCACGCAACTCAAACCCCGGGCCGAGAGCGGCATCCGATACGAACAACAAGTCGAGAGTACACTCGATGCCTTGGCCACCCATTGCGAGGCCCATCTCGACCTAGACGGTATCGCGACTATGGCGGGAGTTGCTTAGATGCTCAGCGCCAAAACACCAAAGCCGAGTATGATGATACCTGAGACGGCATATAGGCGCAGTGCGCGGCGAATATCTTGCGCGCCCGCATCTCGCCGACCGTCGCCCATCCAGGAATCTTCCACATGACGCTCGCCATAGACACGCGGGCCCGCCAAGGCCAATCCCAGTGCCCCGGCCATCGCGGCTTCCGGCCAACCGGCATTCGGCGATCCGTGCTTTGGGGCATCCCGGCGCATAGCGATCAGAGCCGCCCGCCCGCTCGCAGTCGGCAAAACCAAGGCCGACAGTACAAAGATAATTCCCGCCAAACGTGCGGGAACCAAGTTCGCCAGATCGTCGAGCCGCGCCGCGGCCCAGCCAAAGGCTTCGTAGCGTTCATTGCGATAACCCACCATGCTATCGAGCGTGTTGATGGCCTTGTAGGCGAGTATGCCCGGCAATCCGAAAACGACGTAAAAGAAAACCGGAGCCACGACACCGTCACTAAAGTTTTCCGCCGCCGATTCAATAGCGGCCCGCGCGACTCCCGCATCGTCGAGGCTTTGCGGGTCGCGCCCGACGATATGGCCAACCGCTCTTCGGCCCGCGTCGAGGCTTTCGTCGAGGCCTGCGGCAACACGCCGAACATGCGCATAGAGATCGCGATTAGCGATCAGGACGGCGACGAATATCGCCTCGCCAATCCACCCCCATTCGAACGATACCATTCGCAATCCCAAACCGAGCAGCCAGCCAATCGCTGCACAGCTGCCGACGAGCGCCAAGACCATCAAGAATCCGGCGAAACGCCGCGACAGATTGGCGGATTTCGGATTGTTGAGTGCGGAATCAAACCGGCCAATCATCTCGCCGAGAATCGCAACCGGGTGCGGAACATGACGATAGAGCCAGTGGGGATCACCGACCAACGCATCGAGAATGAAGGCCAAAGCCAATATCCAATGATGGATTTGGCCGCCGGAATACTGCTCGGGAAACGACATAAACACACCAGAATCCTGCGCGCCGAATCGCGGCGCGTCAACGACAACAATCGGCGACCAAGGTCGCCGCGAACTGCGAGGACACGATGACGGGTAAGACAGGAGTACTACTTTGTGGGCATGGTAGCCGAGATGCCAATGCCATCCGCGAATTCGCCGTTTTGGCGGAGATGCTGGATAAACGCCTGCCCGACGTCGATGTCGATCATGGCTTCCTCGAATTTGCGACGCCGGTCATCCATACGGCCCTGAATGCGCTGCGGGAGAAGGGCAATACGGAGATACTGGCGCTGCCCGGCATGCTGTTCGCCGCAGGTCACGTCAAAAACGACATCCCGTCCGTGCTGAACACCTACATGGCGCAGAACCCCGGCATGAACGTGCATTACGGGCGCGAACTTGGCATCGATCTGAAGATGGTACGGGCTGCGGGCCAACGTATACAAGAAGCGTTGGATAGCGCGCCGGATGGCGTCTCTAAACACGAGACGCTGTTGATGGTAGTGGGTCGCGGTGCTTCCGACCCGGACGCCAATTCCAACATATCCAAGGTCATGCGCCTGTTGTGGGAGGCCTTTGGGTTTGGCTGGGGCGAAGTCTGCTATTCCGGCGTCACTTTTCCTCTGGTGGAGCCGGGATTGGAACATGCAACAAAACTCGGCTTTAAGCGGATCATCGTATTCCCCTATTTCCTGTTCACCGGCATTTTAGTGAAACGCATTTACGACTACACCGATGTGGTCGCCGCCCGGCACCCGGATATCGAATTCATCAAAGCCCCTTATCTAAACGCGCAACCGTTGGTGCTGGAGACTTTCGTCGACCGAATGGTCGAAATTCAAGAAGGCACCGGCAACATGAATTGCCAGATGTGCAAATACCGCGAACAGGTATTGGGTTTCGAGGACGAAGTCGGCTTACCGCAAGAAAGCCACCACCATCATGTCGAAGGTATTGGCACTAACGAAGACCAAAGCCATTCCCATGATCACG
>JBMYRC010000142.1:0-10242 GCA_049601975.1 Alphaproteobacteria bacterium | reverse complement strand
CCGCCTGTGCGATCAGGAAAGAGCCGGTGACATTCACCGCCATCGCTCTCGCGAAGTCATCGGCGTCGACTTCCTCCCGGGTTTTCGTGTGATGAATGCCGGCGAAATGGTTAAGCGCACTCAATCCGCGGAATTTATCGCAGGCTTCGGAAACGGCGGATTTGCAGGCGCCGGGCGACGATACATCGAAGGTTTGCGCCAAGCAGCCGCCCACCTCCATCAAAGCGACCGGGATATCGCCGATATCAGCTGCGACCACCGATACCCCGTCTGTTAAAAAATCACGGGCGCAGGAATAGCCGATTCCGCTCGCCGCGCCCGTCACCATCACCCCATTTTTCATCATTTCCCGCCTCCAATTCCGGTCCCGTACATAAGAGAAATCGGTACCAAAACCGTGCCGCAGCGAGGGTGTCAGCAGGGCTGCGACAATTCTGCTGTTTCAACGCGGGTTGCGCCCCTATTTTGCATGTGCTAAACACCGCTCGCCTTTTGGCAAAAGCCCTAATGGAGCGGCTTAAAACCTTAGGAATTCCGGGCATTGACGACAAATATCCGGAACGTAATCGGGGAGAATCCCAGGTGGCATCCAAGGCTAGCGAATCGGGAATGGCAGCCCGCTACGCATTGGCTTTGTTCGAGCTGGCGGACGAACAGCGGAAGCTGGACGTTGTCGCCGACGATCTGAAGGCGCTAGACGCCGCGATCGAGGAGAACGAAGACCTTCGGCGGATGATGGCGAGTCCGGTAATAGGACGAGCCGCCCAAAGCCAAGCAATCGGCGCGCTCTTGCAGCACGCGGGTGCGGATGAGTTGACGCATAGATTTGTCAGCGTTTCCGCCGCGAATCGCCGTCTTTATGCTCTCAGACATATTATTCGCGCCTTTCTCGCGGAACTGGCGGAACGCCGGGGTGAGATTTCAGCGGAAGTAACGTCCGCTCAAAGCTTGAGCGAAGACCAAGCTCGCGCCGTCGAAGAGGCGTTGCAGCGGGTCGAAGGGCGTAACGTCGCCCTTTCCATGAAGGTAGACCCCGCCCTTATCGGCGGCATGGTGGTCCAGGTCGGGAGCCGAATGATCGACTCTTCGATAAAGACCCAACTTAATAGAATGAAACTCGTAATGAAGGGAGCCGGCTGATGGAAATCCGCGCCGCGGAAATCTCCGCCATCCTGAAAGAACAGATCGCCAATTTCGGCACCGAGACAGATGTCGCGGAAGTCGGACAGGTTATTTCCGTTGGTGACGGTGTCGCCCGCGTCTATGGCCTCGACAACGTCCAGGCCGGTGAAATGGTCGAATTCCCAGGCGGTATCCGGGGCATGGCGCTGAACCTTGAGGACGATAATGTCGGTGTTGTTATCTTCGGTAACGACCGTGACATTAAAGAAGGTGATACGGTCAAGCGGACCGGTACCATCGTTGATGTCCCGGTCGGCAAGGGCTTGCTTGGCCGCGTGGTTGACGCTCTCGGCAATCCGATCGACGGCAAGGGCCCAATTGATGGGTCCGAACGCAGCTTAGTCGACGTTAAGGCACCCGGCATTATCCCGCGTCAATCCGTGCATGAGCCGATGCAGACCGGCCTCAAGGCGCTCGACTCCTTGGTTCCTGTTGGCCGTGGCCAGCGCGAGCTGATCATTGGTGACCGTCAGACCGGTAAGACCGCCGTCGCGATTGACACGATCATCAATCAGAAGTCGGTCAACGATACGGACGACGAATCGAAGAAACTCTACTGCATCTACGTCGTGATCGGGCAAAAACGCTCGACGGTCGCACAGGTGGTGAAGACGCTCGAGGAAAACGGCGCGATGGAATACAGCATCGTTGTTGCCGCGACCGCGTCCGAGCCGGCCCCGATGCAGTTCCTCGCCCCTTACGCCGGTTGTGCGATGGGCGAATATTTTCGGGACAACGGCATGCACGGGCTGATCATTTATGATGATCTCTCGAAGCAGGCTACCGCGTATCGTCAAATGTCCTTGTTGCTGCGCCGCCCGCCGGGCCGCGAAGCCTATCCGGGCGATGTTTTCTATCTCCACTCACGCTTGCTGGAACGCGCGGCCAAGATGGGCGAGGCCCACGGCAACGGATCATTGACGGCGCTGCCGATCATTGAGACCCAGGCGAATGATGTCTCCGCTTATATCCCGACCAACGTGATTTCGATCACCGACGGTCAGATCTTCCTGGAGACGGACCTGTTCTATAAAGGTATTCGCCCGGCCATTAACGTCGGCCTGTCGGTCAGCCGTGTTGGATCCGCCGCACAAATCAAGGCGATGAAGCAGGTCGCGGGCACGATTAAGCTGGAACTCGCGCAGTATCGCGAAATGGAAGCCTTCTCACAGTTCGCCTCCGATCTCGACGCCTCGACCCAACGCCTGTTAGCCCGTGGTTCGCGGCTGACGGAATTGCTGAAGCAGCCGCAATACAACCCGCTCGCCGTTGAAGAGCAGGTTATCGCGATTTACGCCGGTGTCCGGGGTTACCTGGATCCCATCGAGGTCCGCGATATCGGACGTTTTGAGCAAGGTCTGCTTGAAGACTTCCACAACAATCATTCAGACATCTTGGCGACCATCCGGGCCGAGGGCGAGCTATCGGGCGAGACGGATAAAAAGATCGCCGAAATCATGGATCAATACGCCAAAACCTTCGCCGCCTAAGGGCGCGGGAGCAAGCGAAAGCCGATGCCTAGTCTCAAGGACCTTAGAACCCGCATCACGAGCGTGAAATCCACTAAACGGATCACCTCGGCGATGAAGATGGTGGCCGCTGCCAAATTGCGGCGCGCCCAAGATCAGGCGATTGCCGCGCGTCCCTATGCGGAACGCATGGAACGCATGTTAGGCTCCCTTGCGGGCGGCACCAGCGGTGAAGGTGGACCCAAGCTGCTGGCTGGGACCGGCAGCGATAGCGTCCATCTGCTGGTCGTGATGACCACGGACCGCGGCCTCTGTGGCGGTTTCAATGGTAGTATTATGCGCGGCGTCCGCAAAATGGTACGCGACCTGGAAGCGGACGGCAAAACCGTCAAGCTGTTCGGTGTCGGCCGGAAGGGTAACGCGATCATGCGCCGGGAATATCCCGACAAGTTGGTCGAGGCGCTGGAAGAAATCGCCAAACCGGTCCCGACATTCGCGGGCGCCGATATGATCGCCAGCAATATCACCCATATGTTCGATAACGGCGATTTTGACTGCTGCACGATCGTCTACAACAAGTTTATCTCAGCGTTGACGCAAGACGTCACGCCGCAACAGCTCATTCCCTTCTCAGTGCCGGAGGCGGACGACGAGGAAGAGATCAGCGGCGGTGTCGCGGCGAGCTACGAATACGAGCCCGACGAGGAGGAAATCCTTGCCGATTTGCTGCCCCGGAACCTATCGGTTCAGGTTTTCCGCGCCATGTTGGAGACATTCGCCTCCGAGCAGGGTGCCCGGATGACCGCAATGGACAGCGCATCGCGGAACGCGGGCGACATGATCGATAAATTAACACTCACCTACAACCGCGCGCGCCAAGCCGGCATCACCAAGGAGTTGATCGAGATCATCTCCGGTGCTGAAGCGCTGTAGCGGAGATAGAATTAACACTCAAGGAGTTGATCCATGGCCAGTAACGTTGTCGGTACGATCACCCAGGTATTGGGCGCCGTCGTCGACGTGCATTTCGAGGGCGAACTTCCCGCCATTTTGAATGCACTGCATATGGAAAAAGACGGTAAACAGCTGGTGCTCGAAGTCGCACAGCATTTGGGCGAGAACACCGTCCGCTGCGTTGCGATGGACGCGACCGAGGGTATGGTCCGCGGCACCGAGGTCACGGATACCGGAGAGCCAATCATGGTTCCCGTCGGACCGGAGACACTCGGTCGCATCATGAACGTCATCGGCGAGCCGATCGACGAGCGCGGCCCAATCGGGCACAAGCAAACTCTGCCTATTCACCGTGATGCACCGCCTTATGTCGACCAATCGACGGAAACCGAGCAGCTGGTCACTGGCATTAAGGTCGTCGATCTGCTGACCCCTTACGCCAAGGGCGGTAAGATTGGCCTCTTCGGGGGTGCCGGTGTCGGTAAGACAGTTCTGATCATGGAATTGATCAACAACATCGCGAAGGCGCATGGCGGATATTCGGTTTTTGCCGGTGTTGGCGAGCGGACCCGCGAAGGAAACGACCTTTACTACGAAATGATTGAGTCCGGTGTTATCAACCTCGAAGACGAGGGCGCTTCCAAGGCGGCACTGGTTTATGGTCAGATGAACGAGCCTCCGGGAGCCCGCTCCCGCGTCGCGCTGACGGGTCTGACGGTTGCGGAATATTTCCGCGATCAAGAGGGTCAAGACGTCCTGTTCTTCGTTGATAATATTTTCCGCTTTACCCAGGCGGGCTCGGAAGTGTCGGCGCTGCTGGGCCGCATTCCGTCGGCGGTTGGCTACCAGCCAACGCTCGGCACCGATTTGGGTGCTTTGCAGGAGCGTATTACCTCGACGACCAAGGGCTCTATTACTTCGGTGCAAGCCATTTACGTCCCGGCGGATGATCTCACCGATCCGGCGCCTGCGACGACCTTCTCTCACTTGGACGCGACAACAGTTCTGTCGCGCCAGATTGCGGAACTTGGTATTTATCCCGCGGTCGATCCGCTCGATTCGACCAGTCGTATTCTCGATCCGCGGATCGTTGGTGAAGAACACTACGCCACCGCGCGTCAGGTTCAGGAAGTCTTGCAGGCCTATAAGTCGCTGCAGGAAATCATTGCGATCCTGGGCATGGACGAGCTCTCGGAAGAAGATAAGCTGACGGTTGAGCGTGCACGGAAAATTCAACGCTTCCTCTCGCAACCGTTCCACGTCGCGGAAATCTTCACCGGATCGCCTGGCAAATTGGTGTCCCTCGAGGATACGATCAAGGGCTTCAAGGCGATCTGCGACGGTGAGTATGACGACCTGCCGGAGCAGGCCTTCTACATGGTCGGCGGCATCGACGAAGTCATGGAGAAAGCCAAGGCAATGGCTGCGGAAGCAGCCAAAGCAGCTTAATCGCGCCGCTTAATCTGAAGGATACGAAGCATGGCCGACGATAAGGTCGAGTTCGAACTGGTCTCACCGGAGAAGCTCTTGCTGTCCCGTGCCGTCGACATGGTTGTCGTGCCGGGGGCGGAAGGTGATATGGGCGTGCTGCCCAGGCATTCCCCGACGATCACGACCGTGCGCCCGGGCACCATCGTCGTCTATGAGGGCGGTGCCATATCGGATCGTATCTACATCGCCGGTGGTTTCGCCGAAGTCTCCGATAACCGCTGCACGGTATTGGCAGAGGAAGCGATTCCGGTCGAGGATATCGACAAGGCTGCAGCGCAGCAGTCACTCGCCGATGCCCGAGAAGATATTTCCAGCGCCGATAGCGACACGGCTCGGAAATCAGCGGAAACGGCCGTCGCCGTCGCGGAAGCTAAAATCCAAGCGGTCGATAACCCAGCCTACAGCTAAGTTCTATTTGCGATATCCTGATGGGCGCGGCTTTTAAGCAGCTTTTCATTGGAAATGAGCGCTCGTGCGGTTATCCGCCGGCCAGCTCAGCGATCATATCTGCGAGGCCGACAACCCGTCGGGCTTCTTCCACATGCAGGTTCTCGATCAATTGACCGTCTAGTAAAACCACACCCTGCCCCTCGTGTGCGGCCTCTTCATGAACGGCAATGACCCGACGGCTCCAGTCGACCTCTTCGGTGCCGGGCGCATAGGCCTCGTTCGCGGCGGCAATGGTTTTTGGATGGATCAGGGTTTTCCCATCGAAACCCATTTCCCGTCCCTGCCGGCAGGTCTCGGCGAATCCTTTGTCATCCGCGAGGTTCAGATGCACCCCATCCAAGATCGCGAGCCTATTGGCCCGCGCGGCGAGGATGCACCAGGAGAGACTGGCCATGAATGGCCCCCGCCGCGGCGTGTGCAAACAGTGTAGGTCCTTAGCCAAGTCCGACGTCCCCATCACCAGAGCTCCGAGGCGCGGAGATGCCGAAGCAATTTCCTCCGCCCGCAAAACGCCTTTAGGAGTTTCGATCATGCACCAGATAGCGGTGTTATCCGGCGCTCCCGCCATTTGCATTCGCCCTTCGATACCGTCCACCACTTGTTTGCTCTCCACTTTTGGAATGAGCAGAGCATCGGCCGCTTCGGCAGCGAGCATTGCTACATCGTCTTCCCCCCAAGGGGTTAGTAGTCCATTGACCCGGACAATGATCTCACGCGAGCCGTAGCCCCCGTGGCGTAGCGTATCCCGGACTTGTAGGCGGGCTTTTTCCTTCTCGTCCGGTGCGACCGCATCTTCCAAGTCGAAAATCAATGCATCCGCCGGCAGGTCTCTAGCTTTCTCCAAAGCACGGGCGTTCGAGCCCGGCATGAACAGGACGCTTCGTCGGGGTCGCGGAGTTGCGGGCATCGGCGGTCTCCTAATGGAACGGCGGCTGGACAATGGTGGCGATCTAACGCTGAATCAAATGATGAGCGTTTTAACGATTCAGTCCCGGGTCGCAAGTGGCTATGTCGGGAACTCCATCGCCGTCCCCTGTTTACAACAGCTTGGAATCGACGCCGTCGCGGTGGATACGACGATGTTGTCGAACCATCCAGCGCACGGCGCCTTTCGAGGCCGAGTAGTGCCGCCGGAGGAGATAGACGAATTACTACTCGGTGTCGTCACAAGAACCGCGCCTGAGTCGTTCGACGCCATGCTGTCGGGTTATCTTGGCACTACCGAGACCGGACAGGCGTTTTTGAGGGTCGTCGAAACTCGGCGGCCCGGAGCGCTCTATTGCCTCGACCCGGTATTGGGCGATAACGAGCGTCTCTACGTAAACAAAGACCTGGTTTCCTTCTTTCAGATTGAAGCCCTACCCGATGCCGATATTGTCACGCCGAATGCATTCGAGGCGGGAGTTTTGCTTGGGCAAGAGAGTTGCACCCTGGAAAATGGGGCCGAGATTATCAGCGATCTTCTGAAACGGGGACCCACGCGGATCGCAGTCACTGGCATTGAAACGCCCACAGGCATCGCCACTTTGGCGGCAGATACGAGCGGTCTTCGGATTATTGAGACACCACGGATCGAGGTTGCAGAATCCGGTGCCGGCGACGCGTTCGCCGCGCTTCTCTTGGGACGATTGCTGACATCGGACCTTTCCTTCGCGGAAGCGGCAGCCGTTGCGGCTAGCAGCTTGTTCGACCTCCTCGCGCTGACCCGACGCCTCGGCAAGGACGATCTCGCCATTGTCAATGGGCTCGACCTCGTGAAGGAGCCGTCGTCGCAATTCACGGCGGAGCCGTTCCGGAGCTGAGATTACTCCCCGACCGCGAAGTCAGTGGCCTTCAACGTGGCGACAATACGCTCGATGACTTCCGGCCAGTCGCGAGGCGTCTTCTGCCGGAATAGTCGGACGCTCTCATACCAAGGGGTGTCGTCGCGTCCGTACAACCACCGCCAGTCCGGGGAATACGGGATCAACGCCCAGACCGGAACCCCGAGCGCACCCGCCAGATGGACGACCGACGTGTCGACAGATATCAACAGGTCCAATTGTTTCAGAATCGAGGCGGTGTCGGCGAAATCACCCATCCGCTCACCGATATTAATGACCAACGCATCCGCGCCGAGGGTCTTCGGTTGATCCGCACCGTCGCCTTTTTGCAAACCGACGAACCGCATATTCGGCAATTCCAACAACGGCAGCATTGTCTCCAGAGAGATAGATCGGTTTCGGTTGTTCTTATGGGTGGGTTTGCCGGCCCAGACGAGGCCGATACGCGGCCCGTCGCTTGGTACTTGTAGCTTGGGTCCATCTGCAGGTGGACGCAAATAGGGACCCTCGGAAGGGATCGTCGCCAAGCTTGTTTTGAACACTCGGGCCAAACTGAGCAACGCAATTTGGTAATCGGCGCGTGCCGCCAACTTGCCTTGCTCCACCAGCTCGATATTCTCGGAGAGCGGACTATTGCGCACAAGGCGGATCAGCGGTACCGGACATTCATAGACGACCCGGCCGCCCCGCGCCGCCGCCATCGGCAAATACCGCAGAAACTGGATGGCGTCGCCAAAACCCTGTTCGGTGTGAACCAGCAGCGTCTTACCGTCGAGCGTTTCGCCGTCCCAAGCTGGGATATCGCTGTATCGGGGCGGGCTTTCGGGCAATTGCCATCGCCACTCGTATTCCCGAAACCCCTTTTCCAGATCGCCCGCCACCAAATGGGTGAGTGCTCGGTCCCAAAACATTTCCGACGATTTGAAACCTCGAGACTCCGCCTCGCCAAATCCGGCAATCGCCGTATCGAGATCACCCAAGTCACGCCGCACCAAGGCCAAATTGTAGTGGACCCGCCCGGCTTCGGGATCGACCGTCAGGGATTTCTCATGCGCGCGCGCGGCTTCATCATACTCGCCGACGGCGCGCAGTGCGTTCCCCAAATTAGACCACGCGCCCGCATCTTGGTCGTTAAGAGCCGTGCCCCGGCGAAGCGCGCTGGCGGCGGCCGCAAATTTTTTGGTCGCGCGCAACGCCACGCCCAAATTATTCCACGCCGGCGCGTATCCAGGAAACTGTGAGACGAGGTGACGATAAAGCTCAATCGCACGCTCCATACGACCCGCCCGATGCTGCTCGATCGCCTTCGCGAAAAGCTCGTTTAGGGTCGATGGTGCGGCCAAATTAGGGGCCGGTATTTTTAGTTCCCCCGCCATCGGCCGCACGCCGAATCAGGCCGCTTTCTTTTGCAAATGGCGCTTGATCAGCCCTTCCGCAATTTGGACTGTATTCAGCGCCGCGCCCTTGCGAAGGTTGTCCGAGACAACCCACATCGCAAGACCGTTCTTGACCGTCGGATCGCACCGAATACGGCTGACATAGACGTCATCCTCGGTGGCGCTTTCCTCCGGCGTGACATAGCCCTCATCCACGCGTTTATCGACCACCACCACGCCGGGTGCCGCCGCGAGCGCCGTCCGGGCCATATCTTCGTCGATTTCGTTCTCGAATTCGATATGGAGAGCCTCACCATGGCCGATGAAGACCGGCACTCGCACGCAGGTGGCAATCACGTCGATGGAAGGGTCGAGTATCTTCTTGGTCTCGACCACCATTTTCCATTCTTCCTTGGTCGACCCGTCATCCATGAACTTGTCGATATGGGGAATGACATTGAAAGCGATCCGCTTGGTAAACGTGTCGGTCTGGAGCGGGTCGTTCACATATACCGCGCGTGTCTGATTGAACAACTCGTCCATCCCTGCCCGGCCGGCTCCAGAGACCGATTGATAGGTACTGACCACAACACGACGAATTTTCGCGATGTCATGCAGCGGCTTTAGGGCCACGACCATTTGGATGGTCGAGCAATTCGGATTGGCGATAATGTTGCGTTGAGCATAGCCGGCAAGGGCTTCCGGATTGACCTCGGGCACCACCAAGGGCACGTCCGGGTCCATGCGGAAATGCGAGGTGTTGTCGATCACCACGCAACCTGCCGCCGCCGCGCGCGGCGCATGCTCCGCCGAGACCGCGCCGCCCGGAGAGAACAAGCCTAGGTCCACGCCTTTAAAATCGAAATTATTCAATACCTGCACGGAGTGAATATCGTCCTCTCCATAAGAAACTTCGCGGCCGAGGGACGCTTCGGATGCCAACGGAATAATCTCGTCCGCCGGAAAGTTTCGTTCATGCAGAATATTCAAAATTTCGCGGCCTACATTGCCCGTGGCGCCGGCGACGGCAACTTTGTAACCCATGGCTTAATACTCATTCTAATTCAAGTTGCTGACTTATGGTTCCTAAAGTCGGATTGCAAGCAGAATTCCGTGGCACCCCGACAAACAAAAACCGCGGCTCAAGTTGGGCCACGGTTTAGAAGTGCGGCTCACCCCCCGGTTCGGGAGCGGCATCACGCGTATATTTTTGCATTTAGCCGCCGGTTGCATCAACCAGCTGTTGCGATATCGTCGTGACATAGCCGCCGCCGCAGTCCCCCATCGCGACCGCGGAGGTCAAGAAGGATACCAACGCCGCGAAGGCGAATATGGAAGCAAGATCTTTAAACATGTCGCGATCCTCCAAAAAGGCTGAACCCAAATTGTAAGCGGATCCGACTGCGCGGAACAATAAAATTCGATCAGTTCGACAGCTTGCCCAATTCCTTCAACAGAGCATCGCCCATCTCGCCGGTCGATACGGCCTTGTCGCCG
>JBMYRC010000141.1:0-10253 GCA_049601975.1 Alphaproteobacteria bacterium | reverse complement strand
CAGCGCCAACGGGTCTCCATCGCGCGGGCTTTCCTGAAGGACGCGCCGGTATTGATCTTGGACGAGGCGACTTCGCATCTCGACGCGGTCAACGAACAAGCGGTCCGCGAAGCGTTGGAAGCATTGATGGCCGATCGCACCACCATCGTTATCGCTCACCGCCTGTCCACCGTGCGGGGTGCCGATCTGATCGTGGCGCTGAACGAGGGCCGGGTGATCGAGACCGGCACCCATGATGAGCTTTTGGCCAAGGGTGGGCTCTACGCTCAGCTCGTCGCCCATCAGCTCGCCGGTGCGGCCGGCCGAAGTGCCGCGGAGTAGAGATGATGATTGCACCGCTCGGACCGCAGGTGGTTCTACAATCGACACAAGAATTCGGCGACGGTCACTTAATGCGTCGTTTGTTGCGGTTCTTGCATTGTCGGGGAAAGTCGCGAATTGAGTAACTGTCCCTAATTACCGCCGGAACGCCGCGTCATGTCGATGAAAGAAAAATCCGTCCAATGCCTCGGGAAAACCGGGTTCCATAAAATTGCTTATACAGAATGGGGCTCACCGGATGCGGCGCGGACGTTAATCTGCGTTCACGGATTGACGCGCAACGGGCGCGACTTCGATGTCTTAGCCTCCGCGTTGGAGGAGAGTTACCGAATCATCTGCCCGGACATTGCGGGGCGTGGTCAAAGCGATTGGTTATCGAGCGGTAAGCACTATTACAATCCGAACTATCTGGCCGATCTCGCAACATTATTGGCGCATGTGGGAGTGCGGGAAGTCGATTGGCTCGGCACGTCGATGGGCGGCATTCTCGGCATGTTGATGGCGTCGATCCCGGGCAATCCGATCAAGCGATTGATCATCAACGATGTGGGCCCCTTCCTACCGAAATCGGCGCTCGAGCGCATCGCGAGCTATACGGGCACCGCGCCCGACTTTGACGATATGTCGGCATTGGAAGCTTATCTGCGTCAGACACACGCAACCTTCGGGGAGCTGACCGATGGGCAATGGAGGCACATGGCGGAGACCAGTCATCGCAAGCTTGAGGGGGGCAAGGTGGCGGCCGGCTACGATCCGGCAATCGGCGACAACTTCCGTGCCGGGCCGTTGGAGGATGCCGATATGTGGAGCTATTGGGACGCGATCGAATGTCCGTCCCTGGTGATTCGGGGCGAGAGTTCCGACTTGCTGCGCCGCGAAGATGCCGAGGAGATGACTCGCCGCGGACCCAAGGCCGCCTTAGTGGAGGTCGCGGGATGCGGCCACGCGCCGGCGCTGATGGCGGCGGATCAAATCGCGATGGTGAAAGATTGGCTGGCGGCGTGAGCCCCCACCCTAACCCTCCCCCGCACTCAGGAGAGGGAACTCTATCCAGCCACTCGGTAACATCCCCTCTCCCGCGTGCGGGGGAGGGTTAGGGTGGGGGTGATGAGCGCGATAGAAGAATCGAGAACATCACCTTCGCTTAAGGTCGAGTTCCCTGCCTTTCAAGAACGCGGCCCCTGGTTTGGCGGCGATTTACAGACACTGCGGAATTTCTTTGCGCGGCGCGGTGGCCGTGGCCCCTGCGATCTCGCGGGAGAGCGCTTGCTATTGCCCCTGGCGGATGGCGGGGGATTGGCCGCACGGCTGACACCAGGCGAGGACGGCTTGCCGCTCGCGGTTCTAATCCACGGCCTGACCGGGTGCGAGACAGCGACCAACATGGTGGTCGCGGCGCGGCATTTGAACGATCTTGGCTTTCCCGTACTTCGCTTGAACTTGCGTGGCTCCGATCCCTCGGCCGCCACCACGAACGGGCATTATCACGCGGGGCGGACGGAAGATTTGCGCGATGTCCTTGCGTCGCTGGACCCTGCAATGACCAAATCCGGTTTGTTGCTCATAGGGTTTTCGCTTGGCGGCAATATGCTTCTGAAGTTCCTGGCCGAGTTCGGCCCCGACTTCCCGATACGCGCGGCCGCCGCTGTCTCGACACCGATCGATCTAGCGGAATCGGCGGTGCGATTAATGCGTCGGCGCAACGCCGTCTATCACAATTGGCTCCTGAAGCGGATGAAGGCGCAATGGGCCGAGAGCGGATTGACCGACGATCCGGCGACGGCATTGGGCGAGGCGCGCAGTCTTCTCGAATTTGATGACCGAATCGTGGCGCGGGTGAACGGCTTCGAAGGGGCAGCAGATTACTATCGACAAAACAGCGCGCGGGAATTTCTCGCTGATATTAGGGTGCCGACGCTCTTGATCCACGCCAGTAACGACCCTTGGATTGGACGGGAGCCGTATGAACGTTTCGATTGGTCCCGGAATGCCAATCTCGGTCTGCTGATGGCACACGGCGGCGGGCACGTTGGCTTTCACAGCAACCAAGGCATGACGCCCTGGCATTGTGTTTGCGCCGGCCGATTCTTCGAGGCGGTTTGCTAGAGGTTAAGAACCTGCCTTCAACTTCTTTGCGGCTTCCACGGCGAAATATGTCAGCACGCCATCGGCACCCGCCCGCTTGAATCCCAAAAGTGATTCCAGCACTACCTTCTCATCGAGCCAGCCGCGCTCAACCGCGCCCTTCAGCATCGCGTATTCGCCGGAGACTTGATAGACGAAGGTCGGCATGCCGAAACTGTCCTTTACCCGGCGCACAATATCCAGATACGGCATGCCCGGCTTCACCATGACCATGTCCGCGCCTTCCTGGATGTCGAGGGCAATTTCCCGCATGGCTTCGTCGGAATTGGCCGGATCCATTTGATAGGTGCGCTTGTCGCCGATTAGCGCCGCCTTGGTGCCGATGGCGTCGCGGAAGGGACCGTAGAAGCCCGACGCGTATTTCGCTGAATAGGCCATGATCCGCACATCGTCGAAGCCGCTGGCATCGAGCACCTGACGGATCGCGCCGACGCGACCGTCCATCATGTCGGAGGGTGAGATGGTATCGCAGCCGGCCTCGGCCTGATTGAAGGCTTGCTTGGTGAGAATATCGACGGTCTCGTCGTTGAGGATCGTCTCTCCGTCCATGACACCGTCATGGCCGTGGCTCGTATAGGGATCGAGTGCCACGTCGCAGACCACCATCATCTCCGGTAGTTGCGCTTTCACGTTGCGGATGGCGGTGCAGACGAGATTCTCCGGATCGAGGGATTCGCGCCCGTCCGGCGTTTTCGCGTCGGGGTCCGTGAACGGGAACAGTGCTACTGCCGGAATGCCGAGCTCGAATGCTTCGTTTGCCGCCTCCGCGATGACGTCGGTCGAATAGCGTATTACGCCCGGCATCGAGTCCACCGGCTGGCGCTGGTTTTCGCCGTCGACGATGAACATCGGCCAGATCAAGTCGTCGACCGAGAGTTTGTTCTCCGCCACCATCCGGCGCACCGCATCGTTGCTGCGATTACGGCGCATGCGAACGGTCGGATAGCTTCCCGGTGTCTCGCTGACGGTTCCGGTTTTGATGGTGGTCTCATCGCGCCCGAAAGGCGGCGTCACGATCTTTGGATCGGACATGGCTCAGCTCCTAAAATAACGATTTGCGAGAGTTTACGCGCGGCGCGGTTTCGTGACAACGGGGGCAATGTCACGGCAGTCTGTATCCGCCATTTCTTCCCCAATAAATCGTGTCATTCCCGCGCAGACGGGAATCTAGAACGGTACCACAGAGTCACTGGATTCCCGCTTGCGCGGGAATGACGGACCCGAAGGAGGGGCAATTGATCCGGGTCAATGAACGTGAAACAGCCTTCGGCTACCCTGTTGGGAGATTCAACAACAGGAGCCATCTCTGTAAACCACAATCACCGCAAAATCTTACATTCTCTTTTTGCCCACCCGATCAGCGGCAATATCTCGCTCAAACAGGTGTAAAGCGTTTTCCAGGAACTCGGCGCGGAGATCGAGGAGCGCCAGCACAGCAAGATTGCGGTGAAACTCAACGGTCACACGGTCGCCTTACATCACGCCAAGCACGATTTGCCGAAGCAGGAAGTCCAGCAGATCAAGAAGTTTATCGTGGATTGCGGTATCGATCTGACACGGGACTATCCGCTTTAAGGGAAGCCATACACGCGATTGACTCGTCACCGCCCCTGCCTATCATCCGGCGGCAAGGGAGCACGGTCATATGGATTTCCAACTAAATGAAGACCAGCGCGCGTTTCAGGATGCGGCGCGGAGTTTCTCGGAAGATGTTTTCGCGCCGAACGCGGCCGAGTGGGATGCGCAATCAATCTTTCCCATCGAAGAATTGCGCCAGGCGGCGGCGCTGGGATTCGCCGGTATTTATTGCGGCGAGATGCATGGCGGCTCTGACCTCAAGCGGCTCGACGCGACGGTGATTTTCGAAGAGTTGGCAGCGGGCTGCACGTCGACCTCAGCCTATATTTCGATCCACAACATGGCGAGCTGGATGATCGACAGCTTCGGCAATGACGAGCAGCGCGCGCGGTTCCTCCCCAAGCTCATGACCATGGAGCATTTTGCGAGCTACTGCCTGACCGAACCTGGCTCCGGCTCCGACGCGGCGGCGCTCAAGACCACGGCGAAGCGCGACGGCGATCATTATGTGCTGAACGGCTCCAAGGCATTCATTTCCGGGGGCGGCAGCAGCGACGTATACGTGACCATGGTGCGCACCGGAGACGACAGCCCGAAAGGGATTTCCTGTCTTGCTATCGAGAAGGACGCACCCGGTCTCTCTTTCGGCAAGCGCGAGCGCAAGATGGGCTGGAACAGTCAGCCGACCGCAGCTGTCATATTTGAAGATTGCCGTGTCCCGGTCGCCAACCGCATCGGCGAGGAGGGTGATGGGTTCAAGATCGCGATGAAGGGGCTCGACGGCGGGCGCATCAACATCGCTTCGTGCTCTATCGGTGCCGCGCGCAAATGCCTAGAGCTGGCGCGCGATTACATGAAGGAGCGCAAACAGTTCGGCCAACGGCTCGCCGACCTCCAGGCGCTGCAATTTAAGCTGGCCGATATGGCGACAGAGCTGGAAGCCGCCCGCTTGATGGTCCACCGGGCAGCGGCCAGTCTCGATGCCGGAGATCCGAACGCGACGATGTATGCGTCGATGGCGAAGCGCTTTGCGACCGATGCCGGGTTTCAGGTCTGCAACGATGCCCTGCAACTGCACGGCGGCTACGGCTATATCAAGGAATACCCGATCGAGCGACATCTCCGTGATGTGCGCGTCCATCAGATCTTGGAAGGGACAAACGAGATCATGCGACTGATCATTTCGCGGAAACTGCTCGACGGCTAAAGGAGCCTGCTGCGCATTCAATGAAAGTGTCGTTTACGGTGCTGAGGGTTTCAACTGCGGGCGCTGGTGTTTCCCGGACGAATCCGTATACACCTCCCGCATGACAGACAAACCAGAAATTTGCTTCGACCTTCGCGACGGAGTCGCGGAGGTCACACTGAACCGCCCGCACGCTCTCAACGCGCTGACTCTCAATATGGTTAGGGTCTTCGATCCGCAGCTCGCGGCTTGGGAGAGGGATGACGCAGTAAGGGCCATTGTTGTACGCGGCGCCGGTGACAAAGCTTTTTGTGCCGGCGGCGACGTCCAGAAACTCTATGACGGCACGCCCGGATGCGCGGTGCACGAAGAGTTTTTCCGCGAGGAATATCGCCTCAACCGGCGCATTCATAATTATCCAAAACCGTATGTCGCGCTCATGGATGGCATTACCATGGGCGGCGGCGTCGGCTTGTCCATTCACGCCGGAACCCGCATTGCGGCCGACAACACCATGTTCGCGATGCCGGAGACGGGCATCGGGCTGTTTCCGGATGTGGGGGGAAGCTGGTTTCTGCCCCGCTTGCCGGGCGAAATTGGTATGTTCATGGCGATGACGGGGGCACGGCTCAAGGCGGCGGATTGTGTTTATGCGGGTATTTGCGACGCATATATCCCGAACGACCGGCACGACGGGCTAATTGACGCCTTGCGCGGCGGCAGTGGTGTCGAGGAAGCGGTCGCGCGATTCTCTGAAGTGCCGGGCGAAGCGCCCCTCACGGTGCAACGCGACGCCATCGACAGATGTTTCGCGGGCGATTCGGTCGAAGCGACCATCGTGGCTCTGGAAAGGGAAAGCGGCGAATGGGCGGAGAAACAACTCTCCATCATGGCCGGGAAATCGCCGACAAGTCAGAAAATTTCCCACAGGCAATTGCGCATGGGCGCGCATCTGAATTTCGACGATTGCATGATCATGGAATACCGCATGTCGCAGCACCTGATGTCGGGTAGCGACTTCTTTGAAGGAGTTCGGGCTGTTGTCGTTGATAAGGATATGTCGCCGAAATGGTCGCCGGCGGCGCTCTCCGATCTATCCGAGCGCGATGTGGAGACGTATTTCGAATCACTCGGGAATCGTGACCTGACGTTTCCCACTTGAGCAGGTGAGATCAATGGCTTTGCTCCACCGTGGCGGGGCACATAGAATAACCGCAAAATAATTCGCCGCATCATGGACGGCGACATCTGAGGGAGAGAATTCATGGCGAAAATCGGTTTTATCGGCGTCGGCAATATGGGCGGCCCCATGGCGCAGAACCTGATCAAGGACGGACACGAGGTAAAGGCGTTCGATCTGGTTGGGCAGACATTGAGCCGGATCGTGAATGCGGGTGCTGCGCAAGCATCTAGCCCGGCCGACGCGGCGAGCGGCGTTGAAGCCGTTGTCACGATGTTGCCGGCGGGACGCCATGTCAACGACGTTTATGCCGGCAGTGGCGAAGTGCTCGCGAGCATCGATCCCGGCACTTTGCTGATCGATTCATCCACCATCGATGTTGCGACCTCGCGCGAGATGCACCAAGCCGCGGCGGATGCCGGATACGATATGTTGGATGCGCCAGTCTCCGGCGGTGTTACGGGTGCCGAAGCGGGCACCTTGACCATCATGTGCGGTGGTTCGGCGGAAACCTTTGCCCGGGCGAAGCCGTTCCTAGATGTCATGGGCAAGAACATCTTCCATGCGGGCGGTCCCGGTGCCGGGCAGGCCGCGAAGGCGTGCAACAACATGCTGCTGGCGATCAACATGATCGGTATCAGCGAAGCCTTTAATTTGTCTGATGCGCTGGGGCTCGATCGGCAAACCTTGTTCGATATCGTCGGCACGGCGTCCGGCGGCAGTTGGGCACTTTCAAACTATTGCCCGGTGCCCGAACTGGTCCCGACAACACCGGCCAACAAGGATTATAACCCGGGCTTCACCGGCGCGATGATGCTGAAAGACCTGAAATTGAGCCAAGATGCGGCGCAGAGCCTCGATGTGACGACACCCCTGGGTGCGGCGGCGACGATGTTGTTCAGCATGTATTGCAATGAAGGCAACGACGGGGATGACTTTTCGGGTATTATCCGGATGTTAAAAGGCTCAAAGGCAGAGTAGGTTGCGGGCGGCAACCACGCCATAGGAGACGGGATTGGAGATCGACGAATATTTGAGCGTTATCCGCATGATCGAGCGGCTGCATCGCCAATTTTTGGAGATGGTGCGGAAGATCTTGATGCGGAAGGGGTGCGCGATCTCAACGCTGAGCAAGCTGTCGTCCTCTATCACATCGGTGAGGATGATGTGACGGTTGGTGAACTGACTAACCGTGGCTACTATCTCGGCTCGAACCCATCCTACAATGTCCGCAAGATGGTCGAAGCCGACTATCTTATTCAAGAACGCTCCACCCATGATAAGCGATCCACTCGTCTGCATTTATCAGAGAAGGGGTTGCAGGTGCGGGGCAAGCTGCAGGACATGTACAATCGGCAGACCATGGCGTTGGGGCTGGATTCCGTATCGGGGGACGACTTGCGTACCGCGAACGAAATTTTGGCTCGGCTTTAATGGTTTAGGGGCGGCAGCCAAGGCTTCGGCGGCGGCGGGGTTTTCTAACGCTTTTTAAGTGCCGTGAGCGACGGTAGGGTCAGCGTGCTGGCCAGAGCCATGGTAATTAATACCAATGCTGCGCCTTCCTGCCATCCAACGCTTTCGCCTAGGATGATGACGCCAGATGTAATGCCGATCATCGGCACGGGCAACAGGCTCAAGGTGGCGATGGGGGCGGGGATGAATTCCAATAGTTTCAGCCACAACACGAAGCCGATCATATTTCCGATAAGAACCGTGTAGGCGACCGCGCCGATACCCAATATCGTGAAATTGGCGAATGGATCGGCGTCGAAGATCAGCGAGAGGATGCCCAACGGCAATCCGCCGAGCAGAAGCTGCCATCCAGCAAGGACCGTCGACGGCGTGCGCCACGCTCGCTTTTGCAGATTAGCTCCAGTCGCGAAACATACCGCCGCCGCCAGCATGGCCAAGACACCGAACGGCAGGTCACCGAAGGTGGAGAAATTCTGCGCCGAGAGCGCCGCGACCGCACCCATACCGCAGGTTAGTCCAAAGATTCGGCGCGGCGATAACCGATCGCGGCCAATCGCGAGCGCGATGAGAAAGGCGAAGAGGGGATGTGTATAGGCGAGGATTGTCGACCGCCCGGCGCTGAGCAAGGTGAGACCGAGGCCCGAGAAATAGAACCAACCGGTGACGTTGAAGAGGCCACAGAGGAAGGCGATGCCGATTTCTTCACGATACAGGCGCAGCCGATGTCCCATGATAGCGGCGAGAGTGAGCACGCCGACACCGCTCAAAATCGCCGTTAACCAACGGAAGGTAAGAACCGGTAATTCGACGACGCCATATTTCATAATCGGCCAGCCGGAGCCGAACGCGAGCGTAATCAGAACCAGCAGCAGGATGGCCTTCGGTGGAATAGCGGATTTGCCGGTTGTGGGGGTCACGCGCGTACCTTCGATGAGCAGCGCGACAAACTATAGAGATGTGTGGCGGGGCAACAATAGGGCTGCTTATGCTTTGTCGAGGGTGACGCCCGGCATGCCGAGAACGATCTCGAACTCGCCCAATGCCGCGTTCGGGTCCGGTGCATTTGGCACCGGGCGGAAATCGACGATAACACGTGCGCGGTCGGCATCGTTTGGCAGGCGGCGCAGCAAAAAATCGGTGGCGTTTAATTCTTCGCCGCGAAAATACATTTGTGTCGCCCACTCGCGCCCACTCGGCGGGAAGACGGCGAAATGAATATGCGGTGGGCGAATCCATGCGGCGCTGTCCGGATAGGGCGCGGGTTTGATGGAACGGAATCGATAAGCCCCGGTCTCATCGGTCAATGTATGACCGAACCCAAGGAAGTTCGGATCGATCTTCAGGTTTGAATTTGCGTGCTGGGGATGGTTATAGCGACCGTAAGCGTTGGCCTGCCATATCTCGACGCGGGCCTTAGGGATGGGTTTTCCTGTTTGGTCGCGAACGATGCCTTTGAGGTAGATAATATCGCCGTCCGCAGGTTGATCGCGACCTTCGCGTAGCACTAGATCGTTATCGAGGGAGAGTGGCTCGAACGGATGATAGAACGGACCTGCCGGTTGCCGGGGTGTCTCTGCCAGCCATATGGCGAAGGTGGACGGCACTTGCATGCCAGTGAGGAAAGCTGTGCCGAAAGCACCGGAGTGTATGAGTGCGTGGCGTCGCGAGATTTTTGTCGTCATCGTTTCCCTCTTCCGCTGGGCGGTCTATTCTGGGCCGGTGCGTAGTCTAACCATATCTCTCGTGGATTGGTTCCAAAGATAGCGCGATTGTGAAGCGGAATGAGGTCAGCGATCCAAATGGGGCGGCGATGAATCTGGGAGCTATCGGTAATCTTGCCCATCGCCTTAAATTGGTGCGCGAGCTACCGCCGCGTCTCGTTTATGCGAAAATTGCCAAACGATTGCCGTGGTCGGATAAGCGAGCGGTGCGTGTGGCTGAAATCGTACATTCGCCGAGAGATCTGCAACCGGACAGGTTGTTCGGGTTTTTCCGGACGCAGGAAGCTTTGCTTCAAGAGCGGGTCGGGTGGCAACCAATTGATTTCGCCGACCGTAAAGTAATCGAGATTGGCCCCGGGCCGCTCGCGGGTTGCGGACTGATGGCGATCTTTAGAGGGGCGGCTCAGGTCTATGGCGTGGACCCGGATTGGATTGAGGGTGCGATTGACGACCCTGCCGTGGCGGAGGCGTATCTGCGGCCCCATCATGCGGCGCTGGTGGAAGCGTTCGGCGCTCTGATGGATTACCACACCTTTCGCACCCGTCTTGCGGATGGATTAAAGGTCGAGGCGGTCGGACTGGAGCAAGCGGCGCCCGGATTTACGGCGGATATCGTAATGTCGAATTCGTGCCTCGAACATATTGAGGG
>JBMYRC010000140.1:0-10293 GCA_049601975.1 Alphaproteobacteria bacterium | reverse complement strand
TCCAATAACTTCAGGTTTGGAAGCAAATCATCGACAACTAGGACTCGCGCCGTCATTTGCGCCTAAGTCAAAAACTGCTCTACCGTCTCCAGAAAGTTCGTCACGGAGATCGGTTTTGCGATATAGGCCTCGCAGCCGCCTTCACGGATTTTCTCTTCATCGCCCTTCATGGCGAAGGCAGTCACAGCAACGACGGCAATTTGCTTCAGGTTGTCGTCTTCTTTTAGCCACTTGGTAACTTCCAGACCGGAAACTTCTGGCAGTTGAATATCCATAAGTATCAAGTCGGGCATCTGTGCTCGGGCGATTTTAAGAGCTTCCATCCCATCCCGCGTCTGCACGATGTCGTAGCCTTTTGACTCGAGCAAATCGTGGAAGAGCTTCATATTAAGCTCATTATCTTCGACGATTAGGATTTTCTTCGCCATGTTCCACCCTTCCCGACCAACTCGGGCTTGAAATTCATCACATTATAGTTCGAAGGCGTTAATAAATGCATAATCTTCCGTACCCTCTGCGAAACTCTGGTATAATGCTACGGCGAGGCGACACAATGGCGCTAACGCGTGGATTGAAATGAAACCCTACATTAGTTTGGAGAGTGGCCGGTGAGAATCGGTGTCGACATCGGCGGTACAAAGCTAGAAGCAGCAGCTATTGATACCGAAGGTACGACCTGCGCGCGACGGCGCGTGTCGACACCGAAAGGCGATTATGCGGGGACAATAGAAGCGATCTTTGATTTAGTCTCTTCTATTGAGCAGGAAATTGGTGTCTCGCACGCGCTCGGCTTCGGCATTCCAGGCACTATTTCTCCGGCCACTGGATTGGTGAAAAACGCCTATAACTCACCCTTCAACGGTCATCCTTTGGATCGGGATTTGGCAGTTCGATTCGATCGTCCGGTGAGGCTTATGAATGACGCGAACTGTTTTGCTCTCTCAGAAGCAAAAGATGGCGCCGGTGCGGGATACGGAATTGTGCTCGGCGCCATTCTCGGAACGGGATGCGGCAGTGGTATCATGGTGAACGGAGAACTACTGACAGGCGCAAATGCTATTTCCGGTGAGTGGGGTCACAATCCCTTACCGTGGCCGACAAGGGGAGAATTACCCGGCCTCGAATGCGATTGCGGAAAACTAGGTTGCATTGAAACCTTTCTCTCGGGCACCGGTCTCGAGCGCCAACATGCAGAACTTACTGCAGCACGGATAACCGCCAAAGAAATTGTGGCGCTGGCCGAATCAGGAAACGCTCAAGCCGGGCGCAGTCTCGCTCTCTACGAAGATCGACTGGCCCGTGCACTCGCGAGTATAATCAATGTTATCGATCCGAACGTCATCGTTCTCGGCGGCGGACTGTCCAATGTGGATCGACTCTATGAGAACGTGCCAAAACTCTGGTCCCAATGGATCTTCTCCGACCGGGTAGACACGCGATTACTCCCGCCAAAGTTCGGCGATTCGAGCGGTGTCAGGGGCGCTGCCTGGCTCTGGGCGGAACGCGAATGACGTGACGGATCGGCAAGCCATATTGTGTCGGAATTGTTTGGCCGATCTTACGGCACCGCCCAACGAGGGGCGCTGCCCGAAATGCGGCTCTCCCCGCCTCGTCAGTCACCCGGAATTGCATGACCTAACGATTGCCCATATCGATTGCGACGCGTTTTATGCCTCGGTAGAGAAACGTGACAATCCCGCCTTGGCCGACAAGCCCGTCATTATCGGCGGCGGACAACGGGGCGTGGTCGCCGCAGCATGCTATGTTGCGCGCCTCTACGGCATCCGCTCAGCCATGCCAATGTTCAAGGCGCGTCAGGCCTGCCCGGAAGCGGTTGTCATCCGCCCGAACATGGCAAAATACAAACAAGTCGGCGAAGATATTCGAGGCTTGATGAGAGAACTCACTCCATTGGTCCAACCACTCTCCATAGATGAAGCCTTTCTCGACCTCACCGATACGGTACATGACAGTGAGAGCGGTGCGGCGATGCGGCTTGCGTCGCTCGTCCTACGTATCGAAGAGCGTATTGGTGTCAGTGCCAGTATTGGCCTCAGCTACAACAAGTTCTTGGCCAAAATCGCTTCCGATTTGGATAAGCCGCGCGGATTCGCAGTGATCGGCCAAGCGGAAGCATGCGAGTTTCTGGCGGACCGCCCGGTCACGATACTTTGGGGTGTCGGGAAATCTCTGGCGAGCAAATTGCGGCGCGACGGCATCACAAAGATCGGCCAACTACAGGCCATGGAAGAACGCGAACTCGTCACCCGCTACGGCTCGATCGGCCAAAGGCTATACCAATTCGCGCGCGGTGAAGACACAAGGAAGGTCGAGCCGGATTCGCAAACCAAAAGCATCTCGGCGGAAACGACATTTCGATCGGACATCGCGGATTTGACGGCATTGGTAGAGCAAATTGCGCCACTGTGCGAAACCGTGGCACGCCGCCTCGAAAGCAAGGACCTCGCCGGACGCGGGGTGACGATTAAACTGAAACAGTCGGACTTTCGGTTGCTCACCCGCACGCGGCGGCTGCCCAATCCGACACAGCAAGCGGACGCTATCTTTCAGGCCGCAAAGAATTTACTGGAGGCCGAAGCAGACGGCCGGACATTTCGTCTGATCGGCGTCGGGGTCGGAGACCTCACGGATACTTCAGAAGCCGATCCGCCGGATCTTTTTGCAGCGGCCTCGCTTGCCAACAACCCGTAGCGCTGTTCAACAGTCCGGCTTTTTCAACGCCTCCAATCGCGCCAAAGTCCCGCGTACTGCGTAATCGCCATAGTCGAGCACGAGACCCGGTGCGATGCCGTTATCCTGCAATGCGATCGACATTTCAAACTCTGGCTCCGGTGCATTCCCAAACGCGGAAAAAAACGCGAGCTGAATGTTTCGGACCTTGTGCGGTCCCAGCGGCGGTACAATCGCCTTGCTTGGGGCTTTGGGATCCTTCAGCGGCAAGATAAACGCCGAAACAGGGCCCGGTGGCTCCAACTCGGATCCATCGAATACCAATTGCCGGTCGGTATTAGCGCCCTCGGCTGCGCGGCGCATCAGTCGGATCGTATGCATGGTCGGAAATACTGTGTCTTTCGGCAGCTTAATGCGTGTTGGCTTAGGCATTTCGAATTCCGCCACACCGGCGCCATTCTCACCATCCAAACGCGCTTCGCCTTTTATCTTCTCGACCTCCTGACCATTGCGCTCGCGTTTAATGTTAAAGCGCAGGCGCGTGCCATCCTTGGATTCCCAAGTCGAGGAGACCGCGGTCAACTGCATGGCGTTACCGTCGCCCCGAACCAAGTTCAACACGAATTGCTGCTCTACCGTCCAGCCATCGCAGGTTTCGCCCCAGGTATAGACCATGGCGCCGCTCGCTTCCGAGATCCGACTGTCCCGCCTCGTGCGCTTGAGCTCAAGCTTATAGGCGGCGCGGTGTGGCGCGATGACGACTTCCGCCGAAAGCGGGGCCGCTTTGAAGGCCAAAAGAAGGCCAATCAAGATCAGCACACTCAGATGCTGAAATTTATGATGCATGAACAAACAGGAGGGTTGGATTTGCATTTCTCTTGAACGATTATGTCACGCCGATTGTCGGAGTGAAGCGCCTCTGACCCAGAAATGAAAGGAAGAAATCCAATGGTGAAGAAACCGGTCCTGCTCGTCACCCGAAAATTGCCCGAAGAGGTTGAGGCGCGTGCGGCTCGCGATTACGATGCAATCCTGAATCCGACAGACGAGCAGATGTGGGCCGATGACTTGATCGCCCGCAGCGACGGTGTGGATGCGATCCTGCTTTGCAGCACCGAGCGCTTCAGTGCGGAGGTCATCGAGGGATTATCTCCATCGGTCAAGGCCATTGCCACATTCTCCGTCGGCTACGAGCATATCGACGTCGAAGCGGCCAAAAAACGTGGTCTGATCGCCGCAAACACGCCGGACGTCCTGACCGATGCCACCGCCGACCTTACAATTCTTTTGATGCTGGGAGCGACCCGCCGCGCCTACGAATGGGGGAAGAAACTACGCGATGGCGAATGGGGCCGTTGGATCGCCGCCGAAAAGTTGGGAACGGATGTTCGGGGAAAGCGGCTCGGCATTTACGGCATGGGTCGCATTGGTCGCGCGGTCGCGGAACGCGCCCGTGGGTTCGGCATGGAAATCCACTATCATAATCGCAGCAAGCTTTCGCCCGACCTGGAAGCCGGCGCCGTCTACCATGCCGATGCGGAAAAAATGCTGAGTCAAATCGATGTTCTCTCGATGAACTGCCCCGCGACGCCCGAGACGGTGCATTTCCTGAATGCGGACCGTATCGCCATGATGAAGGACGGCGCTATTGTACTGAACTCGGCGCGCGGCTCGGTGATCGTCGACGACGCTTTAATTAATGCCCTGCAATCAGGAAAACTATCGGCAGCGGGTCTCGATGTCTTTGATGGTGAGCCAAAAGTCGATCCGCGTTATCTGACATTGGAAAACGCCTTTCTCATGCCCCATATCGGTAGCGCCACCATTGAGACACGCAATGGGATGGGCTTCCGTGCACTGGATAATCTCGATGCCGTCTTTGCGGGTCAGGAGCCCGGCGACCGTATTGCTTGATATCAATACGCCATTCCCGCGTTCCCGGCAGATGCTGCCGTCAACAGGCAGAAGTTTCCGCCGGTTTTTTGTTGCCGACACATAAGACTCAACGATTCCAAGGTCTTCAAATGGCATAATCCTTGCGCTTTATCCAAGTATCGCCACGTCGGGAAAGGATAAAGCGAGCATGAGCAAGTCGTCGGACGGCAAAACCACCGAAAGCGCTGCTGCTAGCGGCACGGCCAAGCGCTTGGAAGAAGTGCTCGATAATCTCGATCTGGAGACAATCGGCGCACCCATGTTGCGGACCTTGCTTTCGCAGACGATGGAAACGTTGAAAATTGCCCGCCGACGCGTTGACGAACAGCAGAACCATTTGGAGCTTCTCAGTCAATTATCGACGACCGACTCGGCCACGGGACTGTTGAACATGCGCGGCCTGCATTTGATCTTGCGACGAGTCCTGGCACGCGCCAAGCGTGACGAGACCGGCGGCGTTCTGATTGTCATTGATCTCGACGGTTTCAAGGCAATCAACGACAGTTACGGGCACACCGCAGGGGACGAGGTCCTCGTCAGTGTCGCACGGCACCTTGTGGGCGGAGTGCGGGAAGGCGACGAGGTCGCACGTCTCGGCGGAGACGAGTTCGCGATTTTGATGTCGGGCGTCAGCCGCCGTGAAGCCGACCTCCGAGCCACGGCCCTCAGCACGGGTCTAAACGGCTTAGTCGTGCCCTGGGATGGAAAGGCCATTCAAGTTCGCGGCAGTATTGGCGGAGTTTGCTACGGGCCCGATGACGACATGGACACAATCTACCGGCGCGCGGACAAGGAAATGTACCGCAAGAAAAACGACCGCATGTCGATCCGTACAGCGGGCGGCAAGCACGACGCTTAGAGCGTCTTAATCCTCCGCCTTCTTTATCTCCGCCGGAAGCTGTACGCGGATATTCAATTCTTTCAAATGATTGGGGTCCGCCATGCCCGGCGCACCCATCATTAGGTCCTGCGCCTGCTGGTTCATCGGGAAGGTCACCACCTCGCGGATATTCGGCTCATCCGCCAACAACATCACGATTCGATCGATACCAGGGGCAGAACCACCGTGGGGCGGTGCCCCATATTTCAGCGCATTAAGCATGCCGCCGAATTGCTCTTCCACTTCTTCCTTGGAATACCCGGCGATTCCGAACGCTTTGTACATGATGTCCGGACGGTGGTTCCGGATGGCGCCGGACGATAATTCGATCCCATTGCAGACGATATCGTACTGATAAGCCTTCACATCCAAGGGGTCCTGCGATTCCAGTGCCTCTATGCCGCCCTGCGGCATTGAGAACGGGTTGTGACTGAAATCGATAGCGCCGGTCTCGTCGTCCTTCTCGAACATAGGATAGTCAACGATCCAACAGAACTTGAAAGCGCCCTGCTCGACCATCTCCAAGTCTTCACCTACCTTCACACGGGCCGAAGCCGCGAACGGTGCGAAATCGTGCGGGTTCCCGCAAACAAAAAACACAGCGTCGCCATCGGCGAGGTCCAGTTGGTTTCGGATCGTTTCCGTCCGATCCGCGCCGATATTCTTGGCGATCGGTCCGGCACCCTCTCCTTCGCGGAAGAAAATATACCCGAGCCCCGGCTGGCCTTCCTTCTGCGCCCAATTGTTCATACGGTCGCAGAAAGCACGCGAGCCACCGGTCTTGGCCGGGATCGCATAGACGCGAACCTTCTCATCCTTCTCGATCATGCCGGCGAAAATCTTGAAACCGGACCCCCTGAAAGAATCCGTTACGTCTTCAATCTCGATAGGGATACGCAAATCCGGCTTATCGGAGCAATATTTCTGCATTGCTTCGTCATACGGAATACGCGGAAACGGCGTCGGGGTCACCGAGCGCGGCGTGCCGTCGGCAAAATCGGCGAACTCCTCGAAGACACCGCCCAGCACTGGCTCGATCGCGTTGAACACATCGTCTTGCGTCACAAACGACATCTCGATATCGAGCTGATAGAACTCACCCGGAGAGCGATCCGCTCTCGCATCCTCATCCCGGAAACAGGGTGCGATTTGGAAATACCGGTCGAACCCAGCCACCATGATCAGCTGCTTGAACTGCTGCGGCGCTTGCGGCAACGCATAGAACTGTCCCGGATGCATCCGACTGGGCACGAGGAAGTCACGGGCACCCTCGGGCGAGGAGGACGTCAGGATCGGTGTTTGGAATTCGGTAAAGCCCTGATCGGTCATGCGTCGCCGGATCGATGAAATCACCTGGGACCGGAGCACTATATTGCGGTGCAATTCTTCGCGCCGCAGATCGAGAAAGCGATACCGCAGTCGAATTTCTTCTGGATAACCCGCATCCTGATTAACCGGCATCGGCAGCGCTTCGGCAATGCCTTGTACTTCGACGGTCTCGATGCGAAGCTCAACCTCCCCGGTCGGTAGGTTCGGATTGATAGTATCAACGCTGCGCCGGTCAATCTTGCCGGTGAAGGTCACGACGGTCTCATTGGTGAGCGTTTCCAATTGCGGAAAGATCGCACTTGAGACATCGGCGACGCATTGGGTCAGCCCATAATGGTCGCGCAAATCGATGAAAAGCAGGTTGCCGTGATCGCGGGTGCGATGCACCCAACCGGAGAGGCGAGCCTCTTCTCCGGCGTGTTCAGGACGAAGGTCGCCACAGGTATGCGTGCGGTAAAGATGCATGTCGGTCCGGTCTCGAAAAGCTTGGAAAATTAGGAGCGGAAAGGGCATGGTTTCTCGCCGATTGTCAAGACGAGCCGCAGCGCGAAACAGGAGAATTTCGATGAGCCAAGAGTTCCAACCCTTAAATGGCATTCGGGTCGTCGAGATGACCCACATGATCATGGGACCATCTTGCGGCATGTTCCTTGGACTCATGGGTGCGGAAGTCATAAAGGTCGAACCTCCGGCAGGCGACAAGACACGCGATCTGACCGGAATGGGCAGTCCCTTCTTCCCACTGTTCAATCGGGGAAAGAAATCGGTTCAACTCGACCTTACTACGGAAGTGGGGAGAGCAGCGCTGGATAAGCTCTTGGCGACAGCGGATGTCTTTGTCGACAATTTCCGCGATGTGTCGCTCGCGAAGATGGGTGCCGATCCGAAAGTTCTGCGGGAGAAGTTCCCAAAATTGATCTTGGCCTCCCACAAAGGCTTCCTTGAAGGTCCCTATCAGGACCGCACCGCATTAGATGAAGTCGTGCAGATGATGACCGGGCTTGCCTATATGACGGGCCCCACGGGCCGCCCACTGCGGTTCGGCTCCTCCGCCGTCGATATCTTCGGTGGATTGTTTGGTGCCTTTTCCGTTATCGGCTCCATCCTGGAGCGGCGGGAAACCAATCAAGGCCGTGACATCCGCATCGGTTTATTCGAGAACGGGTTGTTGCTCGTTGCCCAGCATATGGTGCAATTCGAACTTGAGGGCACCAATCCACCTCCGATGCCAGAGCGCGATTTCTCCTGGCCGGTCTACGACATCTTTGTAACTGCCGACGAACGCCAGATCTTCATCTCCGCCGTCACCGAGAGCCAATGGTCGACACTCTGTAAATATCTGGAATTGAATGACTTTTTAACAGATTCTCGTTTGCAAACACGGATGGATCAAATCAACGCCAGAAGCTGGACGATCCCGGTCGTTGCAGAGGCCGTCGCGACACGGCGCTATGATGACTTGTTGGCGGATTTCGAGAAACGGGGCATTCCGTTCTCTCCGATCAACAAACCTGCAGATAATTTTCAGAATCCGCATGTGTTGCGTCCGGGCGGCCTCGTGACTTCAAAGATACCCGATGGCCGCAGCTTTCGCGCGCCATCGCTGCCTTTCGCGGTCGATGGCGAAATGATGGCGGCAACCGGCGATCTCTCCGATATCGGCGAATACACATCGGAAATTCTTGGCCAACTCGGTATGAGCGCGGTGGAAATCGAAGCCGCGCGTGGCCCTCTCAAGGCGGCCGCCGAATAGCGCGCATTATTTCTGACCGCGGGTCCCCTTTCCCATCAATATCGCCGGTAGCAGCGCGGCAACGAACGCTACGGCGATGATCATAAATCCGTCTTGGAAACCCATCGTCTGCGCCTGAGCTTCGACGACCCGCCCCAAGAAATGGAGCGCACCGGGCTGTAAGACCGCGTCCGCGACACCGCTATCGTGCAATAGTTCCGAGACCATACTCAACAGCTCGCGGCTGGCTTCGTTATGCGCCGTTTGAGTAGCGGTCATTGAGATCGCATGGAATTCAGTACGTTGCTCCATAAACACGACTAGTAGGTTCACCCCAAACGCACCGCCCATCATGCGAATAAAGTTAATCGAACCAGAAGCATTATTGAGCTGTTCCGGTGGCAAAGCCCGCAAGGCCGACACATTAATCGCGGGCAACATAATGCTCTGTCCCAAACGTCCGATAATGACGTAGAACGCCAATATCCAAAACGCGGTATTCACATCCGTGCCATGCAATAGAGCCGCTCCAAAGGCGAATAATCCAAGGCCGATCATGGCCAGATACCGGGCTGGAAAACTGTCCACCAGTCGCCCCCCGATCGGAAAGAAACACATCACGACAAGCCCGGCCGGAGCCGTCACCATACCCGCCGCTGTAGGTGTGAAATTTTGCACGGTTTGCACGAAAACCGGAATGATATAGGTCGACGCGAAATTTCCCGCACCGAAGACAAACCCCAAGGCAGCGGCGGCCGCAAATTGCGGATTTCGGAAGACGGCGCAATCGAGGATTGGCGCATCCGCCCGCAATTGCGAATAGACAAATGCCGCACCCAACACGATGCCGCCGCCGCCCAACAATAGAATGCTATCCGAGAGCCAGCCATCGCGTTGACCGTTCGCAATAGCGGTCAGCAGACAGATCAATGCCCCCGCGATCAGCGCGTAGCCGGTCCAGTCGAACGGTAGGCGTTTCAAGTTCGGGTCGCGCGTCGGCATGAAGAAGCTGCCCAAAAGCATGGCTAGCCCAGCGATCGGCAATGGTATGTAGAACAGTTCGCGCCAACTTGAAGCATCGATCGTAATGCCCCCCACGATGGGCCCCAGGATCGGCGCAATCATGATCCCGCCGCCATATAGGCTAAGCGCCAGACCACGTTTTTCCGGCGGAAACACTTTGAATATGGTCACCATCGCAAGCGGCTGCACGACACCGGCGGCAAAACCTTGGATCACCCGTGAGAGGATCAGAATATCGATATTGGGTGCAAACGCCCCCAGAAACGATCCCGCGACAAAGATACTTACCGCGCCTATGTAACCCACACGCGGCCCGAAAATCGACAAAACCCAAGCGCCCAGCAGTTGGCTGGCAGTCATCGCCGCCAAGAACGCCGTCGACATCCATTGCGCTTCACTCTGACCGACACCGAACGCCCCCATGATGCTGGGTACCGCCACGTTCACCATGGTAGAGGAGAGAATCATCACCATCGCGCCCATCATGCCGGTCGCGGTAACGAGCCAGCGATATGAGGGACCATAACGATTTTGTAGCGTGTTGACGCTCTCGACAGGCACTAATGTTCCGATCTTTTAGTCTCTCGAAGACGCGATTCCACACTCCGATACACTTGAGACGCGCTTACAATGCAACTGGTGGACCAACGGGTTCGGTCAAACGATTTAACTATATTTCAACGGCTTCGCCGGTCTCGCGGTT
>JBMYRC010000139.1:0-10367 GCA_049601975.1 Alphaproteobacteria bacterium | reverse complement strand
TCGTGATGCGCCAAAAGGTCGGCAACGTCTTTGCCCATCTGCTCGATAGTCATCTCGCCATCGCCGAGCGGCGTCTGGCCGAGGCCGCGCAGATCGCAGGCAAGTACCGTGTTGGTCGTCTTGAAATGCGCGATTTGGTGGCGCCAATTGTCCAACTCACAAAGATAGCCGTGCACGAACACGATGGGCGGATCGCCCGCGCCCTCGTGGATATGGTTCATGATTGCATCGCTCATGGTTGGCTCCTGTTATATTCGTACCTTAGCCGTCGGCGCGCTCGTCAATAAATTTTTGGATACGGGCAGAGACGGCGTCCGCAGCTTCGATCATTGTGAAATGCCCGACACCAGGGAAACTAAACGTCTCCGCTGTCTCGATACGTTCCATGATCATCTTTTGATAGGGTGCCATTTCGCCCGGCTTTAGTGGCCGTCGATCCTCACCCGGATCGCGGGTGGTGCTTTGGAGTACCATTACCGGCACCGACACCGCGTCGAAGGCGGCCTCGCACCGATTGGCGTCCCAGTCCAGCATCGCTAAATATGTGGCCACCGCGACATCGACGTGCACCGACGCCCCACGCTCCGCCAGACGGTCCCTCAAATCATCAAATTTCGGATTGAAGAACATATTCGCAAACATGGCATGGGCGTGATCAGGAAAACCCTTCTCCTCGATCAGCGCTTCGAACTGCGCTTTCGAGGCCTCATAATTCACCGACGCGCGACCCGGATCGACCAACACCAAACCTACCACGCGATCGGGTGAGGCAATCGACAATTCGACAATTGGACGGCAGCCCATCGAATGGCCGAAGAGAACGGCTTGCTCGATACCTTCGCTGTCCATCACCTCGCGGATCGCATCGGCGAATGCCGACATGCTAATTTTGGATGCGAGCGGATGAGATTGGCCGAAACCCGGCAAGTCTACCGCAACGCAATCGTGCTCACCGGAGAACTGCTCGACCTGGGCCCACCAATCTTCACGCGCACAGCCAAAGCCGTGGACGAATAACAACGACGGCGTGCCAATTCCACATCGCTCGAACGCCAGCATGGTGATCAGTCTCCGGTGAAGCTCTTACTCTCGTCGGCAAGCTTCTTAAGATAAGGCGACGGAGCCCAACGCTCACCAAGCTCGTCATGCCAGGAGGAGATTTGATCGTAGACCGCTTTTACACCGATCTCATCGGCCCAGAACATCAGGCCGCCACGATAACGCGGGAACCCAAACCCGTTGAGCCACATGACGTCCGCATCGGTCGCCTTATACGCGATCCCTTCATCCAGGATCTTGCAGATTTCGTTGACCGAGCTGAATAGGATACGTCGCAAAATTTCCTCTTCCGTGAAAGATTTCGGCGTGATGCCCGCCTTCTCGCGATGATCGGAGATGATCTTCTCCACCACGTCCGAGGGATAGGGCGTGCGGTCGCCTTCCTTGTAATCGTACCACCCGGCGCGCGTCTTCTGGCCAAAGCGGCCGAGCTCGCAAATCGCATCTGGGATCGGCAGAATTCGGGCGTCTGGATTGGTCGCATAGCGGCGCTTGCGCCCTTCCCATCCGATATCGTTTCCGGCCAGGTCGGCCACCGCGAATGGTCCCATCGGATAGCCGAAATCGTACATCACTTTGTCCACGTCCTGGGGCAAGGCGCCGTCCTCGATCAGAATATTCATCTCGAGGTTAAACGGCACCCGGCTGCGGTTGGCGAGGAAACCGTCGCAATTTCCACACACCACCCCAACCTTGGCGATCTGCTGTGCGAAGCGCTGACAAGAGGCGACGATCTCCTTCGACGTCTTCTCACCGCGTACGATCTCCAACAGCTTCATGACGTTTGCCGGGCTGAAGAAGTGAGTGCCAATAACGCTCTCAGGCCGGTTCGTCGCTGCTGCGATCTCGTCAATATCGAGGGCCGAGCTGTTGGTGGCCAGAATGGCGCCCTGTTTCATGGCTTGATCGAGTTGCTTGAAGACGGGAATTTTGACGTCCATCCGTTCGAAAACCGCCTCGATCACCATATCGCAATCCGAAAGATCGGAATATGCGGTGACCGGTGTAATACAGGCCATGCGTTCCTCGACTTGCGCCGAGGTGATCGATCCCCGCTTTACCGACACTTCGTAAGTGTTGCGAATACGATCCATCGCGCCCTTAAGCGCGTCTTCATTCATTTCCAACATACGGACCGGAATTCCCGCATCCGCGCATGTCATGGTAATGCCGCTACCCATCGTGCCCCCGCCTATAACGGCGACCTTGCCGACCTTTGTAACCGCCGTGTCTTTCGGAATGTCGGGGACGTTGCGGGCCTGGCGTTCAGTGAAGAAGGCGTAGCGCAACGATTTCGCCTCGTCCGCACCGACCAGTTCCCGGAAAAGTGCGCGCTCTTTCTCGATGCCTTCGTCGAACGGCAAATTGACTGCCGCCTCAACCCCCTCAATACAGGCATAGGGAGCGCGTTGGTTCCTAGCCTTGCGCGCGATCTTCTTGCGCATAGCGTCAAAAATACCCGGATTATCTCTGGCTTCCTGTAGCTTGGCGTCAAGATCGCGCACACGCGGCAAGGGCCGCACATCGGCAACCTTCTCCGCATAGGCGATGACCGCGTCCAAGAACCCTTCATCACCGTATATCTCGTCGAGGATCCCGAGATCCTTACCTTCGCTTGAGGGATAATGTGCGCCGCCGACGATCATATCGAGCGCAGCTTGAACGCCCGCCAAACGCGGCACCCGTTGCGTGCCGCCCGCGCCCGGAATAATACCGATGGCGACTTCGGGTTGGCCGATTTTCGCGGTATCCGACGCGATGCGATAGTTGCACAGCATCGCGGTCTCCAACCCACCGCCAAGCGCATAGCCTTGGATCGCAGCGACGACCGGCTTGCCGCTCATCTCGACCATCTCGCGCCATTCGATCGGCGTGGTATTGCCTTTGCCCATCTGTTTGATGTCGGCGCCCGCGATGAACTTGCCGCCGTGGCCGATCAGCACCATGGCTTTTACATCCGCGTCCGCATTGCCCTTGGCCACGCATTCCGCCATGCCTTCGGGCACGCCGGGACTCAAGGCATTGACCGGTGGATTGTCGACGGTGATGACGCCGATAGCGCCGCGCTTCTCGAAACGAACGAGTTCGGACATAGTATATCTCCCGAGGTGTTATCACTTTCCCGGCAAAGCCGGGTTTGACTATTAGATAGCGCATGGCACGATATTGGACACGAGAAATCTAAGACGGATAGGAACGGTAGTCATGGCGGAAACAGCGGTTGATTTATCGATTTCAGATACACCAGCGATCTCTGGGCCGGAGGTCTGGTGCGGCCCGGAAATGGCGGCGCGGCAAGACGAATGGATCTATGAGATTTCCGCCGACGATGCCACCGCATTGGACGCTGGAACCCAAGTAGCGCTGACAACCGGCAAGGATATTTTAGATATCGTCGCCGAAGATTTTCCGTTGGGCTCGTTCTCGCCGACGCTGATGACCATCCGCGAGGAGCTCTTACGCGGACGCGGTTTCAAATTGATACGAGGTCTGCCGATCGAGGGCCGCACTATTGCGGATATCGCCATGATGTATTGGGGCATCGGTACTCATCTCGGCTATGCTGTATCACAAAACGCCAAGGGCCATGTCCTCGGCCATGTGAAAGACTTGGGCCTGAATTACGACGATCCGATGGCGCGCGGCTATCAAACCTCCGCGCGGCTGCCCTACCACACCGATTATTCCGATTTGGTTGGCCTCTTGTGCATGAAGACCGCGCAATCCGGCGGCCTCAGTTCAATTGTTAGCTCCGCGGCGCTTTACAATCACATGAACGCCGAACGGCCCGATCTCGCCGACGCATTGATGCAACCTCTCTACCGGACCCGTTGGGGTGAAGTTGGCGGCGACCGGCCTCCCTGGGTCGAAGTACCTACCTTCAATCCCTATGAAGGTGGCGTGAGCACGAGCTATGTGCGTAGCGCCATCCGCAAGGCCCAATTGATGCCGGAAGTACCACGCGTCACCGAAAAACAAGAAGAAGCCATGGATTACTTAGATTCAATGGCCGGGTCGCCCGATTTTCACTTGGATATGGAATTGCGTGTGGGCGATCTGCAATTCGTAAATAATCACTACATCATGCATTCGCGTACGGCCTATGAGGATCACCGGGATTGGAGCGAGAAGCGCCATCTCATGCGGCTCTGGCTCGCGTGTGAGGACGGCCCAACCTTCCCACCCAGCATGACCAAGCATTTCCAAGGCCTGACGTTAAACGGCCGCCCGAATGGCATTCATGTCCCGGGCGTCCCGTTCAGCGCGCCGCTCGACGCGGAATAAGCCGCGCGTAATCAACAAAGCTATGTTGCTTTACGCGCTATATGCATGAACGCGTAAGGATAAAACCCGCAGATCGGCAACGGTTTTGCCAACCGCATTGACCGCACGTATATTTGTGAGCCGCCTGCCTGTATCGGTTTTACCTTGTACGTCTATCGTGTCGTCCCAGAAGACGGGACGGAGAAAACGGGCTTCGATCGACAATTGATCCGGCAACCCGTTGCGGCACACGCCTTCCATCAGGAAATTAGCCGTTTGATTGCCTGCGATGATCGGTGCCCGAAAGCCGAAACTTTGCGCGGTTTCCGGATCGAGGTGAATTTTGTTGGTACTACCCTCGCAATAGCCAAGCGTCGTCTCCGGTGTGCAATGCTTGCGGGTGAGTGCCTCAAACGCGTCTTCCCCGTCAGTCGTGTGCCCGCTGCCCCCCTTACCGCCATTACCGGAACGCCCCGGGTCGATCATCAACACGTCGGGCGTCGCCACGAACACTATTTCCCCCGCAGCGTCCCGGTATTCCCAAATAGTCGTCAAAACCCAGCCTTTGGGGTGGTCGCCAATCCCGGACACACGGCCATGCATCTTCAGCATCTCCCCCAAACGGATGGGGCGGAGCTGTTTGATCCGGTGCACAATGTGGACCGGCGCTCGTTCCGGATGATTGGCGAGAACCGTTTGCGTATTCAAAAGGATTGGGTCTCGCGCCACGAAGGTTGGGTCGACATAGTCGCCGTAGACAGTCTCCGCAATATCGCAATGCCCGTGCAGACGCCGTTGCTCCGCTTCGCTGACCACAACATCGAAAACCGGGTATTCATAACCGACTTCCGTGCGATAAGGCACTGTCTCGGGCATTTCGAACTCCTTAAGCGGGCGGGTCGATGGCTACCATCCGGTGAGTCTCGCCGAGCTGCCGGACTTCGGCGTCTTCCAGCAAGCCTTGCTCCATCAACGCGCGATGACAAAGAGGTAGGTTATAGAACGGAATCGATGGGTAGAGATGATGCTCAATGTGGTAATTCACCTGATGCGGAAACATCCACCAATGCAACCACCAGGGCGCAAAATTGGTTCGTGACGCGTACAGCGGTGATTTCGGGTCGCGGACGACGCCATGTTCACAAATCGCCCGGTAACGCAGCAGCGGCTGCTGGATCGTCACCATCGGAAGCAGCCACAGCACGAGATATTCGACCAAATATCCCATTGCTAACGCCGTCATCGGCGCTACCACATGAAAACACACAACGCTCCAGCGGTCTTGCCGGGCCGCGCGGCGCAAATCAGGTGCGGTATCGTCCAAGGGACGGCTGGTGCCGGTCGCATCGTCGTTGATGACCGGTGAGCCGAAAAAATATGCGTAGGTTTTCCAGGCATTTAGACCGAATAGGTCGGCTAACAGCTTGCGCGCCAGGTATTTGCGCCCGCGGGGATAGCCCGCGACCAGTGGAATATCGGGATCGCGGTCTTCATAAAGGTGATTGTGATGCAGCCGGTGCACAACTCGATATGTGCGCATAGAAATTCCGACTGGTGCGGCCAGGAGCCGGCCCACCACGTCGTTCAACCACCGTGTTTTATAGAGCCGGTAATGCGCCGCATCATGGGCCAGAACGAAGCAGGCCTGTTGCCGTCCGGCAATCACGATAATCGCCGGGATCACCGCCCACGGCGTCCACCAATACATCGCGGCCGCTAGCGCGACGGCGATCAGACCGACCGTCTCCAACACGCCGAATGTTGCCTTGTGTGGATTGATCCGCGTTAGTCGCTTCACGACGTCGGGCGCGAGACCCGTTCTCCGCCGTTCATCGTCGCGAAACTCCGCGCCTTTTCCCGCTATCGATACCATGGGAGATATTATAGCATTCAATCGGTAAAGCGTAAGGGATACATCATGCAACGCGGCTTCGTTTCACTGACCTTCATCGTATTGATGGCGCTTGTCTCCCCATCCGCCACCCTCGCCGTCGAGCCAATTGTCGGGCCGAAGCCGCAAACGGTCGACGATGTATTCATCCCAGCCCCCATCGATATAGGGGTCGAGAACTGGATCACCGGACTGGAGGCCCCCTGGTCGCTTGTCTTTTTGCCCGATGGAAGAGCGCTGGTCAGCGAACGTCCGGGCCGCGTTCGTCTCATTCGCGACGGTCAACTCGCGCCGGAGCCATATGCAGTATTCGAGACGACACGCGGCGCGAGCGGTGTCGGTGATTTCTTCCTGAACCTCTTCGCGCGCGGCGAAGGCGGCTTGATGGGGCTCGCCGTGCATCCGGATTTCCCGAAAGCGCCCTATATTTACGCGATGTACACATGGCGCGGACAGAGCGGTGTCCGGAACCGCATCGTCCGGCTACGCGACCACGGCGACTACGGCACCTTCGACAAGATCATCCTTGGTGGCGTGCCTGGTGCGCTGTTCCACAATGGTGGCCGCATCGCGTTTGGACCGGACGGCATGCTGTATGCCACCACAGGAGAGATATTCGAGCGCCGTATGGCGCAGGACCTAAAGGCGCTCGGCGGTAAAATCCTGCGGGTCGATCCGGAGGGCAACATTCCCGCCGACAATCCGTTTCCGGGCTCTCCCGTCTGGTCCTATGGCCACCGCAATCCACAGGGCCTCGCCTGGCATCCGGAGACAGGGCAATTGTTCCAGTCCGAGCACGGTCCGTCCGGCGAGGTTGGGTTTGGCGCCCATGACGAGATCAACATCATAGAGAAGGGCCGGAACTACGGCTGGCCGTTGATCGTCGGCGCGCCCGGAAAAGCACCCTATGCCGACCCTATCGTGATGTGGCCCGAGAATTCCGTGCCGCCCACCGGTATCGCCTTCCACCAGGGCGATCTGTATATCGCGACGTTACGCTCCGAAGCACTGATCCGGCTTAAATTATTGCGATCCGGTCGACGATTCAGCGTCACCGCCATCGAGCGATTGTTTGCCGAGAATGAGGACGACGGCGTACGCGGCCGCTTACGGGATGCCGTCAGTGGTCCGGACGGCGCATTATACGTGCTGACCAGCAACCGTGACGGACGCGGCAGTCCACGCCACGGCGACGATAAGATCTTGCGATTATGGGTCGCTAAATAGCCAACGTTGTTAAGGTGCGCGCCTTAATCTTTCTTCGCGTGCTCGATCGCCTCGACGATTACCGTGTGATACTTCTCGCCAAATCCCATCTTGTCCGCGCGCTCCAAGACCTGGCGGTTAGTATAGGCCCCTTCCATCACCACGCCGCAGCTCTCGGCCACATCGATGGCGTAGTTCAAATCCTTCAACAAATAACTGATGCGGAAGGATTCGGTCGGATGATGATCCTTCGCCATAAATTTCAGGCCGTGATTGCGCAGCACGAAACTGTCGGCGGAACCGGTGGCCATGGCCTTGAAAAGGGTCTCTCCATCGACCAGCCCCGATGCCCGCGCCACCGCCAGCGCTTCGCCCAAGGCATGGGTGACCCGCGCGACCAGCATATTGTTCATCAGCTTCAGGAATTGACCGGCACCGACGGGGCCACCGTGGTTCACGTCCTGGCCCATGCGGTCGAGATATGGGCGCGACCGCGCCACATCCTTCTCCGTGCCACCGACCATGAAACTCAAGGTGCCGTCGCGCGCCGCCTGAGCGGAACGGGTCACCGGCGCATCGACGAAGGCGACGCCCTTAGCCTCGAAGGCGGCAGCGATCTCGTGCGTCATGGGGACCGGTGCGGTGCTGCAATCGACGATCAACTGCCCCGCACGAGAGAGCTCGATCAATCCGCCGTCACCCTGACAGACGGCACGGATTTGCGGCTCACCCGGCAGCGACAGGAAGATGATATCCGCCGTTGCTGCCACATCCGCCAGCGACGTTGCCGCCTCCACACCGTCCTCGGCCCGTGCTTCCAGCGCCGCCGCCACGGTATCGAACCCAATGACGCGATTGTCTCCCTTGTTCGCAATGTGGCCGCACATCGGCCCCCCCATTACGCCGAGCCCAACAAATCCAATAACTTCATTCGATGGCATATAACGTTCCTTTTATAAAATTTTTTTATTCAGCCGCAGCCGTATTACGCCCCCGCGCATATTCCGCCGCACACGCTCCCGCGCGTTTTCCGAAGACGGAGCCAGACATCAATCCGCTGCCGCCTGGATAGTTTTCGTAGAACAACCCGCCAACCAACTCGCCAGCAGCGTAGAGCCCCGGGATCGAGCGGTTATCGAGGTCCTGCACTTCGTTGTGATCGTCGATCTTCAGCCCGCCGAAGGTGAAGGTAATGCCGGTTGTCGTCACATAGGCAACATAAGGCGGCTTATTGATAGGTAGTGCCCAGTTGGTTTTATTCGGCGACAGCCCCGTCGTCCGCAACCCGTCGAGCACCGCCGGGTTATAATCACCGGTCTGGCAGGCCGCGTTATAGGCGTCGACGGTTTCCTTCAATTTTTCAGGATCGAGGTCGAGTTTCACCGCCAATTCCTCGATCGTATCCGCTTCTTCCTTGGTGACCTGATGAATACTGTACTCGTCGCGCAACATATCGACCGTTTTCTGATCAAATATCTGGATCGCCGTGCGGTGGGGCTGCTGCATGATGGCACGCCCAAAGCGCACATAAGTCAGGTTCCGGTAGTCTTCGCCCTCGTCGACGAAGCGCTCTCCATCGAGATTAACCATGATGCCGAGCGGGTAGGAGTGTTTCTGAAAATTGTCCAACACTTCGCGGTCACCGAACGGCGGCGCACTGATATCCCAACCGACCGAATGACACCCCGACCAATTGCCGAAAGGCTGCGCGCCGATATCGAGTGCCATCTGGATGCCGTCACCGGTATTGTGCCGGGTCCCGCGCACCCGTGCCAAATCCCAACCTTGGCCGAGATAGCGCACCCGCATCTCTGGATTGGCCTCGAACCCGCCACAGCCGAGCACCACCGAATAGCAGGGAATCTCCTCATAACCGTCGATGGTCTTCACCTCGACCCCTTGGAGACGGCCGCTGCGGTCGATGGTCAATTTGCGTGCACCGGTCTCGTAGCGAATCTCAATACCGAGATCGTTGGCGCGCTTTATCAGGAATTCGACGAGCCCGGCACCACCACCGACCGCTTCAATATTCACCCCGCCATAAAACCGATGCTTGCCGTCGACCATAAAGGATTGCCGTCCGAACATCGGCACAAAGCGCACGCCCTGCTCACGCAGCCAGGCCATGGTCGGGCGCGACCCATCGATCAAGGTCCACGCGAGGTCCTCGTCCGACTGATGTCGGGTAACCTTCATCAACTGGTCGTAGAAGTGATTGCGGTCATGGGCCGGCAAATCGATTAGATCGCGTTCCGCGTCTGAGAGATCGACCAGGACATCCGTGCAGACGTCATCAAGGCCGGTATGCGCAAAACGAAATCCGCCCGCCGTGAAATAGGAATTACCGCCCTTTTCTTCCTCGGACGCCTTTTCCAGGACGAGGACGTGTGCGCCTTTGATTTTCGCTGAAATCGCCGCGCATAGAGCCGCATTTCCGGCGCCGACAACCACCACATCATACGCTTGATCTGCCATCGTATTCTCCCCCCATTCGTCGCCCGACTTAAGCCCGGACCGTAAGGGAAGATTTAGCCCCGGTGGAGGGTGCGGCAAGCGCCGCCTAGAAGGCCGAACGCACCTCTTCGGGCAGCAAGAATCCGGTTCGCCGCAGCAAGCGCTGTTGGCTTCCAGGAAACGGATCGCGCCGATGAATTGTCGAAGTATTGTCGTGTATGACAAGGTCGCCCTTGCGCCATTGATGACAATAGACCGCTTCGGGTCGGGTCGCGCAGGCATGCACCGCCTCAAGCAGTTTGGCCCCCTCCACCACGTCCATGCCATCAACATGAAGTGCATGGTTAGGGCTGATATAGAGCGCCTTGCGGGCGAGATAGGGATGGGTGCGCACCAAGGGGTGAGAGAGTGGCGGCTTCGCCAGGCGTTGGACTTCCGGCAGACCGAGCTTCTGGGTCTCCGCCGCGCGTGCGATCGAATATGTCACAGTTTT
>JBMYRC010000138.1:0-10392 GCA_049601975.1 Alphaproteobacteria bacterium | reverse complement strand
TGTTCACTCCCGCGCTGACTCCGCCCTCGTTACGGCTACTCGCTGCTTCACCGAAAGCCAGAGCATCAACGACCGTGACGTTGCGTTCTTCGCGAGCAAGTTCGAGGCCGGCAGAGAGGCCGGAATAGCCGCTGCCGATGACGAAAACTTCTGTCTGCTCCGGCAGATCGCTCGCATGGTCCGTGCCTGGGCGCGCGGCCTCCCACCAATAAAGTTTAGCCTTGTAGTCGGGGTGGAACAGGGACCTGTCGATTTTCATGTTCAGTGCTTTTCCTAACAATCACCTAAATGACGTCGCCATGTGGGACCGATGATAGGATGATTGCGAACTTTGTCGGTAAGCGCCTCAAGGCGCGGGGCATCCACGTCGCTGCGACGCCAGATATAGAACATGGCCACTTAGACATCGGCGATGGTCATATCGTCGCCGAGCAGGAACGGACCTGCGATAACGGTCTCCAGGGTTTCGAGGGCCTCGCACATTCTTCGAATGGCCGCCGTGCGTACAGCCTCGTATCCGTTCTCATCGTCGGTGTAGCGGAACTGGCAGCCGCGCTACGGCCTTGTGAGGGTTGACGTTGGCGAAGACCATCCAGCGAAGGAATTTGCCGTGCCCCGATGTCCCCGGTGTTGGCGCCAGTTTCGCCTCCGTAAAAAAACTGTTCAGATGCAGCAAGATAGCCGTTATTTCGGTCATCGTCGTGCCATCGGGCCGGACGAGGGTCGGCATTTGGCCCTACGGGTTGATCTTGCGAAAACTCTCGGGCAGGGGCGTGCCTGGCTTCGAATTACCTTCGGTCAATTCAAAGTCAACGCCGGCCAGGACGAGAGCAGATTCGACGACGAAAACGCCGGAGCCCGGTCGGTTATAAAGATGAAAGTGCATGTTCAGTTCAGTCCGCTTTATCCGTCGGATGTGCGATCAAAACCCCGTCCTTGACCATGGCTTCGATCTCCGCCCTGCTGTAACCGACCTCGCCGAGGACCTCGTGGGTATGCTCCCCCAGAATCGGGGCGCCGTGGCGAATGCCGACTGGCGTGCCCTCGAACCTCGCGGCCGGGCGGGCTTGGCGCAACCGACCGGCATTCGGATGGTCGTATTCGACAACGGTGCCGCTGGCTTCCACCTGCGGGTGGGTGATCATTTGTTTGCGAGTCAGAACTGGCGCGCAGGGAACACCGGCATCATCCAAAATTTTCAGCCATTCGGCGGCCGGCCTTTCCAGCAGAGCTTCCTGGATCAAGCGCAGCCGCTCGTCAGCATTTTGGTCGCGGAGTGCTGGGGATGAGAACCGCTCGTCCTCCAGTAGATACTCGCGGTTTGCCGTTTGGCAGAACGCCGTCCATTGCACATTGGTCATGGTAGAGACCGTGATGTAGTCGGTTTGGGTCTCGTAAATCAGATCGATGAAGGTCGCGGCCTTCTGTTCGCTGACTTCATTGTCGACGAAGGTTTGCGACCCCATATCGGATGACCACAAAAAGGCGATGATGGAATCGAGCATGGAGACTTTAACGTGCTGTCCTTCACCGGTCTTGGCACGCCCGGCCAGCGCGGATGTCACCGCTTGCGCCGCCGTCACGCCGGTCAGCTTGTCCGGCAGGATGGTTCGGATCAGGCGGGGGCGTTCTTGGTCCGATCCCGCTTGAACGGTGGCGAGGCCGGAGAGCGCCTGGATGATCGGGTCATAGACCGGTTTGTGGGAAAGCGGTCCGTTCTCGCCCCAACCGCTCATCGAGACGTAGATCAGGTCCGGGGTGATTGCGCGCAAGTCGGCCTCGCTGATGCCCAAGCGCTCGACGACGCCGGGTCGAAAATTCTGAATAAAGACATCCGCCGCCGCGACCAACCTCTTCAACGCTTCACGTCCCGCATCTGATTTGACGTCGATTGAAACGGATCGCTTATTGCGGTTATTGTTAACGAAGGACGCTGTCATGCCATCTTGGGAATGGCCGGCATGTCGCGTGTGGTCCGGTCGTTGCGGGGCTTCGACCTTGATGACATCGGCGCCTTGGTCGGCAAGCATCATGGTGGCAAAAGGTCCGGCAATCACATTGGTGAAATCGATCACCCGATAGCCGGTGAGCGGTCCTGACATCCACGCGTCTCCTCGTTCGGTTTCATGCCCGCGCGTTGCGGGCGTATATCTAACTCTTAACTTAACCTCTCATATGGAAATACATACCGTCCACACCAAGAATTGAGTGAATTTGTGTGCGGAAGGCGATTTTGTTTGCAATTTACCCTGCTAACCATTTGATATCGTTCTTGGAGGGGAATCGCGGCCGGTGTCGTGCGCGGTCTTCAAAACCGTTGGGGGGCGTCAGACGTTCCCGGTGGGTTCGACTCCCACTCTCTTCCGCCAATTTCCTTACAAATGCGCTATATTCGTCTACGGACTGTCTTCGAAATTGAGGAAGGTTGGTTGATGGATGTTGAATTCAGCGAAAAGGACGAAGTATTTCGCCGCCCCGAATTGGCCAGCGGAGCACGGCGGGCCGGGGCGGAGTTTGGCGCAGAAATACATCTTCGACGCGGAACACGCGCTTGCCGCTGCACCGCGTCTCGTCGCTTTTGGCATCAACATGTGCGGGCCGGTGTTGATGGGGTTCGGCAATGAGGCGCAGAAGGCACAGTTCCTGCCGAAGATACTTTCCGGCGAACATGTTTGGTGCCAGGGATACTCGGAGCCGGGCTCGGGCTCGGACCTGGCATCGCTGACGACCACGGCGACACGGGACGGCGATCATTGGGTAATCAACGGTACCAAGACTTGGACCACCAAGGCGCATAGGGCCGACTGGTGTTTTCTTCTGGCACGCACGTCGTCCGAGGGGCGTAAGCAGCAGGGGATCACCTTCATGTTGCTCGACCTGGAGACACCGGGGATCGAGATCAGGCCGATTGTGTTCCTCGACGGTTTGCATGAAACAAACATGGTGTTTTTCGACAATGTTCGAGTATCGGTGGAGAACACGGTCGGGAAAATAGGCGAAGGGTGGGCGATCGGTAAATATCTCTTGGCCCATGAGCGGATGTCGGGAGGCTCGCTTGGGCCGCATAAGAAACTGCTTAGCCAGCTCAAGAGAATTACCCAAGAGGAGGAAAAGGCGGGCGGCGGGCCATTGGCCGAAGACCCGGAATTTTCCCCGCAAGATCGCCGAGGTGGAATTGGAATTGAAGACCCTGGAAGCCTTCACGATGCGTACCGTCGATGCGCTCTCTCGTTTGGGTGACCTTAGTGGGCAGGCGTTGGGAGTGGAGGCGAATGTCTTCAAAATCCGAAATACGGAAATTCAGCAACGGTTGACGGAACTGAAGATGCAAGCGGTCGGCTATTACGCGCAGCCCTATCTATTCGCGGCTCTCACCCAAGGCTGGAACGAGCCGTCGATTGGGGCCGAGTTTGCCAATGGTTGCACGCCGTTTTATTTACATTTCAGGAAAGTATCGATCTATTCCGGGTCGAACGAAATCCAGCACAATATCATCGCCAAGGCCGAGCTGGGTTTTTAACGGGTATTCGCTAGGCGTCCCTGAACCGAGCGTCGCGCCAGGCAATAGCGGCGCCCACACCTTCTTCCCGACGGATGCGGTTGAACTCATCTTTTACCGGGTCCGAAGCGGCATTGAGTAGGACGTCGAGGTCGAGCGAGGATTTCAATGCGCGGCTGAAACCCATCGTCTCGTAGGTCTCGTTGATTGCCCGCTTGGTGAATCGTACCGAGCGTTCCGACGCCGTCGCCATCGATTTCGCGACGGACATGGCTGTCTCGAACACGGTATCGTCGGGCACCACACGGTTGACGATTCCCATGCGGAGCGCGCTCTGGGCATTGAGTTGGTCCTCGCCGGTCAGCAGGATTTCCTTTGCCTGTTTCGGACCCGTCACCCAAGGCAGCAGCATCGCGACGATACCGGTTCCGAAGCGGACCTCGGGCTCGCCGAAGCGGGTGTTCTCGGCGGCGATGGTGACGTCGCAGGCGAGTGCGAGTTCGAAGGCACCCGCGATGCAATAGCCGTGAACCGCGGCGACGGTTGGTTTCGGGGAATACCAGAACTGCATGATGAAATCGAACTGCAGCTGCATCTGCCGCTCCCAATCCTGGACGTCCTCCATTTTGCGCCCGGCGGAAGCCTTGAGATCGAACCCTGGGGAAAACGCGCGACCGGCACCGCGGACGACTATTACGCGGAGATCGTCGTCATCATTTAATGCAGTGACGGTCTCCAGCGTCGCTTCCATTAGCGGGTTGTCGAACGCGTTCAACACTTCGGGCCGGTTGAAGGTCAGGATAGCGATGGCATCTTCGCGCTCAATGGTCAGCAGGTCTTCGCTCATGGGGTCTCTCCCATATGGATCACATAGGGATAGAAGCTTTGTGTGGGGGAAGGCAAGGTGCCGCAGTCTACTTTCCCGGACCCCGCCCTATATCCGATAGAAAGTAATTATTCCTGATAGGACGACGCCGATATGGATTTTGGACTATTCAATCTATTGCAACACCGGGATCGCTCGAAGAGTTCTCACGATTTGATCCATGAAGCTCTTGACCATACCCGCAAAGCGGAAGAACTCGGGTTCAGCCGCGTGTGGTTCGCGGAGCACCATTTCTCCAACTACAGCTTGGTGCCGTCACCCTTGATGATGTGCGCCTATGCGGCGGCGATCACCAAACGGATTCGAGTCGGTAGTGCCGTCGTGATTCTGCCCCTGCATACACCGGCGCGCTTGATAGCGGAGATCGCCATGGTTGACGCGCTGTCCGGCGGGCGGCTCGATCTCGGTGTCGGCAGTGGATACCAAAACTATGAGTTCGAGCGCCTAGGTGCGGATATCGATAAGAACAAAGTGATGTTCCACGAGATGCTCGACATGATCGAGCTCGGCCTACGTCAACCGCATTTCAGTTATGATGGTGATTTCTATAAACTAAAATCGACGGCGATTAACGTGCGCCCGGTGCAATCGCCTCGGCCACCGATCTGGATCGCCGGCAAGGACCCGGACAGTCATAGCCGCTGTGCCCGCGACGGCTATATCCCGTTCATTTCAGGCGGAGTCGGGTCACCTAAGAAGATTCGCAATCTCCGAACCCAGGTCGAGGAATGCTACGCCGCCGAGGGGAAGCCGACCGACAATATTCCGATTGGTGTGCTTCGCTTCATGTGCATAAGCGACAACCGTGCCGAGATCGAACGCTATGTCGATGGTGCGCGCTACCAACAACGGATTGCTGTGGCGCTCCGCACGCGGCAGCAGAGTTTGGCGGACGACTATATGGTGGAAGAAAACGGTTTCGAGGGCGAACCCCCGCTGGAACGGATCGAACGCAACATCATCACCGGTAATGTTGAGAAGGTGGCTGAGCAGCTGTGCGAAGAGATTGAGCTTTACGGCCCGGCCCATATGAACATCTACTTTCAGGTCGGTGACGTGGAGAGCAAGACGGCACTTGCTTCAATGGAAGCGCTGTCGACAAAGGTGATACCGCTGGTCGAGAAACATTTCGGCAAACCATTGGCGGAAATCAATCACGTCCCGATGCCAGCACCGAGGGCCATGGAGATGGCTGCGGAGTAAATCCGTTCGTCATACCGCCGCAGAATGGCGTGCGTCGCCACTCGGTAAATAGGCGTCGAACGCGGCGGGGCAACCAGACGCACGAAGGCACGGCGGTCCGGCGAGAGTTTGATCCGACCGCCGTCGATTTCGATCAGGTCATCTTACCGGAGTGGGTGAAGTGCCTTGATGCTGACTTGTAAGCTCGCCGGATTGATGTCGAGGCGATTGCTGATTTTCTCGATATCCACCTCGAACCGGCACATGAGTTCCTCGATGAGGTCGCTCTAAATCACGTCGTCCGTCTGTAGGCGTTTGCCGTGGGAGATTGGCAGAATTCCCGCGTCGATATCTTGCTGCCAATTTCGAATGTCGGTGCGGTTTTGCACGAAGCCTTGAGGCAATTTTCCGATCGAGGGGGCCCCAAACCCTGGTGACGCATCCGCCGGGTCAGTGGTATATATTTGAAAGTTTCGCCTCAGCCGTCCATTCGAAAACGCATCGGCGAGACTGTGGCCTGGCAACGCGAAATGGTCGAGCCCAATGCGGCGATATCCAAAGCTTGCAAGACGTTCAGCCGCGGCTTCCGAGTGCTCGTTTCTTTCTTCGGTTCCGGGCAAGGCGGCAGTATCAATCAGCCGTTAGTGTTTTTTCATCCAAGGGACATGCGCTTATCCGAAAAGGGCGGTCTGGCTTGGGCGTAGGCTAGTGGCCAGCTCGATTGTTGCCGCGAGCTGGTCTTCGCCTTGATACGGCAGGCCGTACATTAAGTCGAAACAGATATGCGTCAGTCGCGCGTCCTTGAGCATTGAGACCGCGTGCTCGAAATGCGCAAACGGTTGGACGCGACCGATCGCCAATTGGATGTTCGGAACAAAATCTTGAATGCCGAGACTGACGCGATTGGCACCGATCTTGGCGAGTGTATCTGCAAGTTTGCGGGTGACGGTTCTGGGGTCGAGTTCAATGGCGTGTTCGCAACCTGGCAGGATCTCGACGCCGGTGCGGATAACTTCGGCGATTTCTTTGAGACATTCCCGCGGCAGTAGGCTCGGCGTGCCGCCGCCCCAATGAATGTGTTTCACGTGACGTCTTTGATCGAGAGCTTCCAGGGTGAGCCGCAGTTCCGCCATGAGCGTCTCGGCATAGTCGCGTAGTGGGGCTTCTCGCAGCGTCGCTTTGGTATGACATCCGCAATATTGGTCGATCGCGTTGCAATATGGAATGTGAAGGTAAAGCGATAGCGTGGCCTGCGCGGGTAGCGCTGTCAGCCAGTCGCCATATTATTTCCCGTCGATTTTGTCTTTGAAATGAGGTGCTGTTGGGTATGAGGTATAGCGCGGAACGGACTGCGTCGCGTATTTTGAAAGTTTTGGATCCATTGCCAGGAGTATAGATGTTCTTGGCAACTATGCGTTGATCGAGATCAAGTCTCCGGTAGTTCGAAATCCAGCAATCCGATATCCCGGAGCATTCTGGATTTCTGGGCCCATCCGCTGGCGACCTGGTGTCGAAAAGGCCTTATTGCGAGTGCGTTGAAGCCACATAAACCGTCGATCATCGACGTTGCGCAGCCGTGCCAAAGGTCGGGCGGCCACCTTGAGGGTTCGTGCTGGGAATCCGAGGGTATGAGGCGAACGATATCTCGCGATACGAGTTTCACAAATGCGACATGGCGCGCATCGTCTGGGCCAACGCGATGATGGATCGCATCGAGAAGAGGGCAGGTGATGCTAGCTCAAGTTTGTGTGACGGCCCTGTGAGTTACGAATTCCGGCTGTTCGATTGCGCGATTTCAAGCAGCCTCTCGTGAACCGCGTCAGAGATCTCCACTTCGTCTGCTTCGATCTTGCGACGGCGCTCCGTGATGGATCGGTCGTAGGGCATACGGACCGATGGGCCGCCTTCGACGGGGCGGGTCTGTCGGACTTCTGCCGCATAATAGGCGACATTCGCCTTATACTCTTCCGCCGGCATCAATAGGTCGGCCCGCATCATCACGAAAAGACAGCCATAACCGAACATACCTTCAGGGATTGGGGCGACATTGCACATCGTGCCGAGCAATTGGACGGCGATGGCTAATCCCGACCCTTTGTGACCGCCCCATGCGGTAAAGGCACCGGTGAGAGCGGCGGCCGGGTCGGTGGTCGGATGTCCCGCGTTGTCGTAGGCGGTACCTTCGGGGATTTCCTCACCCAGGCGCTCGGCGAGCACGACCTCACCGTGCATGATGTTTGACGTGCCGATGTCCCAGATCACTGGATCATCCGTCGACGGAAATCCATAGCAGATAGGGTTCGTGCCGAAGCGCCCTTCTGTTCCACCGAAGGGAGCTGTGTTGGGCGCTGCGTTAGAGGCGATCATGGAGATGAGATCGCGCTTCGCCGCCATCTCCGCAAAGAACGACAGCATACCAGTGTGCCAGGTATCACGAGCACCAACGACGGCCATGCCGTGCTCAGAGGCCTTCTCGATGCACAGGTTTGATGCGCGACGGGCCACCAAATATCCGATCGTGTTGCGGCCATCGATCAATGCGGATAGTGGCGTCTCATGAACCACTTCGATGTCACCGCGCTCGTAACCCGGTTTCGTTGTGCGTTCGAAAACGCTGAGGGTACGGGCGAGACCGCCGTAGTCGAGACCCCGCAGTTCTGTATCCATGATATGCTCGGTGATCGTGGCGGCCTCCTCTTCCGTATAATCGGCGGCGGCAAGGGCTCGTTCCGAGAGATGTCTGGCTTCTTCCACAGTGAGTTTCATTGGCGCTTAGTCCTGATAGTTGCGAATGATACGGGTGTAGGACGATTTGTTTGCGCCATCGACCAAGAGCGAGACTCCATTTACGTAGGACGCGCGCGACGACGCCAAATACACGATGGTATCGGCGACTTCGTTAGCGTCGCCCCAAGGGCCGAACTCTCTTACGATCTTTTCACGTCGCGCCAGCGCCACGGCCTTGTCGTAGTCCTTGCCAGCGGATTCACGTTCCCATTTGTCGAAACGTTCCGGCGTGATGACGACACCAGGGACGACGCAATTGACGCGGATGTTGTGGGGTCGCAGTTCATCGGCAACGTCTGTCGTGAACCGCAGCTCTGCTGCTTTCGCAGGGCCGGTACAGGTTGAGCCCGGCGGATTTGCGGCTTGATATGCCGTCCGACCCGAAACATTGATGATCGCTCCCCCACCGGTTTTCATCATCATCGGGACAACGCGCTGCGAAAGACGGAATTGGGCGAAGAAGTTAATCGCCATGCCATATTCGAGGTCTTTGTCGCTGACCTCAAGGAAGGGTTTGTAGGTTCCCGTACCGGCATTGTTTACCAGAATATCGACACGGCCATATCGGTCCCGCATAAAATCCGTTAGACGATCTAGATCGCCGACGACGGTGACGTCCGCGGCAATTGCGGCGATATCGCCCCCTGTTTCTTTGGCGATGGTGTCTTTGGCAATTTGCAGGTCGTTTTCACGCCGTGCAGAGATAACCACTCGCGCACCTTCACGCGCAAATAAGTAAGCGGCGGCGTATCCAATGCCCTTACTTGCGCCGGTGACGACCACCACCTTATCTTTTAAGCCTAAATCCATGCCCGCACCCATTTCTTGTTTAGGAAAGAAATCGGGTTACTGTGGTACAATAACCAGCCCTCAATTAAACGGACACTCATACAAGGCCAGTGGGCGGATATACTCAGCGGCGTCCCGAACGCCACCTCCATCATAAACAGTGTTGTATTACCGATCCATGGTGATGGGCATTTCATAGAAGTTGGGCATCGGAGGATGCCCGCATTTCTCTGTCATATAGGCGGTCCTACCGTTGCTATATGCCTAATCCGCGAAGGTGACCGCGAATGACACGCAGGAAAAAGTTCAAGGTCTGTTTTTGGCGGCGGATCGGATCGGAGAGGTTGTGCAACTGATTAACGATATCGCCGAGCAAACCAATCTTCTGGCGTTGAATGCGACCATTGAAGCGGCCCGTGCAGGGGATGCGGGCAAGGGATTCGCCGTTGTCGCAAGCGAAGTGAAAAGCCTGGCCAACCAAACAACGCAAGCGACCGAAAGCATCAGGTAACAAGTGACGGCCGTACGGTCAGCGACACGCGAAGCTGTCGGCTCCATGGAGGAAATCGTCGTCGTGATCAATCGGATCAACAAGATCGGTGGTAGTATTGCGGCGGTGGTCGAAGAACAGAGCGCCACGACTGGTGAGATTGCGCGAAACGTGCAAGAGGCCGCTGCCGGATCTCAAGAGGTGGCATCCAGTATTTTGAAGGTAAACGAGGCTGCGAGTGAGACGGGAGCGGCCGCCGGGCAGGTCTATTCCACGTCGAGCGAACTATCACGCGAAGCTGAACACTTGCGGACCCTCGTGCAAACATTTCTGGAAGAGCTGCGGGCCGCATAAGCGATCCTTTAACGGGGGCTGAATATCCGGAAGGTGCAATCCCCGAAAGCGCAAAGGGTACCGTCCTCGTCGGTGACGGTGCAGGATGCGAAGAAGATCCGTTTTCCCGAACGCCGGACGTGACCTTCAGCAACCAGCCTTTTGCCAGATGGTTGCCCAGCGAAGTTAACATTCATGGAGATGGTAGCGCAGTCGTTGCGCGGCTCACCCGTCTTCGCGAAAGTGCCTGCATAGGCTGCGGCGGAATCGATTAAGATCGCGAAGACACCGCCATCGACCGCGCCGCTTCGGTTGATGTGCTGTTCGCTGACTTCGACGGTGAGTTTGCAATAACCTTCCCGCCATTCCTCGGTGACCTGGCCGATGTGGCGCGAGAGATTTCCGACTTTATGTTCAATGGCCATT
>JBMYRC010000137.1:0-10393 GCA_049601975.1 Alphaproteobacteria bacterium | reverse complement strand
CGCTCGCCTTCATAAGATTGTGATGTGGATCTGCTCGAAGCGATAGTGGTTTTACGGTTATCGGCTATAGAGTATACGGCGAGTGGTCCGACGAAGGACTATATTGGTGGCCGACGTAAGAAAACGTGTATTCGAGTGGGAGTTTGATTCTCCGGTGGAGAAGGTGCGCCCGGTATTGGCTGATACCGCGCGGTTTAATGAAGCCGCCGGTTTGCCGAAGCACGACATCATTGAGACACCGCGTGCCGAGGGTTCCGTTGAATATCTCGGACGCACCAAGATGGGACCGACCGAGTTGGAATGGGAAGACCATCCCGCCAATTGGGTCTATGGGCGATGGTTCGAGCACCGGCGGACTTTTCGCAAGGGACCTTTAACGTCACTTGTGGTTCATTTGCCCCGGCACACCGTCGCCAACGGGGTGCCGGGGGAAATACACATTACAGGCAGAAGCCGCAAACTTGATCGGTCGAATCGTATTGGCGACCGGATGTTTTGCTTCGGCGTAGTGGGATTTTGACCGCCTGGCGGCTTACGCGCGCGAGTTCGCTGCAGGGCGCCCGGACCGAGAGTTCGAGGTTCCGGCGCTGGAATTGAGCGCCGGTGCCCAAGGCCGCGTATCGGCACTGGTTGCGGAGATTGAGGCAACATCGTGCGGCAATGGATTGGCACAGTGGATCGACGATTACGTGGTCGGTAGCGAAGAGGTGGGCGTCGTGTCGATCAGGTCACTCAATTTGGCGTGTCTATGGGGGACACCTGAACGTGAGACCATAGAAGCCTGTCTACAGGTGGCAAAGGTGGGCTTACTTGGGATGCGTTGGGATTTGCTTTGTCCACAACGTCAGGTCGGTAAGCAATCAACCTCGGCGCTAGACCAATTGCCGACCGGTGCGCATTGCCCAAGTTGCAATATCGATTACGGGCAGAATTTTTCCGAAAACCTCGAGCTGGCATTCCATCTGTCCCGGAGTATTCGATTGGTGGAGTGAGTATTGCCTATTCGGACCCATGAGCACACCGCACGTAAAGGTACAGTTGACGGTGGAACCGGGGGAGAGCCGGTCTGAGGCAATCGATTTGACGCGAGGAACGTATCGTCTGCGGACCTTGGAGCCAGGTGACGAAGTTTCGGTGCAGTTCGAGACCGGTGGGTTTCCCGAAGTCATTGCCGAAGGAAATAGGTTAGGGGCCGGAGAACCAGGGGAGCCGGGAGCGGTAACATTTCACAACCGCTCGGCACGTCGGCTGACTTTCATGATTGAGGAATTGGGTTGGCGCCGGGATGCTTTGACAGCGCATAGGGTTACGACCTTACAGCCGTTTCGCGACCGGTTTGACGAGCAACTCCTGCGGCCGGGTGATGATGTTGATATCGATCACGTCACGATCATGTATACCGACCTAAAAGGTTCGAGCGCGTTATATGAAGCGATTGGCGATTCCCAAGCTTATCATCTGGTACGAGAGTATTTTGCGGTACTGGGCAAGGCAGTGCGCGAGAACAACGGTTCTATTGTGAAGACCATCGGCGATGCGATCATGGCGTCATTTGCTGATCCGTTATGTGGATTGAAATGGGGCATTCAAATTCACCGTGATTTTGAGATTTTTAATGCCAATTCGGGCCGGGTGCCGGTCACGATCAAGCTTAGACTGCATGTCGGGCGTTGTATTTCAGCGACGCTGAATAACCGTCTCGACTATTACGGCTCGGCCACTAACACGTTGGCTCGCTTGGAAGGACAGATCCTTGGCCGCGATATCGTTTTTTCGGAAGAATTCGCCCGTGATACCCCTGTTGTTCCACTAGTAGCGGTATTGAAAGCGGAGCGCGAGGAAAATGCCCTCAAAGGATTCGAAGAACCGGTACCGTTCTATCAGGTTTCCCAAGATACGTTATTGGCGTGGCGACTATAGCAATCAATTTCAGTTTATACTAATTCGCTGGCTAAAACTGGACATATACCGGCTCCGTAGCCGGTATATGGCTTCGTTTTCTCTATAAGTTTCGATTTGTTTACTCTGCGGCCTGTGCGCCGATTTCTTCGTGATAGACGCGCTTGATCGTATCCAGGTTCACACCTTCGATACGGACCAGTTTGGTGGCGCCTGCGCGCCGCGGTGCATGCAAATCACCGACATTATAGAGATGCGCATCACCCGGCTTCAGGGTGTAGCTGCGGGTAGCCTTGCAGGTGCCGGAATCGTCTTCGGAGGCTGGGGCATCGATAAATTCATAGTCGAACATTTCGGTTTGACCCGCGACCTGTCCGTAGATGGCCCAATGCGCGCCGTGTGCATGTGGCTTGGACATGGCTTCGCGCTTATAGACGTGCGAGCAAATTGCAAAGCCCAACTCGTCGTCTTCGTATAGGATTGAGCGCGGCGCATCGTTACTGTCGGGAAAGTTTTCCGCGACGAAAGTTTCATCGACCAAGACCTGGGTCAACAGTGTGCGGACTTTCTCGCGTCCGGCCACGCCTGAATCTTCAGCCAAAATGTCATGGCATTCGCTAGCGAACTTCTCAAGTGTGTAGCCCATCGCAGACCTCGTTCGGTTGTTTGTTTGGTTGTCTAATAGGATAGCGTGACTTTGCGCGATGAAAAACCTCGGAAATGCGCCACATTGTATCATGGGCAATCGATCAGGGAGTGATGCCGTGGCCGGGGAAGGAATAGGAAACAGAGAAAGTAGCCGTAAATTATTAGAAAAACGGCAGGAATTTATATCTAGAATCATCGATTCCGGGCGATCGGAGGCGGTGGCTAAGCAACATCGCGGTGGTCGCATGACTGCCCGCGAACGTATCGATGCACTCTGCGATTCAGATAGTTACCGGGAAATTGGTGATTTGGTGGAGCCGGTACGCGACACGTCCTTCAATGCCGGTTTGGTGGCTCCCGCTGATGGTGTGGTCATCGGGACGGCGAAACTGGATGGGCGTCATGCGATGGTGACGGCCCATGATTTTACCGTGCTTGGCGGTAGCACCGGTGTTGTTGGGGCGGACAAGACCAATCGGGCTGTCGCGTTGGCGACGGAGCGCGGCATTCCATTGGTGATGCTGTTGGAAGGTGGCGGGCATCGAATACAGGACGGCCAAGACTCGCGCCATTTCGCACCTACGACCGGTGTGTTCGAGGGCATGGCTCGCTTGTCCGGTTGGGCACCGTTTGTGACCGCGATGATGGGGGTAGGGTTTGCCGGGCCGACGAACTATTCCTCGATGGCGGATTTCGTCGTTATGATCCGGGGGCAGTCGACGATGGGTTTGGCGGGGCCAGTGTTGGTCAAGGCCGGCACTGGAGAGGAAATCGACAAGGAGTCCCTCGGCGGAGCGTCGGTTCAGGTGGATAAAAATGGTTTGGCCGATTTGGCGGTCGACAGTGAAGCTGAAGTATTCGAAGCCATCCGAAAGTTTCTCTCTTATCTACCATCGAACTGCCGTGAGCCGTTACCGGTTAGCGAGACAGGCGGGCCTTCCGGCGGGGATGCCGAGGACCTCTTGGATATCGTGCCATCGAATTTGCGGAAGCCCTATGACGTCCGAAAGGTCATTGAAATTATTGCTGATAAAGACAGTATTTTCGAAATGAAACCGACCTTTGCGAGCAATATTGTGACTAGCTTGGCACGTCTCAATGGCCGCCCCGTTGGCCTTATCGCCAATCAACCGATGAAGATGGCTGGAATGTTGGATGCCAAGGCTTGCGAGAAATCAGCTCGTTTTATCGCGTTCTGCGATGCCTATGGTATTCCGCTGGTGTTCTTGGTCGATGTGCCGGGGTTCGCAATTGGATCGTCAGCGGAAAGCTCCGTTCTGGGCCGGAAAAGTGGCAGGGTATTCTATGAATTGGCGCATGCGACCGTGCCGCGGATTTCGATCGTGATGCGAAAGGGCTATGGTGCCGGATATTTCGCTATGGCTGGGGGGCGTAGCTTCGACGCGGACGCTTGTATCGCGTGGCCGACGGCGGAGATCTGCGCGATGTCGGTGGAAGGCGCGGTGGATGTCGCCTATCGCCGTGACTATGAATCAGCCGATGATCCGGTGGCTCGGAGGCAGGAATTGATCGATATCTTCAAGGGGCAATTGGGCGCCTTGCGGGCGGCGGAGCATTTTGGTCTCGACACGATCATCGATCCGCGTGAGACGCGGGACTTCCTGATCGACACGATTGCCGCGTGTCCGGCTCGACGGCAGAGTAAGCATCCGCCGAAGTATCGCTCGATCTCGCCGATTTAGGGATAATCTGGGAACAGCCTAATAAACGTGCTGCCCACCAGTCACGAATATTTCTGTCCCTGTTACGTAACTGAAGTCGGGTGAGCAAAGCTGATAGACGCAACCGGCCACTTCTTCGGGCGTTCCCATGCGATGCATCGGTATGCGGTTGATTAACGGCTCGTACTCCTCGCCGATCATCTCGGTTTCGATCTCGCCGGGCGCCACGGCATTGACCCGAACGCCTAGCTCCGCGAATTCGACGGCGAGCTCTCGGGTGAGGGCCGAGAGAGCGGATTTCGATGTTGAATAAGCCGAGCCCGCAAAGGGGTGAATGGCATGGCCGGCGATCGACGTGATGTTCACGACGGCACCGCCTTCGGCCTTCGCACCTCGGCTAAGGGCAGAAGCAAAGCCGCGACATAACATGATAGGAGCAAAAAGGTTCAATTCGTAGACCTGCCGCCAGCCGTCGATATCGCCGTTCAGGCAACCCAAGCGTTCATTGAATGATGTTTTCGGAGAAACCGCGGCATTGTTGACGAGCGCATTAAGTGGCGCGTCGCCGACCACTTCATTGGCTTGTTTGATAAAAGCTTTGACGGAGCCTTCGTCGCCAAGGTCAGTCGGTATGTGAATGGCCCAATTTGGGTCGCGCTGGCAGGCCTCGGGCACGGCGTCGCGCGAACAAGTGATAATGCGCCAGCCCTCACTCGAGAACCGCATGACTGTGGCGTGGCCGATCCCTCGGCTCGCACCGGTTAAGACGACAGTTTTCAGTGTTTTCGACATAGCCGGATATTATCCGATTGTGATGGCAAAGACAGCCCGGAAGATGTTCTATAGGTTCACCGATCGTCAGCGATCTGGAAGGTGCGCAGAACGCCGTCATGTTCGGTGTCAGATACATATCTCCTGTGATCATCGAGCCGGAAGGGTGGCTCGTCATCGTTCTCCTCGTCTGGATTGTAGTCGAATATCCAGCCCTGCTCGATGTGAACGAGCGGGCCGTTCTCGTCATCCTCGTGGCGCCAGAAGCGTCGGACCGTGCATTTGTCGGCGTTGGCCGTCCACCCATCAGCATAAATGTGTCCGTCGTCGGTCAAGGGTGTCAAAATTTCATAGCCGAATTCACTGCTGCCTTCTGGAAACTCGGGGCACCGGGCAAGTTCCAGGCGAACTGTTTTCAAGGTCATATTACTCTTAATATATCTTAGTGGACTAGAAGGAGGGGAACTTCGGTATAGTGGAGGATGTCTTGAGTGACACCGCCGAGAACTTGTTCCCTAAGCCGGCTGTGACTGTATGCCCCCATAACCAGCAAAGCCCCGTCATGTCACCGGGTGTGTTGGAGCAGAATGTCGCTTATCTCTTCATTACCCGCATCGATGACCGAGGTGTCGGCTACAGCACGATCGGCATTAATCCAGTCAGCGATCGGCTCTAAGTTTAGTGTGTCGTAGGCGTGGGTTTTGATACCGGCAACAGTAACGGAATCGGCAACTTCGAGGAGCGGCATCGCGGCGGCGGTAGCGCGCGAGGGTTCGACACTGTCGTTCCAGGCGACAATTACCTTGTTCGCAATATTTTCCAATACCTTCTTGCGGACGAGCAGAACGGGGCGACCGCTGTCCATTAAAACCGCTTCGATATCAGCTTTAATACCGGCATCGTCCTCCGAGGCGGGGCCGCGCACGACGATCAAGTCACAACGCCGCGCGTGAGTGGACAAGAAACCGTCGCGGTCGCTGAAGGCTTCGATATACGCCCGGTAACGCGGCTTTATCGGCCCAGGTGCGAAACGCGCTTTCCGCCTCAATCCGGTCGAGAATTTCTTCGATAACTACACCCGACGCGGTGTCGCCGAGGAACGGTAAAGCGGCGTCGCCGGAGGATCGCATATGCAATCTTGTGATCCGAGCAACAAGTTTATTGGCCATGTAAATTGCAGCATCAAGTACTAACGCATTGCCGTTATTCCCTGTAAAAGGGCCAAGAATTTTTCGAATGGACATAAAGCGACTCTGTTTTTTTATAACGCTAGTTTGTTGATTCTGGATAGCAGCCCAATGAGGGCCGAGCTTTGACTTAGGTCAAAAATTTACCCTGAACGACCTTTATTAGATGATCAAGCGGCTGTCCCGCATCGAGACGATGCCATCTCTTTGGAATATCGGGCTCATTACGGAATCGGCGGATCAAGTCCACCGTTGCGTCGGAGTGATCGTTAGTGCGCGCGGCGATCCGGTGTTCCCGTAATTTGAAATCAGCATCGAGCTAAATTTCGGTGAAAGGGATAGAGCGTGTCTGCGCGATGGCTTCGATGCGTTTGCGGAATCGGGCTTCAATGAAAGTCGCATCGGCGATCACGCTCAGCCCGGCATCGAGCGCCGCTTCTGTTTCGTCGACGACACGGTCATATGTGCGTCGTGTGGTTTTGCGGTCGTAAGCGCTTTTGGTTAGTCGTTCCAATATATCGACGCCGAGCATGTGCTTCGGCAGGACGTCAATTCGCATGAGGATGGCGCCGCAACCCACGCCGATATCGGGCGCTATTCCTCGGGCCAAGGTCGATTTACCCGTGCCGGGTGTGCCACCGATGGCGATCAACCGAGGGCTCGGCGGCGATAGATAATCGAGCACTAGCTGGAGAAAGGATTGGGCATCGCGGATGTGACTTTTATTGCCGTAGGCGGCGATGGCTGTCACTTTGGCTTTCATTGCGGCGCGGCAGGAAAGGAAGAACTGCAGGGCGGGGAGTGCATTGATGTTGCCAGTGCGAGCAAGATACCGGTTTAATATCAAATTGGCTCGGTCTCTATGACCGCGATAGAGCAAGAAGGTAAGATCGTAGAGAGTAACGATGTACGCAATGTCGTCGTTAAATTCTATACAGTCGAATTGGATCGGACGATCATCGAGAAGACAGATGTTTTGGAGATGTAGATCTCCGTGACAATGGCGAACGAAGCCACCGTTGCGTCGGCGGTCTAACAAATTGGCAATTCGGCTCAACGTCCATCCGGAACTCTTGGCGAGCCTGATGACGGCGGTGCGCTCGAGGATATCAGGAAACGCCCTTCATTTTTTTTATATTGTCGTCCATCACCCATCCAAGGCCTCGGCATCGCCTTTGCTGGGCTTGGCGTCGGCGTCGCGGTGAAAGGCGGCAATGGCATCGGCGAGGGCGATCATCACCTCCAGGCTGAGGCCGCCGTTGAGCGCTATACGATCAAACAGGCAGGATTCCACGAAACGGTTCATTGAGAGGACCCAATCGACTGGTTCTCCCAATATACCAAGCGATAGCTTGCCCTTACCGTTCCGGGTGATCGGGACGGCGTCTCGGTAGAGCGTGGGGGCGGTGCGGCGGTTGAGGGCTACTTCGCGTCCGCAACACTCGCCGCGTTTCTCGAGGGTAGAGAAATCCAGAAACGGCACTTCACCGCCCGCTTGAGCTTCAACACGAAGTCGCCCGCAAGGAAGACGATCGCCGAATTCGCATCGATACGCTCGACTGAATCCACGCTGTGCGTGTTCGGACTACCGAGGAATGCAATCAATTCGTTTTGATCGTCGCTAGAAGTCATAGCTCCTTAACGCGGGCATGGGGTCGTGTCGCTAAAAGGGGCGTTTCGTCGCGCCTACCAGCTGTTGCGGAGTTCGCGCAGCTTCAGGAAGACTTCTATCGGCTCCGGCTCTGGCGAAAGGTCCGGGAATTCGCCACGCAACGTCTCGATGATCTCGGGATTGTGTAGGCGGAAGAAAGTATTTATTGCTTTTTCTTGGCCAAGCGTGGTGATCGTCGCGTTGTCTGGATCGTGGGTGTCTTGGAGCTTGTCCAACATCGCCTTGGCGGCGGTGTTATTGGGTTCGCGCGAAAGTGTAAATTCCAGATTGTTGGTCAGATAGTCGTGACCCGGATAGATCATCGTATTGTCAGGCAATTTCGCAATCTGCCCCGTGAATGTGTGATAGAGCTCAACCGGGTGTCCGCCGTTGTGACAGTTGCCCGCCCCCGCGTTGAACATGGTGTCGCCGCAAATGAGGGCGGGCTGGTCGGTGTGGGATAATAGGCAGACATGGCTCATGGTATGGCCGGGTGTGTCGAGGGATTCCAATTCAACTCGGCCGACCTTGACCACGTCGCCGGCACTGAGACCAACATCGATTCCTGGAATGCTGTCTTTGGCATTCTTGTGTGCCAGAAGCTTCGCGCCGGTGGCAGCGACCATTGCCTTGTTACCACCCGTGTGATCGCCATGCTCGTGCGTGTTTAGAATTTGGTTGATTTTCCAGCCGTTCTTCTCCGCCGCGGCGAGGCATTTTTCGTGGTCCAACGGATCGATTGCCAAGGCCTCACCGCTATCCGGGCAGACGATTACATAGTTGAAGTTACGATAGGCGTTGCCGGTCCAGACTTGTTCGACGATCACGATGAGGCTCCCAGGTGTTGGTATGTTGGCGACATTGTAGCGGGTCGTGGAGAAAAGGCTAAGGGAAGGTGTTATTGCCCTTTGAATTTCGGCGGTCTTTTTTCACCGAATGCCTTCTGACCTTCGACGTAATCGTTGCTCAGGTAGCACGCTTCGACGGCAGCATCGCAGGTGGCGATATCGCGGTCTTCCGGGTTCTTGATCAGTTCGTTCACGGTGATCTTTGCGGCGGCGACGGCGAGTGGTGCGTTCTGCGCGATGCCTTGTGCGTAACCCAGCACGAAGTCATCTAACTCCGCGGCCGGGACCGCGTGGTTGATCCAGCCGATGGCCTTTGCTTCATCTGCCGTGTAGTAGCGCCCGGAGGCCAGGATTTCCTTGGCGTTTCTGGGGCCGAGGTTTTGCACGAGACGGCTGACATCGGCGACAGGATAACCGAGCCCGATCCGTGCCGGAGTGATGGCAAAACGAGATCGGTCGGATGCTATCTGGATATCGCAATCGAGCGCTACTTCCGCACCGCCGCCAACACAAACACCGTCGACGCGTGCGATCACGAATTTGCTGGCGTTCCGAAGTGAAGATGTCGTTGCGTGTTCGTATTCCGAATAGAGCGCACGTTGTTCGGGCGTGCTGCGATACTCGCCAAATTCGGAGATATCCGCACCTGCCGAGAATGCTTTGTCCCCGGCACCCGTTAGCACGATCACGCGTACATCCGGATCATTGTCCAATTCGGCCATGGCGGCTGGAATATCGCGCCACATCTCAAAGCTGATGGCGTTGCGCTTATTTGGTTGGTTCAGCGTCAATGTGCCGATACCATCCGTCTTTTCGATCGTTAGTTTTTCAGTTATCGCCATCGTGGGTTCCTTTTCTTTATTCGGCTGCGGCTTTTGCGCCGGCAGTTGCGTTTGATATCAATGAAATTACAGTGGTTTCGTTCAGGCCCTCGCCATACCAAGCGCGAATTCCGGCTTCTCGCTCGCAAAGGTATCGCGGCTCGCCATGGTCCAAAACCATCGGCAAGTCGTGACCCGGCACTAATATGCTATTCGGTTTCTTCGACCAAGAGGCCCAAATTGATTCTATCGTGGTCCGGGTCAAACCTGCGTCATAAGTCATGTCTGCCGATTTCGAGAGCAGCTCCGCGCGATTTTTACAGGCATCGCCCGAGAACACCACATCGATCTCTCCCGCATCGAGGACGAATACGAGACTGCCCGGCGTATGTCCCGCCGACAGATGAGCGGTAATGCCAGGGAAGACTTCGTCGCCGTCGCCGATGGTCTTCAGCGTCGGCCAGGTCTTCAATTCCTTCATATAAAGCTCGGGTACGACGGTTGTCCCCCATGGCTCTTTCAGCGACCATTCCAGCTCTTCGTCACCAATGGCAATATTCGCGTCAGGAAACATCGTCCAGTTGATCGAGTGGTCATAGTGAGAGTGCGTCAGGAGGACGTCTGTCACATCCTTTGGCGCCAGGCGACGCTCCGATAATTGCTGCTGCAAGAGACCGCGCTGGCCGAATGAACCCACATCAATGAGCGCCAATCGATCATCTTTGCGTATCAATGCTATCGTGCTGAAACCGAGCGATCCGTGGCAAACCGACTTACCGGGGAAACCGTGGACGATGATGTCGATCTCGAATCCGCCGACCGAGAATTTCTTGCCGTCGCCATATACGCTCATCTCGCTGCTCCCATGTCATCCAGACAGTCTCTA
>JBMYRC010000136.1:0-10456 GCA_049601975.1 Alphaproteobacteria bacterium | reverse complement strand
AAGGCGCTAAGGCCTCTCTATTCCTAATCCTGAAGTCGCTCCGGCACCTGGCGCCAATCATTCTGGTCATTGGGTTCTTTCAACTTGTCGTCTTGCAGTAGCCGATCCCTAATCTCGAGCGGATTTTGGTTAGCTTGGTGCCGGTGCTGCTGGGTCTAACATTTTTTTATTTAAGGTCTGCAGATAGGGCTGTTTCCCATAGGCGAGAATATGGTGGGCGCCTTGATCAGGAAGGGGAGTTTGTTCTGGCTGCTCGCCTTTGCCTTCCTTTTAGGATTCGGGACGACGGCGGAAGATGGATTCCTGGCGCCTGTCGCTGAATCAAAAGCGGATTACGCCTTCGGCCTCCGCATGACCATCGCTTTCTCCGTCGGCGTCGCGATCCTGCTCGGCGTGTTCCATATCTTGAAGGTTTGGCCAATTCATTACCTGATCATTGGTGGATACCTGATGGTCGTTTTGCTGACTTTCGCTGCACCACCGGAGATTGTCGGTGTCGCATATGATTCTGGCGGGGTCACAACCTCGATCGTAACGGTTCCTCTGGTAACGGCACTTGGCCAAGGTTTGGCGTCGACCATACCGAGCCAAAACATGGTAATTGACAGTTTTGGACTGATCACGTTCGCCAGCCTGTTACCGAATATCTCGGTGCTGTCTTACGCGCAAATTTCAACATGGCCGCGACAACGGTCGCTAAAGCGGGAAAAAGGAGACTTAAATCGATCAGGGCTTTGGTTGATGACCAATACACAGAGAACATCTTAGCGGCGGCACGCGAAGTAGGCGCAACCGGAGTCACGGTCGTGACCGGCGAGCGCGGTTAAGGTTTGAAGCTCCAGAAAACATTTCTCAGACTGGGAATCGCCGGCCACCGGGACCTCCTCATGTTCCTGGTTGTCGAGCAACTGAGCCGCGAGATATTCGAAACCATTGCAACAGCCGGTGAATTCGACGAGAAACCGGGAAGCGGAATCGCCTTTCAAATCGCGATCGAGGATGCAGTTGGGCTGCAATCGCAACTCGAAGTCTTGAAGGAAGAGATCGAGGAACAGCTATGAAGAACGAACCGAAAATTAAAGTCCGAGAAGTAATGACGCCCAATGTCCGGACCATTAACCGAATGGCCCCCGTGCGCGAAGCCATGAATGAAATGAAGGAATACGGCTTCAGCTCGTTGATCGTCGACCGCCATGACGAAGACGACGAATACGGTGTTATCGCCATTACCGATATCGCCGATTTGGTGGTGGCGAAGAACCTGTCATTCGATCGGGTGAACGTTTACGAAATCATGCGGAAGCCCGTCCTGACTTTGCATCCTGGAACCGATATCCGCCACGCTATCAATATCATAAACCGGTTTAAAATCTCGCGTGCAGTGGTGTTGGACGACGCTCGGGCGTTGCTCGGTATTGTGACGCTGCGCGATATGGTCCTGCGCTATGCTGTCGCACGAGAAGGTGGAGAATAAGATATATTAGCTCTTGACGACATTCCCCTGGACCGACCGACGAAGCATGAGAAATGGGTCGCACATTTTGCGCCAACTTGTTCAAAAACAAGCATTCTTAAAGCTGCGACTCGTGCGAGTTGTGCACAGTAACCGAGTCGTCACCCGAGTCGTCTACCCCCTCCGGCCAAACAAAGAAAGTTAACAAAGAGTTAAAGTGAATTTCAACAATAATTCAATGAAATCAATGCATTGAAAATAATGCCTATTTTTTGAGCAAAAAGTATAAGCCCTTGCGTATCCGGGCTCTTGGGACCGAATCGCCAACCTATCAACAAACTTATCCACAAGAATCGTGGATAGATACAAGAACCCTGAATTGCCGCGTTAATTTCTCGACACCGAATTGCAACTGAGCAGTCCCAAACCGAAACAATCAGGTATAATAGCTTATGTCTGATGAACTAAGAGAACGGCGGCCAGCGGACCCGAGCGTGGCACCAAAGAGCGGCTTGGCCGCCGGGGCCGATATCATTCGGGGCTACCTGGCGACACTGCCCGGTGGTCCTGGGGTCTACCGGATGCTCAATCAACGAGGAGACGCGCTGTATGTCGGCAAGGCGCGCAACCTCAAGAAGCGGGTGGTGAATTACACCCACCCGGCTAAGCTTCCCTACCGTCTCCAGCGCATGATCGCAGAGACGGTCTCAATGGAATTCGTCACTACCCATACCGAGGTCGAGGCCCTCCTCCTTGAGGCCAATCTGATCAATCAGCTCCGACCGCGCTATAATGTGCTGCTGCGTGACGACAAATCCTTTCCCTATATCTTGATTACCGGCGACCAAGACTTCCCGCAGATCGTCAAACACCGGGGATCGCGTAAACGTAAGGGTCATTATTTCGGGCCCTTCGCTACGGTGGGCGCCGTCAATCGGACCATTACCGCGCTCCAACGGGCCTTCTTATTAAGAAATTGTGCCGATACGATTTTCCAGGCCCGCAGTCGCCCCTGTCTGCAATATCAAATCAAGAGATGCAGCGCACCCTGCGTGGACCGGATCTCGACGGAAGACTATGGCGACCTCGTGGCTCAAGCTCGCGAATTTCTCTCCGGACGCAGCTCGAAAGTACAATCGGTGCTCGCTGGCCAAATGCAGGCGGCGAGCGAAGAACTCGCTTTCGAACAAGCCGCCGCCATCCGCGATCGAATTCGCGCACTCACCCAAGTACAAGCCCATCAAGATATCAACTTGGCCGATCTGGAAGAGGCCGACGTCGTCGCGCTACACCAAGAAGGCGGGCAATCCTGTATCCAGGTGTTTTTCTTCCGGGCCGGTCGAAATTTCGGGAACCGTGCGTATTTTCCGGCAAACGGTAGGGGATTCGAGCCGCCGGAACTGATTTCAGCATTCTTGGCGCAGTTCTACGAGAAACATCCACCACCGAAACTGATTCTGCTCAGCCATGTGCCCGCCGAGCGCGCGTTAACGGCCGACGCCTTGGCGATCCGTGCGGAGCGAAAGGTCCAACTTCTTGTCCCCAAGCGGGGTAGCAAGCGTCGCGCCGTCGATCACGCGACCACGAACGCTCGAGACGCCTTGTCACGGCGCATGGCGGAGAGCGCCTCCCATCGCCGCTTAATGGAAGACCTGGCAACTCGAATCGATCTCGATGCGCCACCCGATCGTATCGAAGTATACGATAACTCCCATATTCAAGGCTCTAACCCCGTGGGCGGTATGATCGTTTCGGGCGCCAATGGATTTGAGAAGAATAGCTACCGCAAATTCAATATCCGATCGGAAGAGGCCGCCGGAGACGACTACGCGATGATGCGGGAAGTCCTGACCCGTCGCTTTACGCGCGCTTTAAAGGAAGACCCCGACCGCGAAGGCGGCACCTGGCCGGATCTGGTCATCATCGACGGTGGCCGAGGCCAAATGTCCATTGCCGAAGAAGTTTTCGCCGACCTCGGGATCGATGATGTCCATCTACTCGGCATCGCGAAAGGACCGGACCGCAACGCGGGCCGCGAACACCTGTACCGTACAGGCCGGAAACCGATCATGTTGGAGCCCCGCGACCCAGTACTCTATTTCTTACAGCGTCTTCGCGATGAAGCGCATCGATTCGCTATCGGCAGCCATCGCGCACGGCGCTCGAAGGCGATCACGGCTTCTCCGCTCGATGAGATCTCCGGAATTGGGGCCAAGCGAAAGAAGGCGTTACTTATGCACTTCGGCTCCGCGCGAAGCGTCGCCCGTGCCGGACTGGCCGATTTGGAAGCGGTCGACGGTATCAGCGGCACCGTCGCACGGAAAATTTATGGCCACTTCCATGAGGATCAGTAGTATCTTCCCTTTCGGCAGCTTTAGGCCTTGGAAGCGGCGTGATTGCGCGCGCCAAACTCGGTAGAATATGAGATGATAAATCTTCCGAATTTACTGACACTTTCCCGGATTCTGGTGATCTTGCCGATCATCGGACTTTTCTGGATGGAAGGTGACTGGGCGCGATGGACAGCACTTGGACTCTACGCTGCGGCCTGCATTACGGATTTCTTCGACGGTTATTTAGCGCGCACCCGTGGTGAAATATCACGCTTTGGCCGGTTCCTGGACCCCGTTGCGGATAAATTGCTGATCGCCTCGGTGATTCTCATGCTCTGCGCGTTCGGTCGGATAACTGGTTTAGCGATCTTGGCCGCAGTGGTCATATTGGCGCGGGAGATTCTTGTCTCCGGACTGCGCGAGTTTCTTGCGACTCTGCGCACCGGGCTTCCGGTCAGCGGTCTCGCCAAATGGAAGACCACGATTCAAATGTTTTCGCTTGGATTCCTTATCGTCGGCACTGCCTCTCCCGATTGGATTCCCGCCATCGCGATTGGAGAAGTCGGACTGTGGGCCGCCGCCGTGCTAACGCTGATTACCGGATATGACTATCTCGCCATCGGCCTGCGCCACATGAATGAGGACTCACCCGAGGAACAGAATCAACCCGCGAAGCCGACCGACGGCCTCAGCCGCACCGGCGGCGCGGAGTAACCGGATCAAGCAATGAAGATATTCGGCCTCGCAGGGTGGAGCGGCAGTGGCAAGACGACCCTTTTGACCCGGCTGATCCCAAATTTGACCGGACGCGGCATCTCGGTCTCGACGATCAAACATGCGCATCATCGCTTCGACATCGATACACCGGGAAAGGATTCATATGAGCATCGCAAGGCCGGCGCGAGTGAAGTGATGGTGACTTCAGTGGATCGCTGGGCGCTGATGCATGAGAATCGCGGGAAAGACGAACCCGATTTCGACACCCTCGTCGCCAAGATGGCACCGGTCGACCTGCTACTTATCGAAGGCTTCAAGAGTTATCCCCACGAAAAGCTTGAAGTCTATCGAGCATCCGTCGGCAAAAACCTTTTGGCCCCAGAAGATGACAGTATCGTCGCGATTGCATGCGACAGCGCGCTATCCGATATTAATCGACCGGTACTGAATCTCGGCGACATCCCTAGCATCGCGGATTTCGTCATAGCGCATTGCAACTTGAACGGATCGTAGAGGAATGGCGCAGCTTAGTGACGATTGCTTCGCGGGCGCGGAGAGATTGATCACCACATCGGAGGCGCTCGACATACTCGCGGCCCAGGTCACTCCGGTTGCTGACAAAGTACGTGTTCCACTCCGTGCCGCAAGCGGCCGTATCCTAGCCGAAGACGTTACGTCATCCATCAATGTTCCACCGCACGCGAATTCGGCGGTCGACGGCTATGCCGTACATTTTTCGGACCTTCACTCCGATCAGCCGACAAGCCTGCCCGTGGGCGGCCGTGCCGCCGCCGGACATCCCTTGGGGCGCGCGGCCAAACCGGGAGAAGCCATCCGCATCTTCACCGGCGCGCCGATGCCGACCGGACCCGAGACAGTCATGATGCAAGAAGACTGCACGGAGCAAGACGGCATCGTGACCATCGCACCCGGTATTAAATCGGGTGCCAATTGCCGCACCGCCGGCGAAGATGTCACCGCCGGTCAAATTGTGCTCAGGCGAGGCTTGCGCTTGCGCCCGCAAGAAATTGGCATGGCGGCAGCGGTCGGCCGCACTGAATTGCAGGTCTATCAAAAAATTTCCGTCGCGGTCTTCTCCACCGGCGACGAGGTCGGTGAGCCTGGCACCGACTTGAGCCCAGGCAAAATTTACGATTCTAACCGATTCATCGCGATCACCGCGCTGGAACGGCTCGGCTGCGTTGTTGAAGATCTTGGTATTCTACCGGACCGACCCGAGAAAATCGGAAATGCCATCCGCCAAGCCGCCACCAACCATGACCTCATCGTCACCAGCGGCGGCATGTCTGTCGGCGAAGAAGATCATGTGCGTAAGGCAGTGCAAGACAACGGCACGCTCCATTTTTGGCGGCTTGCCATCAAACCGGGACGACCGGTCTCGCTCGGTCAGATACGCGCCGGTGATCGGACGGCGGCATTCGTCGGGCTGCCCGGGAATCCGGTGGCTGCGATGGTGACTTTCCTGTTGATCGGTCGCCCCCTCGCATTACGCCTGGGTGGGGCAATGGAAATTGCGCCGACCGTCTATCAGGTTCCGGCGGACTTCAGCCATAGGAAGAAGCTCGACCGCCGGGAATATGTCCGCGCACGCCTCTTCACTGGTGCCGACGGTATATCGCGCGCCCAAAAACATGGCGCCAGTGGTGCCGGCGTTCTGTCCTCACTGGTCGGCGCCGACGGATTGGTGGAATTGCCGGAAAACATGACGTCCCTGGAATCCGGCAACATGGTCGACTTTCTGCCCTTTAATGAGGTTTTTGCATGAGAATTCTTTACTTTGCATGGTTGCGGCAGAAGACGGGTATCGATTCAGAAGAAGTTGAAATGCCGTCCCATATTACCAATGTCGCGGGCTTAATCGAATGGCTGAAGGAGCGGAACGAGAACTTTGCCGAAGCCCTCTCTGATTTCGATTCGATCCGGGTCGCCGTCAACCAAGAATTCGCCGAGCCTGACGCCCCGGTCGCCCAGGGGGACGAAGTCGCGATCTTCCCGCCGATGACAGGGGGATAGGCCATGGTAGTGAAGGTCCAAAGCGAAGACTTCGACGTCGGTGCGGAACTCTCCGCGCTGACCACCGGGAATACCGCGATCGGCGGAATGACCAGTTTCGTCGGGCTCGTGCGCGATCTGGGCGGAGAGGACGCACTGAAAGCCATGACGCTGGAGCACTATCCCGGCATGACAGAGAAAATGCTAAGAGAAATAGAGGCAGAAGCGAACGACCGTTGGCCACTGGAGGCCAGCTTAATCGTGCATCGCTACGGCCGACTGGAACCAGGAGACCAAATCGTCCTGGTCGCCACCGCGAGCGCGCACCGCCAAGCGGCATTCGATTCCTGCGCTTTCTTGATCGACTGGCTGAAAACCAAAGCCCCGTTTTGGAAGCTCGAAGACACCCAGAATGAAGGCGCGCGCTGGGTCGAGGCAAAAGTCGCCGATGACCGCGCCGCTGAGCGTTGGGAGCGGCCAGGCAAGGGCGTAGCGGAATAATCATGGGCGATGTCGTCAATCTTCGCGAATTCCGAAAAGGCAAAGCTCGCCAGGAGAAATCCGAAAAGGCTGCCGCCAACCGGCGCAAGCACGGACGGACGAAAGCAGAAGTCGAACGCGATAATCGCAGGCGGGACGAACTGAAGCGTTCGTTGGACGATAAGCAGATCGACGACGACAGTTAAATCATCGAAGCGGGGGGAAATCATGCCGCAACAAGGCGTCTTCACATATCCGGATATCGAACGGGTTGTCTTCGGTACACCCTTCGTCGACGCCGTGCTGGCGGAGGCCGACCGTCTCGGCAAGTCGCGGATTTATGTCCTAGCGAGCGGAACGCTCACGCGCGAGACCGATTGCCTTTCTCGGCTTCAAGCCGCGATGGGCGGGCGCATCGCGGGCGTATTCGATCGCTTGCGACCGCACGTGCAACGGGACGACGTGCTGGAGGCCACCACCGAGGCCCGGGCCGCGGATGCGGATTTAATCCTTACCGTCGGCGGTGGCACGCCGACGGACGCCGCAAAGATGGTTTGCCTCTGCCTCGCCAACGACACGGTGAACTACGAAGAGGTCGATCGGCTCCGCTCAATCAGTAAACCCGACGGTAGTATTCTGCACCCGGACCTGAAGGCACCGACCGTGCGATCGATCTTCGTGCCAACCACCTTATCCGCCGGAGAGTTCGCATCCGGTGCAGGTTGCACGGATTCCAGAGCGAAGATGAAGCAGATGTTCCGCCACCCTCTACTGGCACCCCAAGTCGTCATCCTCGATCCGGAAATCACCATGCACACGCCGGAATGGCTCTGGCTGTCGACTGGTGTGCGCGCGGTCGATCACGTGGTCGAGGATTTATGCTCTATTAATCTGCAGCCTTATGTCGAAGGCACGGCCCGGCATGCTCTAAGATTACTGGCCTCCGGTCTGCCGCGTTGCAAGGCCGACCCTTCGGACCTGGATGCCCGGCTCGATTGTCAGATCGGCGCTTGGATGTCGATGATCGGTGGTGCTGCCGGTGTTACCAAAGGTGCGAGCCATGGCATCGGCCACATGTTGGGCGGCACGGCCAATGTGCCGCACGGCTATACTTCCTGCGTTATGCTGCCGAGCGTCCTGTCTTGGAATGAGTCCGTAAACGGCGACCAGCAAGCGGTCGTCAGCGAGACATTGGGGCGAGCGGGCGAGCCCGCCGCGCAAGCGGTTGGAGACCTGATCGCCGGGCTTGGCATGCCAACCCGCCTACAGGATGTCGACGTCTGGAAAGATCAATTTCAAGCTATTGCCGAAGCCTCGATGCACGACCGTTGGATACAGACCAACCCTCGGAAAATCATCGACCCGGCTCAAGTCATCGAAATTTTGGAGATGGCGTGGTAGGGCCGATGAATCGCCAACAACGCCGTCAAGCAGCAAAAGCTGCGAAGCGACAAGGGCAAGCTTCCCAAGATCCTCGCATGGCGGTGGCGCGGCAAGCCCATATGGAGGGTCGGCATGCGGAGGCGGAGGCGATCTATGACACACTCCTCTCCGAAAACCCGAAAGATGCGGACGCACTCCACTTCAAAGGATTGTTACTTTTTCAACACGGGCGAAGCGAGGAAGCCGTGGCAGCACTGCGCGAAGCCATTGCGCTCCGACGCGGGGTGGCGAGCTTTCATGGAAACTTCGCTAATGTCCTTTTAAATATCGGCGAATTGGAAGAAGCGGAAATCGAATTCCGGAAGGCCATCCGTCTCGACAAGAATTACGCCCGAGTATACGTCAATTTCAGCGCCTTGCTCATTGAGAAGGGGAAATTGTCAGAGGCGGAAAGTACGATCGATCGAGCCTTGAAGCTGGATCCAAATAATTACGAAGCGATCAATAACCTGGCCTCTATCTATCGTCGTCAGGGTCGGAACGATGATGCTGAGGCGGCCTTGCACCGTGCCTTGGCGATCAACCCCGATTACGAACTTGCATATGCGGGTTTGATTTTCGTCCGCGACTTCAATCCACGTTTGAGCTTCGAAGATCAACAAATGGATCGACGCCGATGGGCCGAGAAGTTCATCGATCCCTTGTCACCCGATTTACCGCCGCAATTCAAGAATCCCAAAGACCCGGAGCGGAAACTCCGTATCGGTTATGTTTCCGGAGATTTTCGCAATCACTCAGCAGCTATTTCGTTCAGTCCATCCATTCTCGAGCGAGATCGCAATTCCTTTGATGCGTATTGCTATATGACGTCCGCACACCGCGATTCCATTACCGAGAAGTTCGAAGCGTCAGCTGACGCTTGGCGAACCGCGTGGGGAATGTCGGATGCGGATTTATTGGCGCATATTCAAGCGGACGAAATCGACATCTTGGTTGATTTGGCCGGCCATTCCGCCGGCAATCGACTTCCCGTATTTGCACGCCACCCCGCACCCATTCAAATATCTGCCTGGGGCCATTGCACAGGGACGGGTATGAAGGCGATGGACTACATTTTCGCCGATAATATGGTAATGCCGCCAGAAGATGCGCGCCATTGCTCGGAGGAAGTCGTCGAGCTTTCCTGCTGCATCAGCTTCGCACCGCCTCAGGATGCACCCGATGTTACGACCTCACCCGTTCTGGCGAACGGCTTCGTGACGTTCGGGAGCCTGAATCGGATTGAGAAGATTAGCGACCAAACTCTTGCGGCGTGGTCGGATATCTTGCGAAAGACGCCGGGTTCCCGGTTGCAATTAAAGAATACCGCGTTTGACGACAAAGATGCCGTGTCTCAAATGCGCAATCGAATGCGTGCCGTGAACATCAATATTGACCAGGTCGATCTCATCGGCCGAACGCGATGGTACGAGCACCTTGCCACATTGGGGAATGTCGATATCGCTTTGGACACATTCCCCAATAATGGCGGCATCACGACATTGGAGACATTGTGGATGGGTGTGCCGGTCGTAGCCATCCGCGGAAAGGGAGCGGCAAGTCGGATCGCCGCTTCAATCATTTTCGCCAGCGGTCACAATGAATGGGTCGCTGCTTCGGAAACGGAGTACATAAACATCGCAACAAAGCTCGCAAGCGATGCCATCGTTCTGGGTGATACCCGCTCAAATCTTCGATCGGAAATCGCGAGCCGCCCACTCGGAAATCCAACCTTATACGCAAAGGAAGTTGAGGATCAGTATCGCCGTCTGTGGCGGAACTGGTGCAACGGCGGTGACCCCCTTCAGCACCACTCCGACGTAAATACCGAGAGCGCACCGAGAACCGAAGCTTCCGAACGCAAAGCTGAGGATGGCAATGCCGATGAGATAATCAGAACGGCGATGGAACACCACAACGCAGGGCGGTTCGATCTAGCCATTTCTGGATACGAAGAAGCACTGCAACGACGACCGGACGACCCTGAATTATACCATTTAAAAGGCGTGGCGCTCTCCCAAGAAGGACAATTGGAAGC
>JBMYRC010000135.1:0-10672 GCA_049601975.1 Alphaproteobacteria bacterium | reverse complement strand
CCGCAGGTCCATAATCAATTATGATATCGGCGGCTGAAAGCACCTCGGCTTCAATGGTATCAGCCGTATATTTTGTTCCGCGTTGTGATACATTAGCGGACGACGCAATGAGAGGGAAATTATGCTCTAAGCTATGTGCGGCTATCTTTTCTCTAAGCGGACTCGCGTTGAGGAGAAAGTTAACAGTACCATTACGCGTCGCTATATCAAAAAGAAAAGGTGTGAGCTCCTTTATAAGTGGATGAGATGTTCGGAAGGGTGCAATGACCGATATGGGTAGATCATGTTTATCGGTGATCGTGCTTATGATCTCCTTTTTCTCATCTGGGAGGAGATGAATTTCGTCGTGGGTGCGATGGTTGGCGACAATACCGCTCGCCTTATCGAAGCTTCGATTCTTTGCCGCATATACATTTCGCAACGCCTCTTCTGTGCCGCTCATTACTGCATAGGCGACGTCCATATGAACGATCGCGATCCCGCCGCCCTTAAGACAGTCAAATACGCGCGCAGCATCTCTGTCATAGTCACGTGTTGGATCAAACCTTGCCATGGATTGATTTGAACTTGATACTGATCCAGCAAGAATGCTGACGGAGTAGGGGTTAGCTCTTCCGTAGCCGCGGATCGAGCATATCGCGCAAACCATCGCCAAAGAGATTGAATCCGAAGACCGCGAACGTTATTGCCAATCCCGGGAAGATTGGAACCCAAGGCGCACTCTCCGCATATTCCTCTGCGCCACCTTGTAACATCAACCCCCACGCCGGTGTCGGTTCTTGAACGCCGAGCCCGAGATAGGAGAGAGAGGCTTCAAGAAGGATGGCCTGCCCAATATTTGCGGTGAGGATAATGAGATAGGGTGCCATGACGTTTGGCAGCATATGGCGGAGGATGATCCGCGCATGAGTGAACCCAAGCGCGCGTGCAGCATCGACAAATGGTATTTCCCGCAAAGCCAAAGCATTAGAGCGTACAATACGCGAGGCATCCGGAATAAAGGGAATGGCAATCGCCAATATGACAAAACCCAAATCCGTACCCAAGACGGAGACGATCGCCAATGCCATAATGATGACCGGAAAGGCGATGAAAACATCCATAAATCTTTGCAGAATGAGGTCGGTCTTGCCGCCGAAATAGGCGCTCGCGACACCCAATACCAATCCGGTGGTGGCGCCGGTGAACGCAGCGATAAATCCGATAGCAAGAGCTGTTCGAGATCCGTAAATCAATCTTGTGAGAATATCTCGTCCGAATTGATCGGTGCCGAACCAGTAAGCAGAGCTCGGCCCCACCAACATATCATCAAATTTTATTAGCTCCGGATCATATGGCGATATGAAATCTGCGAATATCGCGAGGAACGCTAGTCCCGCAACGATGAAGAAACCGGCGGAGCCGACTGGTTGTTCCCGCATCATGGTAAACGCTTTTTGAACGAAGGATTTCCGTCCGAACAATTCGTCGATATCGGGTTGTTCTAAATGTTCTTCTACGGTGGCCATAAGTGCTCCGGATATTCCAGCTGAATTCTAACAATTCACGACACGGCGAATTGTCTTCTAAATGCTAACCGCCGCGCCCTAAGTCGAGGCGCGGCGGCAACGTCCTTTTTTATTTATGTATTTCTATTGCGAACGTAAACGCGGATCAAGCGTGTCCCGCACAGCGTCCCCAAATAGGTTAAAACCAAACACGGCAAGCGTAATCGCGAGGCCGGGAAAAATCGGTACCCACGGAGCGGCTTCCGCATATTCTTCGGCTCCGCCCTGCAGCATCAATCCCCAGGCCGGTGTAGGCTCTTGCACGCCCATGCCGAGATAGGAGAGGGATGCTTCCGTCAAGATCGCCTGGCCGACAAAGGCAGTGATCATGATCAGAAACGGCGCCATAACGTTCGGTACCATATGGCGAAGGATAATCCGCGAATGCGAGAAGCCCATAGCACGCGCAGCATCAACATAAGGAATTTCCCGAATAGCCAATGCGTTCGAACGAACAACACGTGCGCATCTCGGGATAAAGGGAACCGTTATCGCGATGATCACCTTATCGATCCCGCCACCGAAGATCGAGACAATGGCAAGCGCCAAGATGATCAGCGGAAAAGCCATGAAAACGTCCATAACGCGCTGAAAAAGCAGATCAAAGGTTCCGCCAAAATATGCGCTTGCGACACCAAGAACGAGGCCAATAGCGGCTCCGATGACCGAGGCGGTTATGCCAACCAATAGGGCGGTTCGCGCTCCGTAGACGATCCGAGAAAAGATATCACGCCCCAACTGATCCGTACCCAAAAAAAATTCAAAATTGGGCGATACCAGCTGATGTTCCCACGCAATGTCGATCGGACTATGCGCCGTAATGACGTCTGCGAATATAGCGGCGAACACCATCACAACGGCTATAGCAAATCCAAACGCCCCGAGCGGATTTTTCCGAGCTAATGTTCTGCATTTTTCCGTGAACGACCGCTGATCGGATAACTCGTCGAGTTCGGAACCAACCAAAGGAGCTTCAGTTGCAGCACTCATAAAACTATCTCCCTAACTGTATCGAATTCGAGGATCGAGCATCGCGTATATAAGGTCCACGATGAAGTTGGTGATTACGAAAATAAGAGCAACCAACATGACCAAAGCCTGGGTCAATGCAAAATCATGGTTGAGAACCGATTCAACAAAAAGCTTACCCAATCCGTTCAAGTTGAAGACCTGTTCGGTGACAACAAGACCACCCATCAGGAAGGCAAACTCAATACCAACGATCGTTACAACCGGTAACATGGAGTTCTTGAGAGCGTGTCGGTTGATGATGAGTTTCTCGATCAAGCCTTTCGCCCGCGCTGTCCGGATATAATCTTCCCGTAGTACTTCCAGTAGTGCAGATCGCGTCATACGAGTGGCAACAGCTGAATATCGGTATCCGGTTGCGATTGCAGGCCAAATTAATTGAAGCAGGTTTTGGGCGGGATCTTCCCAAATCGGAACGTATTCAATCGGCGGCATCCATGGTTCACCCAACCAATGCTGTGTCGTGATCAGCAATCCCAGGATGATGATGATGCCAAGCCAGAAAGACGGCATCGCGATGCCGGCAATGCTGAAGGAGCGAACAACATAATCGATCCAGGTGTTCTGCTTGATAGCTGAAATGGTGCCAAGCGGGATGGCGATAACCACGCCCGTGATTGTTGCGAGAATGGCAACTTCGACCGAAAGTTGGAAGCGCAAGCCGATTTCATGCGTGATTGGGTTTCCAGTCCACATAGATGGACCAAGGTCGAAGATAACGAAACCCCAAACAAAGTCACCGAATTGGACAAAGAATGGATCGTTAAGACCCAAGTTTTCACGACAAGTATCAATCGCGGATTGATCCACCCAGGCGCCTTCACCGGCCATTCGCAATTCGCAAATATCGCCGGGGATAAGTCGCATTAAGCCAAAGATTAAGATCGCTGCACCGATAAGTGTCGGGATCATCAGCAAGATGCGTTTAATTGTATACTTGTACATTTTCCGTTTCGCCTCCCTAGGCCAATCGCCAATTCGAAACTAGAGTTAGGAATTTCGACGCTTAACCGGAGTTAGTTCAATCCAAAATACCGCGTGTTCACGCAAGAGTTATACCTCTGTGCAGGCTACCCAGTGTCCCGGCTTAACTTCGCTGGGCTCTTTCGTTATGTATTGCCATTCACCTTCACGCGCTACCCATTTCCCCCCCGGCTTAACTTCTAAAAAGTCCGGGAACGCGGACGAGCAACCATTGACCGCAATTTCGCAACGCGGATGGAAAACACAGCCACTCGGCGGGCTCATCGGGCTTGGAATCTCACCTTTGATGATTTTGTGAGCCCGGCCTGATTCCAGCGTTGGATCAGGGATCGGTACTGCTTCGAGGAGTGCTTTGGTATACGGATGCAATGGATTGTCGAACAATTCGTCTGTATCCGCCAATTCAACCATCTTGCCGAGATACATCACCGCGACACGGTGGCAGATATGTCGGACGACGCTGAGATCGTGCGAAATGAATAGATACGTCAGCCCAAACTCATCGCGCAAATCCTCAAGCAGGTTGATAACCTGCGCCTGAATTGACACATCTAGAGCAGAAACCGCCTCGTCGCAGACGATGAATTCGGGATCCATGGCCAGTGCGCGGGCAATACCTACGCGCTGACGTTGGCCGCCACTCATCTCATGCGGATAGCGATCGGCGAAACGTGGGCTGAGACCGCAGAGTTTCAACAACTCTAGAACCCGTTCGTCGCGCTCCCGCTGGTCAGGTATAATTCCGTGTATCCGCATCGGTTCGGCCAGAATTTCGCCAATCTTCATACGTGGATTCAATGAGCTAAACGGGTCTTGGAAAATGACCTGGATTTTCTGACGATAGGGAAGCAAATCATTTCCCTTAAGCTTCGTCAGATCGACACCTTCGTAACTGATCGCGCCTTCCGTTGCATTTTCCAGGCGCAAGATACACCGACCGGTTGTGGTCTTGCCGCATCCGGATTCGCCGACCAATCCCAAGGTCTCACCCTTACGGATGCTAAAGCTAATTCCATCGACCGCTTTCACTTTCGCGACGACTTTTGGAATAACAATGCCTTCCGTAACAGGGAAGTGCATGACCAAGTTTTGAACGTCGATCAACGTACCGCCCATATGGCCTTTAGAGCCGACGATAGGCGTGTCGGATTCTGTTGCTGCACTCATTACGCTGTCTCCAGAGATTTAACGACCGCATCTTGCTCGAAGCAGGCGGACCAATGTTTTTCCCTCACCTCCGCAAGAGGCGGCACGCTATTCGCGCAACCATCTTGGGCGAAACCGCAACGCGGACGGAACGGACAACCGTCATCCAATCGGGCCAAATCCGGCGGTTGACCATCAACCGGATCCAGTTTAGCGCCACGCGGTAAATCAAGACGTGGAACGGATTTCAACAGCGCCAAAGTGTAGGGATGGCGAGGGTTGTGGTAAATTTCCTTGGCCGTGCCGCTTTCCACGATCTTACCCGCATACATCACATTCACGCGGTCCGCATACCGGGCTACAACACCGAGATTGTGGGTGATGATAATCATCGCCACACCCATTTCACGGGTCAGGTTTTTCATCAATTCCAAAATCTGCGCTTGAATTGTAACGTCGAGTGCGGTCGTAGGCTCGTCAGCGATAATCAACTTCGGATCACAGGCTAAGGCCATCGCGATCATCACCCGCTGCCGCATACCGCCACTAAAGTGGTGAGGGTATTGGACCAGGCGACGTTCCGGTTCGGCAATGCCAACCAATCCCAACAATTCGACCGCTCGCTTATCGGCGTCTTCGCGCGACATGCCAAAGTGAGTTTCCAATGTTTCGGTCAACTGCCGACCAACCGACAACACCGGATTAAGAGATGTCATTGGTTCTTGAAACACCATGCCGATGTCACGGCCGCGAACCTGACGCATTTCCTCCTCATCTAACGACAGGAGGTCCGTGCCATTAAATCGGATTTCCCCCTCGACGATTTTTCCGGGAGGGTCAGCGACCAATCGCATGATCGAAAGCGCCGTGACGGATTTACCGCAACCTGATTCTCCAACAACGGCGACCGTTTCGCCGGCTTCTACATTATAGTTCACGCCATCGACGGCCCTTACGGTACCGGCGGACGTGAAGAACTGAGTTTTCAGCCCTTCAATTTCGAGAAGTGCCACCTTCCCCCCTTATCTACTGAAAAGTTGCCCTCTTATGAACCGCGTTAATATCTTGTGACGCGTGCGTTGCCAAGCAGCAATCGAATTCACGATCACTGCCTGCTCTGCTTACATATCAATGTGATGCGATCAGTGTGTTCGTCTAGGGGAAAATGAAATATTTTGAGAAAGATACCGATAGCGGAATTGATACTGAAAATCGATACTAAGCCTACAGCGTTATTATCGACCATATTCACAAGTTAGATTAGAATTAGGAAACCATAATGAGGGAATTGCGTCTTCATTTTACGTGATTTTACTCTTAGTTTGAGAATATTATTTATTTTGGGCATATCCTTCGCCCAACCTCTTTCACCACAAATGTCTAACGAGCGCATAGGAAATTCATATATGAACGGTCGGTTACGGTGCCAGATTTTAATATCTTTTTTTGTCATCATTCTAATTGCACTACCAACACAAGCTAAGGCGGTTGATTTTGACACATGGCTAGCGGAGTTCTCCGCCGAAGCGGCCGCAAAAGGAATTTCGGCGTCGACACTTAAGAATGCGTTGACGGGGATTCGCCCTATTCCAAGAGTCGTTGAATTGGATAGGCGGCAGCCGGAATTTACGCTGACTTTCTCCGACTATATGAAACGAGTGGTCACGGCCACACGCATAAAGAAGGCACGGGCGCGTTACGATAAGCATAAGGTATTGCTCGACCGGGTGAGCAACCGTTACGGCGTCCAACCACGATTTATTGTAGCGCTTTGGGGAATTGAGACGGATTTTGGACGTCTGACAGGTGGATTTGACGTAATTCCGGCCCTGGCGACCTTGGCCCATGATGGCCGGCGCAGCGCCTTTTTCCGCGCTCAGCTTCTCAATGCATTGACGGTTATTGATCAAGGACACATCGCGGCGGACAAGATGAAAGGGTCGTGGGCCGGAGCGATGGGTCAGGTGCAGTTCATGCCGTCGAGTTTTTTGAATTTCGCCGTTGATTTTGATGGTGATGGCCGGAAGAACCTTTGGACTTCACAAGAGGACGTGTTCGGTTCTGCCGCGAATTACCTTGCGAAGTCCGGTTGGAACGGCAGTGAAACTTGGGGACGGAAAGTTAAACTGCCAACCCCATTCGACGAGAGCTTGATTAACTACAAAAAGATCACGAAGTCTCTACGAAAGTGGGATGAACTGGGGGTCCTGCGCGATGACGGTACCCGCCTACCTAGCGTTGATATCAAAGCGTCTTTGGTCCGGCCGAAAGAAGGGCAAGGGCCGAACTTCATAATCTACGATAATTACCGCGCGATTTTAAAATGGAACCGCTCACATTATTTTGCATTGGCTGTCGGGCATCTTGCGGACGAGATTATTCACCGTTAGATTACCACATTCTGATGATGGAGTTGCGTAACCATACAAGATAGTGTGGTGATTGGGTAATGAACCATTTTCGATCTCTCTTATTCTCCTTATTTGCGATGGGGCTTTTGGGCGCTTGCGCGGAGACCACTTTTCTCGCGCATGCCACGAAAGAGTTTCAACAAAGCGTCGGCTTAAACGGGAAGTCCGGTAAAACGATTTATAAGGTTGGAAAACCATATGAAATTAACGGAATTTGGTATTACCCCAAAGTCAACTACAAATATGCGGAGACAGGTATTGCCTCTTGGTATGGGCCGAATTTTCATCGCAAAAAGACTGCAAATGGCGAAATCTTTGATATGAACGGCGTGAGTGCGGCACATAGAACGCTCCCGATGCCGAGCCTCGTTCGCGTCACAAATCTTAAAAGTGGTCGAGCGATCAATGTCAGGATCAATGATCGTGGACCGTTCGCACACGGGCGCATCATCGATCTTTCGCGCCGGGCCGCACAACTGCTTGGCTTCGAACATGCGGGTACAGCTCCCGTTAGGGTCGAGATACTTGCCGAAGAAAGCCGGCAACTGGCGGCAGCGGCGCAGAATTTGGCCGGCAGGACATCGGGGATAGAACCCAAGAAACCTGACTCCGCACCAACGGTATCGGTGACCAGTTCAACTTTACCGCCGCCCGCTGGAGCAAAGGCAGCGAGACCACCTTCGGACCAATTCAAGGTGTCCCCGGTCACTCAAGGGCCGGCGAAGACGGGGCGCTCGAAACCGTCCCTTGCCGTTGTCGACGAAAAGGTAACTTTCGGAACCGTTACTGAAAAACCGAAGATTTTCGTCCAAGCCGGCGCATTCTCACGATTCCAAAACGCCCATAAAGTCCGCGCGGTATTGAAACAGCTCGGGCCGACCAAAATTATGCAGGTCGATGTAAATCAGCGACCGCTCTTCCGTGTCCGTATCGGACCTTTTTATACAGTGGAAAGCGCCGACGAGATATTGGCTACCGTTATTAAGGCGGGATATCCGGATGCGGCAACAATTGTCGAATGATTGTCAAATTTTTGGCTAATTTAAAAGTCAATTTCGTAAATCACGCAATGAGCCGTTTATATGGAAACGAGAAAGATGCGGAATTCTAAGCAATTTTGTTTTGAGAAACCTATGCGACATTCTCTCGGTGTTGCATTATTTGTCCTGGTCGCAGTCTTCCTAGTATACGCACCGTCAGCATCTAGAGCATTGGAAATAAATGCTAAACAGGCTGTTCTGTTGGATTTTGAGACCGGTGTCGAGCTGTACTCCAAAAACGCCGACGAATTGATGCCGCCTGCGTCGATGACCAAGATGATGACGGTTTATTTGCTGTTCGAGCGCCTGTCGGAAGGGCGTTTGTCTTTGGACGACGAACTTTTGGTCAGTCGCAAGGCTTGGAAAAAGGGCGGCTCAAAAATGTTCGTGGAGGCGGGCAAAAACATCAAGGTCGAGGATTTGATACGCGGCATTGTCGTGCAATCGGGAAACGACGCGACGATTGTTGTCGCGGAAGGTTTGGCTGGCAACGAAGATACCTTCGCTCGGGAAATGACGGATAAGGCGCGCGAATTGGGTATGAGCAACACCACGTTCCGAAATGCCTCTGGATGGCCCGATCCCGAACATCGCACATCCGCAAGGGATCTTGCGATATTAGCAGAGGCGACGATCCGCAAATTTCCGGACTATTACAAATATTACGCGGAACGAAAATTTACCTTTTCGACCATAACGCAGCGGAATAGAAATCCGCTACTTGGTCGTCTGAAGGGGGCGGATGGCCTGAAAACCGGTCATACGGAGAATGCTGGGTATGGTCTTACGGCATCGGCAATCCGAAATGGCCGACGCCTTATTCTCGTGCTCAATGGGATGCCGTCCAATCGGGTACGGAAGAACGAATCGCAACGCATTTTGGATTGGGGGTTTCGGGAATTCGGCAATTTCAAACTCTTCGCCGCCGATGAAAAAATCACCTCTGTCGGTGTTTGGCTTGGTGAAAAATCGTCCATTCCCTTATTGGCGAAAGAAGGTGTTCTGCTGACAATGGAGCGGAAGCATCGAAAGAACCTAAAAGTAAGAATTCGCCATGCAGAGCCAATTCCAGCACCCATCCAGAAGGGTACCAAACTGGGCGATATCTTGGTTAACGTGGCGGACAGAAGTCCAATTCAAATTCCGCTTATTGCAGGTGAAGACGTTCAAAGGTTGGGCCCGAGCGGGCGGATTTCCGCGGCCTTGGGGTATCTCTTGTGGGGGGCATCCAGATAGTCGAACGCTCAAATGCGAAATTTATCAGCTTCGAAGGAGGTGAGGGGGCAGGCAAGTCCACGCAAATCCAACGGCTGGCCGCTTACATAGAGTCTTGCCGCAAGCCGGTTTGCACTACCCGGGAACCTGGCGGATCGATAGGTGCAGAAGAAATACGGGGCTTGCTTGTCGAGGGCGATGCAGACCGGTGGGACTCGACTACTGAAACCCTACTTCTCGCAGCAGCACGCCGTTCTCATATGAACGATTTGATAACCCCGGCGCTCGATAATGGGGATTGGGTCTTGTGTGATCGTTTCATCGATTCAACAAGGGCCTATCAAGGATACGGTCAGGGCCTCGATCTTGCACTCATTGCCCAATTGCAAGAGATAGCAGTAGGTAATTTCAGTCCCGACCTCACTATCCTCTTAGACATATCCGTCGAAGACGGTTTAGCACGCGCCGCATCGCGTGGCGGCGCGGCGCGATACGAGCAAATGGACATCTCGATGCATCTCCGAATCCGCGAAGGATTCTTAAAGATGGCAGCCGCGGAGCCCGACAGGTTCGTCATTGTCGATGCAGGACAATCCATTGATGCGGTTTCAGTAGAAATCAAAAATTGCATTGCCGGGCGTTTCGGTTTGAATTGAGGGATGACGGAAAACACCGATCCTTTATCGCCGATCGAGAACCATCGTTTCATCGGCCACACCAAGGTCGAGGCCGCGCTGCTTGAGGCATGCCGATCGCACCATCTACATCACTCGTTGATATTGGCGGGGCCGAAGGGGATTGGAAAAGCGACCTTGGCGTATCGCTTGGCGCGGCACCTCTTAAAGCCGGAAGAGGGTGGCCTACTCGGTTTAGAGCCCGAAGGTGCCGATAATTTCGATATGTCGCCCGAGGATCCCGTCTTCCGTCAGGTCGCGGCCGGCGGACATCCGTCGCTCAAGCTGGTAGAGCGGGCGCGGAACGCCGATTCGGGGAAAATAGCGCGCGATATCACTGTCGCCGACATTCGCGCTTTGTCGGATTTTTATCGCAAGACATCGGTCGCCGGCAGCTGGCGTATCGCAATCGTGGACCCGGCGGAAGCGATGAATCAAAACGCCGCAAACGCCTTGCTTAAAATCCTCGAAGAACCGCCAGAACGTTGCGTTATCATATTGATTTCACATGCTCCCGGCCGCCTGTTGCCGACAATCCGGTCCCGGTGTCATTTCATCCAAATGTCATCCTTGTCGGCACTGGAAATGGCTACGGCGCTTGAGGCATTGGGCATTCGTGTCGACGG
>JBMYRC010000134.1:0-10699 GCA_049601975.1 Alphaproteobacteria bacterium | reverse complement strand
CCAAATAAACCCGTAAAGTCCCTTTTCCACTTTATTAAGTCCTTTGTGGTCCAAATGTTTCCCATACAGAGGCGGTGACGGCTAGAAGTCTAGACGCTTCGAAGGCCGTCAACCGCCATCGTCGAGGCTACGAAGATAATTTAACCAAAATTGAGGCTGCAAAATGGAGGCAACCCCAAAGTTTGTGCCTATGCTGCTGTGAACTTTTAACATGTCTGTTTAATCATATTAATTTTCGGTCTGATAAGACAACCTAAGTTCGCCTATTCACGGTCAATGTATACCTGCAAAATCCGGCCTAATTCAAAATAAATCGGCTAAATGCGGAATCCGCTAAGAAAGTGGTCTACAATTCGGATCAGCGCAGAACAAAACTCTCATATCAGATGGAGAGCATTTAATGCAGACATGTATTCGCCTAGGGAACTATACCTAGTTAGGATTGCGCAACATTAAAAAGTCGCCGGAGAGACTGGCTGTTGCCCGCCGCGAAGCAGAGGAACTCGGCGGCAAGATTGATAAGGTTTATCTGAAAATGGGTGGTTGCGACCTCATGAAGATCGTGGATTTTCCCGACGACGCAACAGCGGCGACATTTGCGCTGAGATTGGGTGCTCAGGGAAACGCTCGGACGAAAACGATGAAGGCGTTCCTAGAAGAAGTTTTCCTCGAAATCGTAAAAGCGATTTAGGGCGCCCGTTATTCGGCTGCGGCGGTTGTTCTGATCGATGGATTCCGAAATTCCGCAAGGAGCTGACTCTCGCGAGACTTCGCTTCCGCGATGCTCCGCTCCTTTACGTGACCGTAACCGCGGATTTGCTCCGGTAAGGTGGCGATTTTGACAGCGGTTCCATGATTCTCCGGTGTGAGGTCACGGAGCAGCCCTTCAATTACCGCCTCGAAATCTTTAATTAGTCCTCGCTCACGCTTCCGTTCTTGGGTGTATCCGAATACATCGAAAGGCGTTCCTCGCAGGGTTTTCAATTTCGCTAGGGTCCTTAAAGCCGGCAATATCCACTCGCCGAATTCGATTTTCCGCGCTTCACCTGTATCCGGATCCCGGCGGGCGAGAAGCGGCGGAGCCAAATGATATTTCAGCTTATAGCCGGCTTCAAATTTTTCGCCGATTTCAGACAAGAAGTCTGTCTCCGTGTGGAGCCGGGCGACTTCGTACTCATCTTTATAGGCGAGAAGTTTGAAGTAATACCGCGCGACCGCCAACGTCAGCGCTTCCGCACCTTGGACACGATGGGTTTCGGACGTCTGTACTTTTACGACGAAATCCTTGTAGCGCCGGGCTAGTCGCTCGTTTTGATAATCAGTCAAGAACCGGACCCGTCGCTCGACGAGGCTGACCAGTGATTCTTCTGAATGGGCGGCTACAGGTGCTTCCGGTTCTGCACCTGCCATCGCCATCTTGCGGACAAGACCCAAATCGTGTGCGGCCCGCCGTCCCCAAGTGAATGCCTGTTTGTTTGACTCGACGGCCACTGCGTTCAATTCGATAGCTTGATAGATAGAGTCTTGCGACACGGGCACCAGCCCTTTTTGCCAAGCATAGCCGAGCATAAACATGTTGCTGGCGATCGAGTTTCCGAGAAGCGCGGTCGCTAATTTGGTACCCTCGAGGAAATTTGTACTCTCCGCGCCTACGACCTTGGCGATGCTTTGGTGGAGCTCTTCACCGGGGAATGCCAAGTCCGGGTCACGTGTGAAATCGCCGGTGATCGTCTCGTGGCTGTTGACTACCGCGCGGGTGCGTCCCGGGGCAATTTTCGATAACGCATCAAAACTGGCGGCGGTGACAATATCGCAGCCAAGCATCATGTCCGCGCCCCCAACCGCGATGCGGACCGCATGCAAGTCATCGGGCTTATCGGCGATGCGAATATGGGTTATAACTGCGCCGCCTTTTTGAGCGAGCCCGACCATGTCCAGGACCGAACATCCCTTGCCTTCGATATGCGCTGCCATAGCGACTAGGGCGCCAATAGTAACAACGCCGGTGCCCCCGATCCCCGTCACCATCATACCGTATGGATCGGCCGTGCTGGGAAGCGTTGGCTCCGGCAAGGCTTCAAAGATGTCCGGGACCACGACTTCGCCACCGGACGTACGGGGTTTCTTGAGATCGGTGCCGTGCACGGTCACAAAGCTCGGGCAGAACCCGTTCACACAGGAATAATCCTTATTGCAGCTTGATTGATCGATGGTCCGTTTGCGCCCGAATTCGGTTTCTTTCGGCACAACGGACAGACAATTCGATTTGACGGAGCAATCGCCGCAACCTTCGCAGACCAAGTCGTTGATCACGACGCGTTTGAGCGGGTCCGGGAATGTTCCCCTCCGACGGCGTCGGCGCTTTTCGGCCGCGCAGGTTTGATCGTAGACAAGAACGGTCACACCACTCTCTTCGCGTAATTCTTTCTGCGCGAGCATCAGGTCGTCCCGATGAAAAATTTTGGTTCCGGACGCAAAGCCTGCATCGCGCGGATATTTGTCGGGCTCGTCGGTTACCACGACAACACGTGACGCACCCTCCGCCATCACCTGTTGGGTGATCCGCGGCACCGTAAGCGGCCCGTCGTGCGGCTGTCCGCCGGTCATGGCGACGGCGTCATTGAACAGAATTTTATAGGTCATATTGACGTTGGCGGCGATCGCTTGTCGGATCGCCATCATGCCAGAGTGATAATACGTCCCGTCACCTATATTGGCGAAAACGTGTTCCTCGTCGGTGAATGGCGAAATACCGAGCCAAGGTACACCTTCAGCCCCCATATGCGTGAAGGTTTCCGTATTCCGCTCCATCCATTGCGCCATGAAATGACAGCCGATTCCTGAAAGCGCCCGGCTACCATCGGGCACCTTGGTGGAGGAGTTATGTGGGCATCCCGAACAGAAATATGGCGTACGTTGGAAGCCTTGCGAGTTACTTTGCAGTGCGTGTTCGCGGGACTCGAGAAATTTGATCCGGTCGTCGATTTGACTGCTTGAATGGAATTGTCCAAGGCGTTTCGCGATAACCCGCGCAATTTGGGACGGCGTCAACTCGCCGATGGACGGCAGAATCCATTCGCCGCTCTCGTCGTACTTGCCGATTACGCGTGGCCGTTGGTCGGCGCGAAAATTATAGAGTTGTTCTTTCAGTTGGTTCTCTATTACCGCACGTTTTTCCTCGACCACGAGGACTTCTTCCAATCCTTCGCAGAATTGGCGAATGCCGTCACGTTCCAACGGCCATGTCATGCCGACTTTATAGATCGAGAGGCCAATCGCGCGGGCGTAATCCTCGTTGATGCCAAGCTCTTCTAACGCTTGGCGGACATCTAAATACGACTTGCCGCAGGTCACGATGCCGAATCGTCGGTTAGGTCCATCGATGATTGCTTTGTCGAGCTCATTCGCGCGGGCAAAGGCCAAGACGGCGTGAATTTTATATCGGTGGAGGCGTTCCTCCATTTCCAGCGGCGTATCCGGATAGCGAATGCTGAGTCCGCCTTCCGGCATCTCAAAGTCGTCGGGCAGCTTTATGTCCACCCGGTGCGGGTCGACATACACGGAGGCGGAGCTATCCACCGTCTCGGCGATTAACTTGAAAGCTGACCAGCATCCGGAATAGCGCGACATCGCCCAACCGTAGAGGCCGAGGTCCAGGAATTCCTGTACGCCCGCCGGATTGAGCACAGGGATCATCGCATCCATGAACGCATATTCGGTCTGATGCGCCGTGGTGGAGGATTTACAGGTGTGGTCGTCACCAGCGAGCAACAGGACGCCGCCCTTCGGATGCGAGCCAAAAAGATTGCCGTGACGCAGGACATCGCCGGATCGATCGACGCCGGGACCTTTAGCGTACCACATGGAGAAGATGCCGTCATACCTGGCACCCGGCGACATATTGAGTTGCTGGGTCCCCAGTATGGCGGTCGCCGCCAGGTCTTCGTTCACGCCGGGTTGGAATTTAATATGATGTTTATCCAGGAAGCTGCGAGCCTGCCACAGTTGCTGGTCGACCAATCCGAGGGGTGAGCCGCGGTAGCCGGAGATATAACATCCGGTGTTTAGTCCTGCGGCTTCATCCCGACGTCGCTGCATCATGGGAAGACGCACCAATGCCTGCGTTCCCGTGAGGAAAACGCGACCTGAGTCCAAAGCGTATTTGTCGTCGAGTGTTACCGGCGCCAGCGCCATATCTGCGTCCCTAAACCGTGATTTGTGTATGAATGAAAAGGGTAACTTGAGTCGCCTCAATTTCAAACCGAATCAAACAGAATACGATGGATTCGCAAGATTGCTATATTTTGCTGGACACCTGGATGAAATTATCGCGCCTTCTGAGAAGAATTGGCTATTAACCGGAAGATAATTGCGGAACGAGTATGATAAAGGTCGAACAGGCCAATATTCATTGGCATTCGGGTGACTAAAACCGCACCGGTAGCACGTCCCATTCGCAAGGAATTCAATGAAGGTAAGCCAATTACTCGCTGAGAAGGCAGGTCCGGTTCAATCGGCCGGTCCGGAGGACATGGTCCACGGCGTTGCGAAAATTCTGAAAGAAAAGAAGATCGGACTGGTCGTGGTCTGCGGGCCGGATGGAGCAATCGTTGGTGTTCTCTCGGAACACGATATTGTGCGCGGCCTTGCCGAAAAGGGCGCGGTGAATATGGTCGTGAAAGTCACCGACCTTATGACGAAAGACGTTCTAACCGCCGAGCTTGAGGATGATACGAGCGTTGTTCTGCGTAAATTGTGGAGCAATAATGTCCGGTATATGCCGGTGGTACAAGACGGTGCATTAGTCGGTATATTGAGCGTGCGTGATTTGATGAAAACCCTCACGCAAGAGGATGGCACTCGCGCTCGAGATATCTTGTTGGATGTATTGCGCGAGGGGCGTTATTACCCGGGTGCGTGAATTTCTCGACACGCCGTGAGTTGGCGTGAAAGTAGGGATGATTTAATTTCGTGGACGCGGTATACGAGCGCGGTCCATTCTTTAGAGAAGAGTATTTGATGGCCGTTCTGCTTACCGGTGCCGCCGGCTTCATTGGTTTCCACACGGCCGAAGCGTTGCTCGAGCGCGGAGAGCAGGTGATCGGAGTCGATAATCTCAATGATTACTATGATGTCTCCCTAAAGGAAGCTCGCCTGGCCCGTCTGACGCAATATGCGGGCTTCTCCATACATCGGATCGACATCTCCGATCGCGGCGCAATGGAAGCGTTGGCTCAAGCGAATCCCGATATTGACGGTATCGTGCATTTAGCTGCGCAAGCGGGCGTTCGATATTCGTTGGAAAATCCATATGCGTATGTTGAATCAAATCTTGTCGGTCAGATAGTCGTATTGGAGGTTGCACGGCATTTGCCTCGCATGCGCCATCTTGTCTACGCCAGTTCATCTTCCGTCTACGGCGGGAATACGAAACTCCCATTCGCGTTGGAAGACCCTGTAGAGTCACCCGTTTCACTCTATGCAGCGACCAAGCGAGCCGATGAATTGATGGGGCATTGCTACAGTCATCTCTATCGAATTCCGATGACAGGTTTGCGATTCTTTACCGTTTATGGGCGTTGGGGGCGGCCAGACATGGCAGCCTTCATCTTCACGAAAGCGATACTTGAAGGGCGGCCGATCCAGGTTTTTAATAATGGCGATATGCAGCGTGATTTCACGCATGTCACGGATATCGTTCCTGGTATTCTCGCTTGTCTTGATCGTCCGCCGACTAGTTCCGGCGATGCGCCGCACAAAGTCTACAATTTAGGAAATAATGCGCCGGAACAGTTGATGCGTTTTATCGAAGTGATCGAACGCTCCAGCAATCATAAGGCAGAGATTGATTTCCAACCCTTGCAACCCGGCGATGTGACGGCAACTTATGCCGATATCGAGGCCAGCCAACGTGATTTCGGATTCTCCCCAAAGACATCTATTGACGAGGGATTGCCCGATTTCGTGGAGTGGTATCGGGAATATCACGATGTCTAACACGTAAATTTTCCGTACGATTAGAAAGACTTCCGCGTTCGTGGCCCTACTTTGATCGTTAAGTGGACAACGATTGGAGTGAAGTGGATGCAGTTTGGCATCATGATGCGCGGCCAATTCCCGCGCGAAGATGCGGTCGTGGACCGATTCCAAGAAATGCTCGAACAGGCGCGGATGGCTGAGCGCTTGGGTTACCATTCAATCACCAAGGGCGCGCACTACAGCACGCATCCGCTACAAGATTTGCAGCAGGTGCCATTTTTGTGTCGTGTGGCCGCGGAGGCGCCCAGCTTGCGTCTCAACACCGGGGTTATGCTGTTGCCGCTCCACAAGCCGTTGGATGTGGCGGAACAACTCGGCACATTGGATATTATGACCAATGGCAAACTCATCTTCGGGTGCGGGGTCGGGTACCGCGATATTGAATTCAAGGCCTTCGGTATGGAGAAGAAAGACCGCGGAAAGCGCTTTGAAGAGAACCTGAATGCTGTAAAGCGGCTGTGGACGGAAGAGAAAGTCACGATGAAGGGTTCTCATTTCGAACTCGACGAGGCGTCATGTTCGGCGCGGCCGGTACAGGCCCCCCATCCGCCGATTTGGATTGGTGCGGCCGCTGATGTGGCGATCAAGCGTGCGGCGCGAATGGGAACTTGTTGGTATGTCGGACCGAATGACCGACTTGATGTTATCGTCGAGCAGTTGGAGACCTATAAGCGGGCGCTCGACCAGGCCGGTCGGCCGTTTCCGGAGGAATTTCCGGTGCGGCGCGAAGTCTTCGTCGCACCCACCCGCGAAGAAGCCTATAAGCTCGCCGAAGGGCCAATTATGACTAAATACCGCGCCTATCATGCCTGGGGCTTGGGACAGGCGCGTGTTTCGGTGGGCGAGACGGACGAACTCGGTCAACCGTTCGAGGAGCTGCTGAAGGACCGTTTCTTCATCGGCTCGCCGGATGACGTTGCCGAACAGATGATAAAGTTCAACAAACGCATCGGCATGAACCATATAGTGATGAGCATGCATTGGCCGGGACTGGAAGTTTCCCGTTCGATGGAAACTATGCAATTGATCGCCGAGGAGGTCTTCCCGCGGGTGCGACAAGGTCTATAGGTGGAATACGATATAGGGAGGGTAAAATGACTGCAGACCCGCATCGCGTGATCCTCACGGGAGAAAACCCCTTCATCCGGCTGAGTGTGTCGGAAGACGGACCCGTTTCCACCAATGCCAGCTTTTGGCGCGTTCTTTTCTCAGACGGCGGACCTGGACACGTCCTCTATATCAAGAGCGAGCTCACCGACAATCGTTGGCGCATCTATTCTGATAATATCGCGATGACCAGATGGCTGCAGAATAGCGTTCAAGGAATGCTGAACGCGGCGACGGCGGATATGTCGATTCCGGTGACCGAAGCTAAATTCTCCAAATACGGCGACTTCCGGGATAGTTGGACCGAGTGCATCGAATCCAATGATGAGGAAATAGAGATGACTTGGTACAATTGCGGTGATCCGCTGTTGATCCACACGGAACCGACGGCCGAAAAGGCCTACGGGGTTTGCACCGTCTTGGTCCCGGCGCTCGGCGCACGGTTGACCCATAACGGGGTGGAAGCAGTAGGCCAACCTTGGGCGACCGAACGCGAGGGCCTCCCCTTTAGCACGTGTGCGCTCGCCTTCTCGGAAAGCTGGACCGAGAAACGCTAGTAAAATACGGCAAAGGAGAGTGTCGATGCTCCAAGGTAAGGGTGCGCTTGTCATGGGTCTTCTGGGAGCATAGGCACTGCTATTGCCAATGCGCTCGCTGAGGCAGGCGCCGATGTCATGCTCAACGGCTACCGCAATCCCGAAGCGATCGAGGCGCAGCGCGATCGTATGATCACGGTACCAAGGTCGACTACTGGATCGCCGATTTGAACGAATACAGCGATATTGAGTCCATGGTCGCAGATTGCGAGACGTCTTTGGGCTCTCTCGATATCGTCATCAATAATGCGGGCGTTCGGCATACGGATAAATTGCAGGAATTTCCGAATGACGCGTGGGAGCGAGCCATGAGGGTCAACCTGTCGGCGTGCTTCTACACGACCCGTCAGGCCATCCCGAAGTTGCTCGAGCGGAATTGGGGGCGGATCGTCACCATATCCTCGATTTATGGCACCTTGGCGGTGGCGAACCGGATCGATTATGTGATGACAAAGGCGGCTTTAATGGGAATGGGCCGGGGCGTCGCGCTTGAGTTGGCGGAGACCGGGATTACCTGCAATGCCGTCGCTCCGGGCTGGGTCCTCGGCACTAATAGTGAGTGGATCGTAAATGCGCATATGGAAAAGACCGGGCAGAATTTTGGCGAGGCGGAGTACGACCTGATGGGTATTCGTTAACCTACTCGCCATTTCGTGAAGCCGGAACAAGTGGCCGCCCTCGTTATCTTTTTGTGTTCGGACGCCGCGAGCGAAATTACTGGTGCGACGATGGCGATTGACGGTGCTTGGTCGGCGAAATCGTGTCGGTTATGCGGTTTTGACTCGGGCATCGTTTGATCTAATGTTTCGCAAGGGAAGCAAAACCTGAAGTCGGGGGAGAAGATGGATTCGGATAGTTATGATTATATCGTCGTTGGGGCAGGATCGGCTGGTGCCGTATTGGCGAATCGTCTGAGCGCCAGCGGAGAATTTCGAGTACTTTGTCTGGAGGCGGGAACTGAGGGTTCCGGCTATTTTTGGTCGCGCGTCCCCGCCGGTGTCGCCAAGATGATCGATAATCCTGCCGTCAATTGGTGTTACAATTCAGATCCGGACGAAGGTAGTGGGCAGCGCAAGATCGAAGTGCCGCGTGGCAAGATGCTGGGTGGGTCGAGTTCGATCAACGGAATGGTATTTGTACGCGGCCAAGCGCAGGACTATGACCATTGGGCGCAGCTTGGCAATCGCGGTTGGAGCTATCAGGACGTCCTGCCATTATTCAAGCAAATGGAAGCCTATGAGGGAGGATCGGATGAATTTCGGGGGCGCGAGGGGCCTTTGAAAGTCACGGACTCCGGCAAGCTAAGCCCATTCTTCGATAAAATGATCGCTGCCGCCGCCAAGATTGGGATAAAGTATAATGCGGATTACAACGGTGCCGAACAAGAAGGCATCGCGATGACGCAGGCGACAATCAATAAGGGCCGGCGGCAGAGCACGGCATATTGCTATCTCGATCCGGCCCGCAGCCGTCCGAATTTGAAGATCCAGACCGGTGCCATGGGGGAATCCCTTATCTTGGAGGGTAAGACCTGTGTTGGAATTCGATACTCGGTGAACGGAGAGGCTCGAGAGGCGCGGGCCACGCGTGAGGTCGTCATCAGCTCTGGGTCGATTAATTCTCCGAAATTGTTGGAACTGTCGGGAATTGGCCAACCGGCGCTCCTGAGGGAACGTGGCATCGAGCCGCTTCATAAACTGCCGGGGGTTGGTGAGAATCTGCGGGACCATTACTCCCCGCGCATGAAGTACTCGATCACCGAGAAGGACGCGACTTTCAATGAGCGTGGAAACGGCTTGCGGTTGGTCGGCGAAGCCATGAAGTACGTGTTGGGCGGCAAAAGTTTTCTCGCTTTATCGGCGGTTCCGCTGCGCATGTATTTCCGCACCCGCGAAGGTTTGGAAACACCGGATGCGACAATTTCTGTGATGCCGTTCCTCACAGAACGGGTCAACCGGGTGCGACGGCTCGCGAAAGAATGCGGTATCACCATGAACGTGAACGTGCTGCGCTCCGAAAGCATCGGCAGCATCCATATCAAGTCGGCTGACCCTGCGGAACCGCCGGCGATCCGGTTCAATTTTCTTTCCGCGGAAATGGACCGTACCGGCATTCTGCATGCTATGCGCAAGGGGCGTGAGCTGATGGCGGCATCACCGATCGCCGAAATCGTCGGCGAGGAAATTGCTCCCGGTGCTGCTTATCAAACCGATGAAGAGCTCTTGGAATGGGTGCGCAACAACGCGGAGACGACCTATCATCCAATCGGCACTTGCAAGATGGGCAGCGATACGATGGCCGTGGTCGACGATCAATTACGTGTGCATGGTATCAAAGGGTTGCGGGTCGCCGACGCTTCGATCATGCCGACGCTGACCTCCGGCAACACCAACGCGCCATCGATCATGATCGGTGAGAAATGCGCCGCAATGATTTTGGCGGGTGTGGCCGCAGAGAAGAAAGCCGCCTAGAAGAGCGCCTTAAATTAGCGGGTCATGTGACCACTGCAGAAGTGCCTGTCGCTGGCGGCGGCGGCAAAATATATCTCCTGGCTCGCAATTCGCCCGAATTTGGCCCGCGTGCCGTGCGAACGCGCGCCAGCGTTTAATTTGTATGGCGTCGATTTCGGCCAATCGCCTGCCGAGATAGTATCGACAATACCATTGGAACCAGCCCCGAGGGTCGGGCCCGTATATCCAGCCTTTCTCTTGCCATACGGAGAGGGATTGGCGGCTCTTGATACCGAAATAGTTGAGCGTGGGGTCCGGAATGTTGCTTGTCTTTGCGTTGGCGAACCAACTATCGGGAAATTCATCCGTACAGTCGTTGCAATATTTCCCCTCGAAAATGCCCATTTCTAGCATCTCTCCCGGGGAGAGATGAGGTGTGAAGTTTTCGGGAAAACTCTCACCGACGGGTGCTTCCAGCTGATAGCTGTATCCCGACTGCATTTTGTC
>JBMYRC010000133.1:0-10774 GCA_049601975.1 Alphaproteobacteria bacterium | reverse complement strand
CCGCACCTCAATCCGCACCGGCACCTGTAGCTAGAGGTTTGGACTCCAAGGCTCTAGCTGAGCAAAAGGCAGATGCTGCGGGCGAGAAATACCGCGCCGAAGCAGAAGCCCGTGGCGAGAAGTCGGTGGAAACGGGCGGCCCGAAAGGCCTTGAGCCCACGCGCTATGGGGATTGGGAACGAGCGGGTCGCTGCGTCGATTTCTGAAGCTCGATAGTCGTTAAAAATAAAAGGCGGTCGGGAAATACCCAACCGCCTTGAATTTATGCTGTAACGATAATTCTATCTATTCATTCTGTTATCGATGAGCTCTTCAACAACAGCCGGTTCGGCGAGCGTCGAAGTATCGCCCAAATTGCTGTAGTCGTTCTCCGCAATTTTCCGCAGAATGCGGCGCATAATTTTGCCTGATCGGGTTTTCGGCAGACCGGGTGCCCATTGCAGCCAGTCTGGTGAGGCAATCGGGCCAATTTCCTTGCGGACCCATTCCACCAACTCTTTGCGCAAATCGTCTGTGGGTTCCTTGCCCAAATTCAAGGTGACATAGGCGTAAATACCTTGTCCTTTGATGTCATGCGGCGCACCGACCACGGCAGCTTCTGCCACGCTTTTGTGCGAGACCAGAGCCGATTCAACTTCGGCGGTACCCATTCGGTGGCCCGAGACATTAATGACATCATCGACCCGGCCGGTGATCCAATAATAGCCGTCCTCGTCGCGCCGGCAGCCGTCGCCAGAAAAATATTTTCCAGGGAATTGGCTGAAATAGGTCTTGATAAACCGCTTGTGGTCGCCGAATACCGTCCGCATTTGTCCCGGCCACGAATCCAGCAAGCAAAGATTCCCTTCTGCGGCGCCTTCGAGGAGTTGGCCTTCGTTGTCGACGAGTGCGGGTTGAATGCCGAAAAACGGCCGCGTCGCCGATCCTGGTTTAAGGCCGGTCGCGCCCGGGAGTGGTGTGATCAGAATGCCGCCGGTCTCGGTTTGCCACCAGGTGTCGACGATCGGACAGCGACCTTCGCCAACCACATTGTAATACCAGAGCCAGGCCTCCGGATTGATGGGCTCACCGACCGATCCCAAGAGGCGGATGGATTTGCGGCTGGTTTTCGTGACCGGACCGTCTCCTTCGCGCATCAGTGCCCGGATGGCAGTCGGCGCGGTGTAGTAAATATTGACGCTGTGCTTGTCGCAGACCTGCCAGTGGCGGCTTGCGTCCGGGTAGTTGGGCACGCCTTCGAACATGAGGGTCGTGGCTCCATTGGCGAGCGGTCCATAGACGATATAGCTATGGCCGGTCACCCAGCCTACGTCCGCCGTGCACCAGTAAATGTCGCCGTCATGATAGTCGAACACATACTGATGGGTCATCGATGCATAGACGAGATAACCGCCCGATGTGTGCAGCACGCCCTTCGGCTGACCGGTCGAGCCTGATGTATAGAGGATGAACAGCGGGTCCTCAGCACTCATCGGCTCCGCTGGGCACTCCGCTGAGGCCTCCGCCATCGCGTCATGGTACCAAATGTCTCTATCGTCGACCCAATCGATATCGCCGCCGGTGCGTTTGACGACGATGACCTTCTGAATATGACCGCAGAGCTTTGCCGCTGCATCGGTATTCGCCTTGAGCGGAATGGTGCGCCCGGCACGAATACCTTCGTCCGCGGTGATGACGACGTTGGATTTACAATCGTTGGCGCGGCCCGCTAGCGCATCCGGCGAGAATCCCCCAAACACGATGGAGTGGATGGCGCCAATCCGGGCGCAGGCCAACATAGCGTAGGCTGCTTCAGGGATCATCGGCATATAAATGGTAACGCGGTCGCCCTTTTGGACGCCTTGCGCTTTTAGAACATTGGCAAACTTGCAGACGTGCTCATGAAGTTCGCGATACGTTATCTTCGCGTCGTCATTCGGATCGTCGCCTTCCCAAATGATCGCGACCTGATCGCCGCGCTTCTCCAGGTGTCGGTCGATGCAGTTATACGAAACGTTCAATTCGCCATCATGGTACCATCGGATTTTCACGACGTCCTTGCCATAGGTAACGTCTTTCACCTGGGTATATGGCTTTGACCAGTTAACTCGTTTGCCGTGCTCCCCCCAAAACCCTTCGGGGTCCTCGATGGATTTTTTGTACATTTCGAGATACCCGTCGTTATCCACATGTGCGGATTTCGCTACGGATTCGGGGACTGGAAAATAACTGTGATCGGTCATGGCTGGCGCTCTCCCTTCACCATTGGCACGTAGTTTATTGTATGCCGCTTATACGACGGCATTTGACCCAGGTTATATAATGTCAGAATTTGGGGTTTGGAAACAAGTGAGCCGCCATCGCGGGTCGGAGGAATGATGCTGTTGCAACATGCGACGTGGCCGGAGGTCGAAGCCTATCTCGGACAGAATAAGGGCATCATCGTCCCGATCGGTTCGACGGAGCAACATGGACCGTCTGGTTTGATTGGAACTGATGCACTAACCGCAGAATTTATTGGTGGTAAGGTGGGCGAAGCGACGCAAACTCTAGTGGCGCCGACCCTGTCTTACGGCATGGCGCAGCACCATATGGCGTTTACCGGCACAATTACGCTGCAGCCGTCGACACTTATTATCGTCGTTCGTGATATCGTTATGTCGCTCGTGCGGCACGGGTTCGAGCGCATTTTCTTCATTAATGGGCATGGTGGGAACGTCAATTCCGTCAAAGCTGCGTTCAGCGAAATTCAAAATGAATTGGCGGAAATGCGTTCCGGCGATGCCGCGGGGTCGAACCATCCACCAGAGGATATCCGTTTGGCACTCCATAATTGGTGGATGGGCGATAAAACGGCGGCATTGCGTAAATCGCTTTATGGCGAGAGCGAGGGGTATCACGCGACTCCTTCGGAAGTCGCTGTGACATGGCATGCCTTTCCGGAGCAACAGCGCGATGTACCGCTTGGCCCGCTTCAAAAGGTAACGAGATCCTATCGCGGGCCTGAGGATTTCAGAGAATTATTCCCCGATGGGCGGATGGCGTCGGACCCGTCCCTCGCCAAGCCGGAAGATGGCGCCCGCTTGGTCGATTTATCCGTGGAGGAGTTGAGCGAAAGTTACCGGGCATTCCTCAGCGAGGCGTAACCACCGGCGAACTAATCGGTTGGCGACAGATCGTTCACGAAGATTTCGCCTGCGACGCAATCAACTTCGATGCGTTTCAGGTTCATCCCGATACAAGGCCCCGCCGTACAATGACCATCTTCGATTCGGAAGAGCGCGCCATGAGTGGCACAGACGATTTGGCTGCCGTCCATGGCCAGAAACCGCGTGTTTTTCCAATTGAGCGGCGTGCCGATATGCGGGCAATCGTTGAGATATCCAAAGATCGCGCCGCTTTTACGGACGACGAATAGCTGTACCGTTTCGCCATCAACAGCCAGCTCAAACCCTTTGCTCTCGCCCTCGGGAATATCGTCGAGGCTGCAAAGCCGTTCATTCACGGTTTTGTCTTGCCCATGGCGCAAATGAGGCCCCATTCATCGTCAGCGATGGGTAAAACGGACAGTCGCGATTGCCGGACGAGAGCGAGATTCTCCAACCGAGGCTCTGCTTTAACATCCGCGAGGGTTACCGGCACTTTGAACGGACGCAACGCTTTCACATCCACCATACCGAACCGGCCAGATTGATCGCTTGGATCGGGATAATATTCCTTTACGACCGTCACGATGCCGACGATCTGTTTTTCATTCACGGAGTGATAGAAAAAGACTTTGTCGCCTTTTTTCATAGCCTTCATGTTGTTGGCGGCTTGGTAATTGCGAACCCCGTCCCATTCCGCGACGCCGTCTTTGACCTGATCTTCCCAGGACCAAGCACCGGGTTCCGATTTCATCAACCAATACGCCATAACCTTTTCCTCAAACGAAATTAATCTTGCCTGCTTACAATTAATTTAGTTTTCGAATTTCCGACCGGAATGGGCGCCGCAAAAGCGCTCGAATTACATCATCAACGGCTTCGCCTTGATGAAGTATCCGATTCACCGAGTCGCAAATCGGCATTTCAACCTTCAGACTTTCCGCCAGCGCGATCACGGAACGGGAAGAATCGACGCCTTCTGCGACCGAGCGGCGTTCCGAGAGTATTTCCGCCAATGTGCGGCCTTGTCCGATCGCCATTCCAAGCGACATATTCCGCGATTGCGGACCGTTACATGTCAATGTGAGGTCACCAAGACCGGAAAGCCCCATCATGGTCTCGAATTTAGCGCCTTTGGCGAGGCCTAATCGTACCATTTCCGCCAAGCCGCGGGTGATCAAAGCCGCTCGCGCGTTGTCTCCGAACTCCTTGCCGGTCACAATTCCGCAGGCGATGGCCAGGACATTCTTAACCGAGCCGCCAATTTCAGCACCGACCAGATCATCGGACAGATAGGGGCGAAATTTCTCGCCGCCAAGGAGTTCGATCAGGCGCTCTCCGATGCCTGGGTCCGAGCAAGCCAAGGTTACGGCAGTCGGCAGGCCGCCCGCAACTTCTCGCGCGAATGTGGGACCTGACAAGACTGCAATGGGCTGTCCGCCCGCTGATTCTTGGACGACTTCCGTCATCAACGCGCAAGTTCCTTGTTCGACACCTTTCGCACAAATTACCAGCGGTACATTTTCGGGGAGGCCTGGTTTCAGTTCTTCCACCACCTGGCGTAAAAACTGGGATGGTACGACGAGCAAGATCGCATCCGCGTTAGAGGCCGAAGCGGCGAGGTCGGCTGTCGCGACGATGTCGTGTTCAAGAGGAACGTCAGGCAGAAAAATGGGATTACCAAGGTTGGCGTTTATCGATTCCACGGCTTCCGGTTCGCGAACCCACATGACGGCTTCATGGCCGGCGCGGCGGACAATGCACGCGAGGGCAGTACCCCACGCGCCGCCGCCGATGACAGAAATTCTCGACATGGCCTAGCCTTGTCCCGTCACGGCCAATTCGTCAAGCGGCCACCGAGGGCGGGGTGCAAAGGCGAATGTGTCTTGGAGGCCGACATTGAGGTGCTCTATACCCGCCCAGGCAACCATAGCGCCATTGTCAGTGCAAAGCGCTGGTGGGGGTGCGACGAATTGCAATCCTGCTTTCGCGGCAGTCTCCTCAAGAGCGGCGCGCAGGGTGAGATTTGATGCGACGCCCCCAGCAGCGACCAAGGTATTCCCCTCCGGGTAATCGGCTTTGAAGCGTTGGATCGCATTGGTAGTGCGGTCGGAAACCACGTCTGCCGCTGCCAATTGGAAGCATGCGGCAATGTTGGCAACCGTAGCCGTAGCATCGAGATTGGTGTCCGTTTTTTCCGCCAATTTCCGAACTGCCGTCTTGAGGCCGGAGAACGAAAAATCGCAATTCGGGCGCCCCTTCATCGGGCGCGGCAATTGATAGGTTAGTGGATCACCATCGCGGGCGATGTTTTCAATTGAGGGGCCACCCGGATAGGGGAGACCTAACAAGGCAGCGGTTTTATCAAAAGCTTCGCCGATGGCGTCGTCGATCGTGGCGCCATAAATCGTGTGTTGATTCGGTCCGGCAACAGCGACAAATTGGCTGTGTCCGCCAGATACCAATAAGGCGAGATAGGGAAACGTGATGTTATCGGTAAGGCGCGGCGTGAGCGCATGAGCTTCCATGTGATTGATGGCGATAAACGGCAACTCGTGCACAAGTGCGATGGACTTTGCGGCCATTAACCCAATCATTACTCCGCCAATTAGGCCAGGGCCTGCCGTCACCGCAACGCCATCGAGGTCTGAAAAACTCACCCCAGCATTGTCCAATGCCGAACGCGTAATTCTGGGCAGGTGCTGCAAGTGACTGCGGGCGGCAATTTCGGGGACAACACCGCCATATGGACGGTGTTCATCAAGCTGCGATAGAATTCTATTGGAGAGAATTCGGCGGTCGTCAGCGACGATTGCGACGGCAGTTTCGTCGCATGATGTTTCGATGCCCATTACCAACATGATGCTCTAGCTTGTATGAGGTGATGTCCGAAGGTGCAAATCTCTTATGGTCCTGTCGTTGAAACAATAAATATGTGACATGAAAATGGATAACGAAAAAATCTTAAGGCTTGGAACGCGCGGCTCACCTCTGGCGTTGATTCAAGCAGAGTTGGTGCGGGATCGTTTGGTAGCGGTTCATACGGATTTAGCGGTAGAAATTGTGGTCATTTCGACGACCGGAGACCGCATTCAAGACCGGACGCTGGCGGCAATCGGTGGCAAAGGCCTGTTCACCAAGGAAATCGAGCAAGCGCTATTCGATGGAAGAGTGGACATTGCCGTTCATTCGGCGAAGGACATGCTCACCGAATTCCCGGCTGGTTTGGTTTTAGGTCCGATCCTCACGCGCGAAGATTCGAGAGATGCGCTGATATCTCGAGACGGTCAGGATCTCGATAGTCTGGCGTCAGGAAGCGTCATTGGTACCGCTTCCTTACGCCGCCAGGCCCAGATATTGGCGCGACGACCGGATCTGACCGTGATTCCGTTTCGCGGCAATGTACAGACGCGATTGCGAAAATTAAAAGATGGCGAGGCGGATGCTACAATTTTGGCAATGGCGGGTCTTAATAGGCTTGAGAACACCAGAGTCGTTTCCGAATTGCTGGAAACGGACAAGCTTTTACCGGCTGTGGGACAAGGTGCGATCGCGCTGGAGATACGGGAGAGTGATGTTGATACCTTGGAGCTATCTCAGGTTCTCAACGACGAGGTGACGGCGGCAGAGGTGACGGCGGAAAGAGCGGTTCTCGCGGAGCTCGACGGGTCCTGTCGCACGCCGATTGCGGGGCTCGCGGAGGAGAATGAGGGTACTATCTATTTGCGGGCGCTTGTGGCCAAACCAGATGGGTCAATTGTTCATGCGACGGAGCGTCGGGGGCAAATCTCCGACGCCTTAAATATGGGAATAGATGCCGGGCAAGAATTAAAGTCGACGGCTGGACCTGACTTTTTGCCATGACGTCGGAATCCCGACCGCGCTGTGTCTTGAATACGCGGCCGTTGGAAGATGCTGCGGAACTGAATGAGCGATTGTCGCAACTCGGTATGACCGTAGTCTCCGAGCCCTTATTGCAGATATCGTTTTTCGATGGGGCGGCGCCCGATCTGGAGAATTTTAAGGCGCTAATTTTTACGTCCAGGAATGGCGTGAGGGCCTTTGCGCGCGTTTCCGCGCAACGCGACATACCGGTATTTGCGGTTGGCGACAGTACCGCCCGGTTCGCGCAGGAAGCGGGCTTTCAGCAAGTGTTCAGTGCTGACGGTAACGTGGAATCGCTGGCCGCTCTGATAGTGCGAACAATTGGACCCGTATCGGGCCCGCTTCTACACGTGGCGGGTAGCGTTACAGCTGGCGATCTGAGTGGAGAGCTGCAACGATTGGGATACCAGATGGCCAGAAAAGCGATGTACGAATCACGGATGTCGGAAGAATTGAGTACGCGTACAATTCAAACGATTCGGAATGGAGCGGTCGATTGTGTTGCGTTATTCTCTCCGAGAACCGCGCGTACGTTTGCTAAGCTGGCGGAATATTCGGGTATCCTTGATCGTGGCCAGGATATGTCAGTTATATGTCTTAGTCCGGCGGTGGCCATACCGGTTAAAGGAATACCATGGCGCCAAATATTGATTGCGAGCGAACCAAATTTCGAAGCGTTGATGCAGTTGTTTGGCGAATTAGAGGTTGATAATGGAACAAGCTAACGATTCCGGCAGCGGGGAGCGTACGTTTCCGAATGCGGAAGAAATCATACAGGCGCTTGGCGGTATTCGCCCTGCCGCCGCAAAGCTTGGTGTTCCAGTAACCACCGTCCAAGGTTGGAAGACACGTGGACGTATTCCTGAGAACAGACATACGGAAATTGAGCATACACTAACGGAGTTAGGCATCAGTATTTCAGAAGATGGGGTGGGCGTTGAAAGCGATGAGGTCTCTCCAAACGCCGAAATGTCTAAAAAGGTAGAGACGATAACGGAAACGGAGACCGATAATGCTGAGACAGCCAATCCAATCCCGGAAGCGGACATAAGCGTCGATCAATCAGATACAGTCGCCGTTCCTCTAAGGCGTGGCGGGGCATTCGCAGGGATAGCAGTGTTTCTGTCGCTACTGGCGCTGCTCGCCGTCGGCGTTAGTATATTTCGCCCTGGCCTTTTCCCCGCACCGGGGCCCGTCAATCTGGAGAATGTCTACGGGCGTTTAGACGAATTTGAGAAGAGAGTTTTCCAAAAACTCGACGCAAATTCCCGGGCATTGGCCGAGAATGCCGCCAATCGCGAAAAACTAGAGCGGAGAATTGAAGATATTAGTCTTCGGATCGAGGCCGTCGCGGGGAATCTGTCGACTGTTGGTAAGGGCGATAATGCTGCCGAAATTGCACAATTGCGGGCGAGCATAACTGAAATTGGGACTGAGGTGTTGGCAGCGAAGAGGCAGTTTAGTGAAGCTTCCTCTAAAGAGGCTTCAAAGGCAGCGGCGGCCATTGCCGAACTAAAATCACGGTTTGATGACGCGAACATGAAAATCGCATCACTTCAATCAGGACAAAAGAGTGCTGAGAAGAAAATCTCCAAGGCAATCTCGCGGCGCGGGGGAGCGGCTAGCGCTGACGTCGCTTTGATTGTTGCGATGGGACAGTTGGAAGCGGCCGTGCAGTCGGGTTCGAATATTAAAAATGCCTTGGAGCGTATTCGGCGTATTGCATCTCAAGATTTGACCGTCACCGAAATTCTTGAGGAATTCGAGGTTGGCGCAGCACAAGGGTTGGTTACAAGCGCTGAGCTGAATCAGGAGTTTAGTCAAATCCGGACTATCCTGGCAGCGGGCCGCCCCCCAGCGGAAGGTTGGGGTTTGGCGGATGGGGCTTGGGCGCAGTTAAAGGCTGCTGTTGGATTGCGACGAATCGGTGACGGGAGCAGTTCGCCGATAACGCTGGCGGAAAGAGCGCTTGCAAAAGGTGATTTCAAGACCGCGATCGAAGTTACCCAAGGCTACGGCGACAAAGTCGATTCCTGGCGAGGGAAGATCGGCGTACGCTTACGCTTGGAGAAGGATTTGTTGCGTCTGCAAGAGGCCATTGTTGGTCGTTCCGGCTCCTCGATTGAAAATTCCACGCCGTCGCCAAAGAAAAGGGTCGTGCAATGATTCGATCCGCACTCTTTTTTCTGCAACTGATATTGCTGGTATTGGCCAGTGTTTGGCTCGCGAATGAGCCGGGAACGGTAACAATTGTTTGGCGTGATTGGCGGATTGATCCACCGATAGGGATTCTGGTTCTGATTGTCGTTTTGTTGGCGTTGGCGACGGCGATTTCTTACCGTTTTTGGAGATACTTACGTCAAGCGCCCAGCAGGTTACTGTCCTCCCATCATCTAAATCGAGAGCGAAAAGGATACCGAGAATTAGCGCAAGGCATGATATCGCTCGCGGCCGGTGATGCGGCTGGTGCGTTACGGCATGCCAATCGAGCCGATACTTTGTTGGGAGCGCCCGCCGCGGGCCACCTTCTGATTGCTCAAGCGGCGGCGTTACAGGGAAAGACAGCTCTCGCCAAGGAGCACTTTCAAGCAATTCAACAGGAAGGCGACGCTGGATTGGCGGGACTGCGCGGATTGTTCGAACAAGCGATGGCTGAGGGAAATAAAGCGGAAGCGCTGCGGTTGGGGAAGAAAATAAGAAAGCTAAAACCGGATGCGGCGTGGGTTTTACCTCAACTCTTCGATCTTCAAATTATGGCGTTTGATTGGGTCGCTGCTGATAAAACGATGACCGAAGCGATCAGACGTCATGCGGTTACATCGGAAGAGGGAAAGAAAAATCGCGCATTAGTGCTTTATGAGCGGGGAAGGTCGGCTTCCGACTTGGGCGATACGGAAGCCGCTAAAGGTTTTATGAGAGAAGCCTATGACCTCGATCCTTTACTTGTCTCGTCGTCAATAGAATATGCCCGCCTGCTCAATGTGGACGGCAAAAAGCGACGTGCGATCCGGGTATTGGAGCAAACGTGGGCGCGCACCAACTATCCCGGTGTCGCCCATGAATATGCGGAAATGGGGGCTTCCGATCGACCAGTTGATAGATTTAAGGCGCTTCAGAAACTGATTGCTCATCCAGATTCCGATGGTGCTTTATTGTTGGCGGAGTACGCATTTAAAGCCCAATTGTGGGGTGAAGCGAGACGTTACCTTAGCTCGATACTGCAGGACCGGCCGACGGCTTCCTCCTGTCTGCTTATGGCGAATATAGAGGAAGGCGAAAACGGCAATGCCGAGGCCGGGGATACCTGGCGTAGATCGGCGGCGACCGCCACCGCTGATAAATCATGGATTTGTGAAAGCTGTGGGTCGCATGCAGATCAGTGGAGCACAGCTTGTGGAACTTGCGGAACGTTCGGAGACCTGCGATGGAAGGCGCCGCCATCGGCGACGCCTCGTGAGCAAATTGAATATTCGGGTTCAGTCCCGCTTCTCGCAAACTCCCAGGGTTGAGGTTCAGATTTGGCACGAAAGCCGCGGAGGTATTTTGGCCATGCGGTTCGCACATCTCTGCTAATCTGTTCGCGGGGTTTTGGATTGGCAGCCGTGCGATAAGCAAGTATACCCTCTTATTCAGTTCTCCCAAAACCTTAAATCAACCGCCACCTTGTCTTTGTCGATCGAAGCCGTGGTAACAGCTTCAAGTCTGGTATCTTCATGCTTTGGGACCGGGCCGTTGTAACGGCCGCTAACTTTCTCGAAACGATG
>JBMYRC010000132.1:0-10860 GCA_049601975.1 Alphaproteobacteria bacterium | reverse complement strand
GCAGCTAAGGCAATGGGTTAGAACAAATATGGGCTAGTTATCTGGGACAGCCCCTTATTATTTATTGGTTTGGCTATGTATCGCTTTTTTGAAAAGTTCAGGTACGGCAATCGTGAAACTGAATGATTTAAGAAAATATTTAAATCGGCCAAATAAATAAAGATCGGAAATCATTATTACATCAAAAATTTATCAAAAAAATATAAAAAACGGTATGTATAATGGATTACTGTTATTTGTATTAATGACATTTTGTGTTTAATTTATATTATTAGTCCTTTTTTATAATGTAATGGAGTGGTTATTTAGTCAAAATTTCAGAGATAATATTGAATTATACTTAATAATTTCATATTGGTGGTTCATTTTTACCGCGGAGCTGATTGGACAATACGCAGTGTCTTGGTACTTCTTCAGGAAACACGGTCGAAAACCGATGTGGCGGGATGTGATCGGAAAGTCGGCGTAGACAGGGCGTTCGTCTCCTGTCCTGGTTTTGTCTTGCTGTTCTTTGGGCGCCCTTGGCCCTAATTCGACTTGCTCGTCTTCACCCGCATGCGTTTCAACACCGCACTTGACGACAGTAGCGTGCGTTCGCCCACATAGACGCGGCCGCGCACGAAGGCCATGCTGCCGGTGCGGCGGACCAGTTCGCCTGCTGCTTCGATTAGTTCGCCGGCGCGGCCCGCGTCGATGAATTCCGAATTCAGCGACACCGTGACCAGTTGTTCGTCACGGGATTCCTTCGCGGCGGCGACCATCGCGAGGTCTATCATTGTCATCATCAATCCGCCGTGGACGATTTCGTGGCGGTTGCAGTGACGCCCCTCCGCGCGCAGCGCGAAATAGTGAATGCCCTCTTCGCTTTGTCGCCAATGAAAGGGTCCCGAGCGCATCTCGAACGGATCGTCAGGGTCGTAGAGCGTGTAGCCCTCAACGGGTGCTGGTGTGTCGGTCATGGTTTCCATCGTGTCGTCCAGAGACAGGTTATATAGGGGAAAACTAGGTGCGGTTCGTCTTTCGGTAACCTGCCGCCGCTATATTTAAAGAAGGATACGTCATGACCATCGCGACCACTTTGGCCGAATTTCTCGCTACTACCTCCTATGACGACCTACCGGACCAAGCTGTCGACCATGCGGCGATGATCATTGCCAGCACCATCGCCAGCGCCGCGTGCGGACGTGGTATCGAGTCGGCGCGGATTATCTGTGATATCGAGCGCACGAGGGGTGGAACGCCGGAGGCGTCGGTGTGGTTCGATAGCGGCCCGAAGCTGCCGGTCGTGGGTGCCGCGCGCGCCAATGCCTTGCAGAGCGACGCGGCGGCGTCCGACGATAGTGATTTGCGGAACATTGTGCATGCGGGCACTCCGTTGACCGCGACGGCGCTGGCGGCGGGCGAAGCGACGGGTGCCACGGGTCAGGAAGTCTTGGCGGCTATCGTCATTGGGTATGAAGCGGCTGGGCGGGTCGGCGAGGCAATCATTCCGCGCTTTGATTATCGCGGCCACCACGGTTGCATGGGCGCGACCTTTGGGGCGACGGGTGCTGCGGCACGCCTCTTCGGATTGACAGCGGAGCAGACTGCCCACGCCTTGGTGCTGACTGCGACCTCCATCGGTGGGTTGACCAAGGCGGCGAACACCAGCATCGCGCGGGAGTATCATGCGGGGAACGCAACGATGCTCGCCATCGAGGCAGTGCTGGCGGCGAAGCAAGGATATACCGGGGAGCTGAACGTCTTCGAAGTAGATCGAGGGTTCTGCCAAATCTATGGCGGCAGCGACGGTGCCGGTATTGTCGAGGGTTTGGGTGCGGAATGGGACATCGTGACGGACATGGCGTTGAAGCTGGTGCCGGGCGGACATCCCTATCACGCCCTGGGCGAAGCAGGTGCCAACGCCGCGCGCGAAGGTAATATCGCGCCGGAGGAAGTCGCGTCGATTACTGTCTCACGGCCGGGTATGACGGCGCTGTCGGGACCGCTGCACCCGAAGGATTTGATTGATATGGCGCACAGCCCGGCTTATTTCACGGCGGCGGGAGTGCGCGATCATGCCTTCGGCTGGGTGCACGCGAGCCCGGAGAAGATCGATGATCCGGTCATTCATGGGTTGATCGACAAGGTCCGTGTCGGGCCGGAGCCGATCGACAATTTGGAAGATTACCGACAAGGGGCGAGCGTGAGCATAGAGACGATGGACGGCCGGACCGTAAGCAATACGGTGTTCGTGCCGAAAGGGGCGGGGTGTCTCGGCATCGACTGGATGGATGTCGACGCTAAGTTCCGTGCACTCGCACCGAACGCGCCTATGTCGGAAGGTCAAATTGCGCGGAGCATCGAATTGGTTCACGGTTTTCGGGAAATCTCAGATTTATCCGAATTCATAAAAGGGCTTCATGCGTGAAGTACGCTTATCATATTACCGCACATGAAAAATTTGCGGTCTCTGGTTTCTATAATCGTATGGCGGGTAAATTGCTGTAAATACACGAGGGTATTAACGAATTGTAAAGAATTCAGTCAGTTTTAGGTCAGCTCATCAGCAGATAGTGTACTTACGAAATCACTGTTGGGTGCAGGACGCAGATGGCGTCAGGCGAAGAATTCAAAAGACGGCACGAGCGGCGACGCGCTATCGACGACGTGCTGACCGCGCAACGGATCGCGTGCCAGGCAGGCAACGAGACGCTCGCCAAGATGCTGGAGGCGGCGCTCATCGCCGGCGCCGAGGGTCGGCCAAACGACCGCCGTGATCCGGTACAGCGTAGCCGCTTGGTTGCCGTGGCCATGAATTATTTCGATCATGCCTTCAAGTTAAAGGCCAGCTAATCTCGAAATTTCGCGTGGGCGCTATTGAAGCGACGCAAGCCTCCGCCATTCTTATTCCCACAATGCCAAAACAAATTTGGGGAATAAATCGTGGACGGAATCAATTCAGGATCCAACCGAGTTTTTGCGGAACCGTTAAGCAAACAGCTCGGCGCGCGCCTACACGGCATCGATTGCCGAAGCGTTGATGATGCGGTCTGGGCGACCATTCGTGATGTGTTCCATGAGCGCCATGTCGTAATCTTTCCGGATCAACATCTAACGCCGGACGAACATGCCACGTTCATGGAGCGCTTTGGGGAATTGGATGTGCATCCCCAGGAATTGTCGGCGCGGAGTACACTGCCGTTGCCGGAGAATCCCAAGATTGAGTTGATGCTCAACAAGCCGGGGAATGCCGGGCCCCGCGCGGCCGCATGGCATACCGATGTGACGTTTCGCGAGGAGCCGGTCGCGGTGACAAGCCTCTATGGGCTCGAGACGCCGGAGGCCTGTGCAGATACAATTTGGAGTTCGCTCCGCGCCGTCTTCGACGACCTGACCCCAGGGTTGCAAGAGACGCTGCGTGGGTTGAAAGCCGTTCACGCCACGGCCTTCGTGATGGGAAAAAGCCAAGCGGGATCGATTAATTATGACCCGACGGCGGAGAGCGATCCGAATAAGAAGGATTTGAAAGCACAGTACCGCGACGAGGTTGTTCATCCCGTCGTCCATCGCCACGAAGCGGGATACGAAACCCTCTATATCAACCCTGCCTTCGTGAACCGGATCGAGGGTTGGAGTGCGGAAGAAAGCGCGCCGTTCCTGGGCATGCTCTACGAACGTGCACAAATGGCGGTCTATACCTACCGTCATCGTTGGTCCCAACGCGATCTCGTTGTCTGGGATAATCGTTGCACCATGCATTACGGGGTCAACGATTACGGCGAGGAGGATCGCCGCAGACTACACCGAACCACCGGCGCGCCCTTTGTCGTGCATGGTGGCGGATAGGCTCTCCCGCTAAATTATCGCGCGCGCTTTGAGAGCCTCAATATCTGCTGGTTTGAGGTCGAGGAGATTGGCGTAAACCTCTTCGTTGTGGGTGCCGCAGGGTGCGGATGCTCCGCCGTAACCGGTCTCGGCGCCACTGAACTTCAACGGGAAACCCGCCGCCTTGAGATTGGGTACTTCACCAAGGGTGGGATGTGCGACCGTATTGATCATGCCGCGCTCCTGGAGATGCGGCCAGCTCAGCAGATCGTCGATGTCTTGAACCGGAGAGGCGACAATGCCGGCGGCTTCGAGCTCCACGACGGCGCCCGCCGTCGTTTGATCGCGCGTCCATTCGGTTAGCACCGCATCGACTTGATCATTGTGGGCGACCCGCCAATCCATGCGTCCCCAATCCGGATGATCGCCGAGGTCGGCGCGCTCGATAAGGGTGCAGAGGGAGCGCCACATCGCGTCGTGGCCGATGCCGATCACCAGCCAACCGTCTTGCGTCGGATAGGCGTTGAAGGGGGAGAACCGCATGATCCGATTGCCCTGCTGGAAATCCATGCCGAGGTCGTCATAGATGTCGAGCGCTTCGTCGAAGATCAGCGAGAACAAAACATCGACCATGGAGATATCGACAAACTGACCCGCGCCCGTGCGTTCACGATGGAAGAGGGCGGCGAGGATACCGGAGAAGGCGAAACCACCCGACACAGTGTCGGCAAGCGGGGTCCCAGCCTTGGTCGGCGGATTTCCCGGCTGGCCGGTCACGCTCATCAATCCGGACATGGCTTGCGTCGTCAGATCATAGGCGCGGCGCTTCGCGTCCGGGCCAGTGGCACCGTAGCCAGTGATCGAGCAATAGACGAGCCGTGGATTAATCTTTTGCAGGCGTGGCCAGTCGATCTTGAGCCGCTCCGTCACGCCGACGCTGAAGTTCTCCACCAGCACGTCGGCTTTCTCGACCAGGCGCAGGAATAGCGCGTGGCCTTCCGGCGATTTCAAATCAAGCGTAATCGATTTTTTGCCGCGCTGGCGCTTCAGGAAGGCGATGCCGATATCACTGTCGTCGCGTTTTTGGATCGTCGGGCCTTGCTCGCCATAGAACACCGGCGCGCCCGATAGCGAATCTCCGGTCACCGGATTGTCCAGACGGATGACCTCCGCTCCCATCCCCGAGAGCAGAAGAGTCGCGTGCGGACCGGCGAGATATTGCGAGAGGTCGAGGACGCGAATGCCGTTTAGAATCCCATCCGCCTTCATTCGTCCCGACCGATGGCGTTCGCTCCCTTCAGCTCGTCGATATCGCCGTCGGAGAACCCCCAGGCAGAGAGAACTTCTTCCGTTTGTGCGCCGAAATCGGGTGGGCCGAATTTGACGCTGGAGGGGGTGCGGCTGAAGCGCGGCGCCGGACCCGGTTGCATGATCCCGTCCACCTCAACGAAACTGCCACGCGCCTTGTTGTGTGGATGCTCGGGCGCTTCGCTGAAATTGAGCACAGGGGCGAAACAGATATCGGTGCCTTCCATGATCTCGCACCACTCGTCGCGGGTTTTCTCTTTGAACTTCGCATCGAATATGGCGATGACTTCGGGCCAGCCTTCCGGATCCAATTGTTCGGGCAGGTCGGCTGGGTCGAGATCGAGCGCCTTTAACAGCATTGCGTAGAACTTCGCCTCCACGCCGCCGAGCGAGATATGTTTGCCATCCTTAGTCTCGTAACAGCGCCAGAACGGGGCACCGCCATCGAGGGCGTTGCTTTCCCGCTCATCCTTCCAGTGACCGGCGGAGGCGAGGCCGAAACACGCCATCGCCAGATAGGCCGAGCCTTCGGTCATGGCGACATCTACGACTTGGCCTTTGCCGGAGTTCTTGGCTTCAAGGATACCGGCGAGCAATCCCATGGCGAGGAACATCGCGCCGCCGCCCATATCACCGATGACGTTGAGCGGCGGGACGGGACGTTCCTTTGTCCCGATGGCATGCAACACGCCGGAGAGCGAGATGTAGTTGATGTCATGCCCCGCCACATTGGCGAGCGGTCCGGTCTGCCCCCATCCCGTCATGCGACCGAAGATGAGGCGCGGGTTGCGAGCCATGCAGACATCGGGGCCGAGGCCGAGGCGTTCCATCACGCCGGGGCGCATGGGATCGATGATGGCGTCGGCGTTCTCCACCAACCGCAGCACGGTCTCGACACCTTTGGGATGTTTCAGGTCGACGGCAACGGAGGGGCGTCCGCGGCGGCGAATATCCGCCTTAGCGCCCGCGTATTCGAAACCGAGGCCGGTCTGCCCCTTACGGTCGATACGGATGACTTCCGCACCCATATCCGCAAGCAGTGAACAACAGAGGGGTGAGGGCCCGATCCCGGCGATCTCAACGATCTTGTATCCGGAGAGTGGGCCGCCTTGCGCGGCGGATGTATCGCTCATGCGTGATTAACGGTTCGCGCCTATGAGCAGGTCCATGCTTTCGCGTGCGGCCTGTCTCGCCCAATTGTCCAGCACCTCTCCCGAAGCACTGCTGATGGGATGGTCGATGACCACGAACGGATAGCCGTCCACGCCCAACACCCGAGCCATCAATTCAGCCGCACTGACGAATTTCGTCGTCATGATGCCGACAGAAGGTTTACCAATTTTTTCGCCAATCACTGCATCATGCAAACTGCACGATGAGCAACTGCCTCAGTCGCCGATCCCGGCGACGACAGCGTCCCAATTTTCCGCTTCCTCGACGATATACTTGTCAGCAGGTGCGCTGTAGTTGGATTTGATACGGCGGACGACCTCGGCCACGCCGTATGTTCGTTTCATCTCATCCTCGAAGGCGTCAAAGAACGGGATCGTGTTCCGCTTCCCGTTCGAGATGATACCGACCGTGGCCCCTTCCAGGGCCGAGAGGCGGGATGCGAGCGCGAAGCCGCTGGTATCTCCCTCGTGGGTCGGGTCCAGTATTTCAAGCGTCATGTGCTTCTCCTTGGTCTTTGGAAGTGTGTTAATTAGTTGGCCGGGGGTTCGCAATCGAGGCAGGCGCCGATCGCGACCGTGACGGCTTTGCTCTTGTGGCCTAGCCACGGCGGGATAACCGCGCCGAAGCCGCCGGCCGGTCCGCCCGCCGCAATGATCAGCAAATGTTCCGGATCGGGGAGGGCGGGGTATTCTTGGTCGCCGCGTCGTCCGACCACCGCGCCCTTGCCGACATCCGCCCATTCGCGGCGACGGATACGGGCGTTCTCGAAGACGTATTGCTGGATCTCCTTGCGCCCCCAACCGGCTTCATCGAAGTGCGTGCGCAGCTGCGGTGGGATGACGATGGCGTAATTGCCGGGATAGATCGAATAGTGGCGCAGATTGGCTTTGATCTCGGCACAGAACGTATCGAGAATTTCTTCGGGCTTCGTTGTCCACTCATTCATGAGTTGGCGCGGCGCGCCAGCGGCCATGACGGTCACCGCGGAGGCTTCGCGCGGAACACCTCGATCTTCGGCCAGCGAATTCCAGGGCGAGTTGTCCTCGTCCTCGGCAATGCAATAACTGAGCTTGCCGGGATGGCCCAAGGTGGATCGATCGATCTGCCCCGGCCGCACATCCAGTAAGTTACACAGGATGAGGCGAATGGCGCGTCCGATAACCGTTGTCGCGCGGTCGCTGGAGCCGAGCACATTGAACGAACTGCTCATGCCGACTTCTTCGCGGACTGGGCCGTTGATCACGACCAGGACTGCGCAGCCGCCGGTGCTCGCCGTGGCGCCGTGGACTAGGAATGGCTCCTGCAGCATGGCGGTAAAGGCGGCGATCACGACCGGGAAATGCATCGGCAAGCAGCCTGCCATAATGGCGTTGATGGCGAGCTTCTCGGCTGTGATGGCGCGGTTTCGCACCGGCTCGATCCCAACCAGATGATCCGCCGGCATCATCGCCCAATCAAGGCAGGCCTGCACCGCGTCGGCGGTGGGCGGGACCACGGGCAACCCGTCGGTCCACTGCCGACTGTGATAGAATTCCTGCGCCGCGAGGATGTCGTCGACTTCGTAGCGTTTCGAACTGAGCGTCATTCCCGAGGGCTCCCTTTGTCTGTCTAACAATTGATATAGCCGCCTCCTGTGTGGCGGCGATGATAGGGATTATTTGGGTATTTTTTAATTAATGCAATTATTATCCGATACGATATATTAATGCATAAATCACAATAATAGAATTTCACATGGATGATTTGAATCGTAGTTTGGGATTGGATCTCAGTACCCGTCATCTGCGGGCATTGGTAGCGGTTGCCGAATATAGCAACTTTGCTGCGGCGGCCACCGATCTTGGAATATCGCAACCGACGCTGACTCGGACAGTGCGTAAAGCGGAGGACATGCTGGGCGTTACGCTTTTCACCAGGACGACCCGCCGAGTCGCCTTAACTGCGGCCGGGCGGGAGTTCATGCCGATTGCGGAAAGATTACTGAGCGATCTTGGTCTCGGTATCCGCAATATCCGCGAATTGGCGGATGTTGAACGCGGTCAGGTGGTGATCGCGAGCCTGATGACCATTGCGCACGGTATCTTGCCGACCGTCATCCGCCAATTTGCCGAACAATATCCGAGCGTCGCCGTCGAGTTGCGCGAAGGTGTGCAAACACGTGTCCTTGAAGAGGTGCGCGGCGGGTCGGCCGACTTTGGGCTTGGAGATAGCGCCGATGTTGGCGGACATTTGGAATTGGAGGCTTTGGGCAAGCATGGCTTCCGCATCGCGTTGCCGAATGGGCACAGGCTACTGCGGCGGAAATCGGTGTCTTTGAGCGATCTCGCTGAAGAGCGATTGGTTTCGATGCCTACCGAAGCTGCGGCGCGGCGCACGTTGGACGTCGCCGCATTAGCCGCCGGCGTCATCCTCAATTCGCATTTCACCGTCGGTCAGTTCACCACGGCGTTCCAACTCGTCGCTGAAGGCTTGGGAGCTGCAATCGTCCCGGCGACCTATTTCAACGGTGGCCATCCCGATAAAGTGTCGTCTCGCCCTTTGAAGGCACCCGGCGCGGTACAGCATCTCTCCGTTATCAGTCGTCGGGATCGTGTAGTCACCCCGGCGGCGGCAGCGTTTCTTTCGATCTTGCGTGATTGTTGGCCCGCGAAATCCGGATGATCTCTACTAGGTCATAGAGAGTGACACTGCGGTAAGGCAAAAAGAATGACCGACCATATCGATTCTGAAACCGGGGCGCGCTGTTTCCAAACCTATGTGGCGATGGGTGATGGCGTGCGATTGAACACGTTCGTCTTTCTGCCGCCGGACGGTGGGCCGCGCTATCCGGTCATTTTGCAGCGCACGCCCTATGGCATCACCAATTCCGGCGGGACGGCGAATACGGATGTATCGCAAGGCTGGCTGCCTGCCGTCGAGGAGCCGCTTCGGGGCTCTATTCTGCGGGGATGGCGGAACATTGTCCGTCAAGGTTACGCCGCCGTCTACCAGGACACGCGCGGACGGTTTGCCTCCGAAGGGGAAGACCGGGTGTATGCGGACGACGCGTCGGACGGATGGGACACGTTGGAATGGATATCGGCCCAAGAGTGGACCAATGGGCGGGTCGGTATGTCCGGTTCCTCCGCCGGCGCCACCACCACCTATGCGGCGGCATCGACGCGGCATCCGTCCCTGCAGGCGTTTTGGGCGCAGGTCGGCGGCTCCAGCATCTATGACGATGTGGTGTATGAGGGCCAATCGATTGAGATGGAACGGCTTTGGCTTTGGGTGGCGAAGAATATTCCGGGGCTCTCGGCTTCTCACCGTGAAGCGGCGCGAGTGCGCGCGGGGCTCAGTGAGGCGGAGATGGATGCGGCGGCGGAGCGAGCCATGGAGCGCTACCAAAAGCTGGACGCTGCGCGGCAGGAGACGCCGCCCTATACCGGATCCGAAGATTGGATGTCCTTGCCGATGGCGGGCTATCCGGATTTCTCGACCTGGCAGCCGTTTCTCGATGACATCGTCACGCACCCGGTACCTGACGGGTTTCGCGCCGCGCATAATTTCCGCCGCACCATCGACATTCCCGGATTTCATGCGACCACTTGGTACGACATCTTCCTGACCAGCGTGCTCGCCGCCTACTCGGATATTCAAGCGCGGGTCGGCAATCAGCGACTGTGGATTGGGCCGAACGGTCATTATTTCATTTACGAAGAGCAGTTCTGGCCCCGTGACCCTTACTTCGAATGGTTCGATCACTGGCTGAAAGATGCTGATTCACAGATCATGCAGGAGCCGCCAATACATTACTCCCCGCACGCTTGGACGGATGATCCGGCGGGATATGTCGCGAAGGATTGGCAAATGGCGGAGCGCTGGCCGGTTCCGGCGGCCCGCCCGATGCGGCTTTCCCTCAGCGTTGATGGCACGTTGTCGGGAGAGGACGGCTCGAGCGGAGTGCGGCATTTCACTTACGATCCCCGCGACCCTGTTCCCACATTTGGCGGGCGCAATATGGCTATCGATCCCGGCCCACTAGACCAACGACCGGCGGAAGCACATTCGAATTACGGCCTGACTTATCTTGGCTCACCGTTGGAAGTAGCGATGACCCTGGCGGGGCCGGTCAGCGTTTCCGTACATATATCGTCGGATTGTCCCGACATCGATGTTGTGGCGAAGCTCGTCGAAGTATCTCCTGACGGAAAAGCGACCTTGTTAATGGATGGCGTTGTCCGTGCGATGTATCGCGACGGCGCGGTCGAACCGCACCGGTTGTCGAGTGGCGAGGTCGTCCGCATTAAAGTTCCACTATCCCATATTCACCACACGGTCGAGGCGGGAAACCGGTTGCGGGTCGACGTGAGCAGCAGCAATTTCCCGCGCCGGGCCCGCAATACCAATAGCGGCAATCCGGTTTTAGCACGCGATACCGACGCGGATATCCGAGTGGCCCGAAACACGGTCCATCATGAGAGTGACGCGTCGTGCTACTTGGAGCTTCTGATTCTGCCGGACTGATATCCCTTTCGTTCCCCGGCCGAAGAGCCGGGGCCTAGTTCGATCAATTGTTACCGAGAGCGCTGG
>JBMYRC010000131.1:0-10882 GCA_049601975.1 Alphaproteobacteria bacterium | reverse complement strand
AGCGCCAAGCCATCCAAGACTTCGTCGAGCATGACTGGAATGTGCGGGCCCGTATTTGTCGGCTGGCGGGTCATTCCCGTCCCTCCGGCGGCAGCAACTTCATGGTCCGGCCTTTGGCCCGTTCGCGTGCCTGGGCGGCGCTCTCGGTGAAGGCGGCCGGGTCCCAAATCTGGAAGCGCGCGCCACGGCCGACGAAAGTTACCGTCTCGTTTATCCCGGCGAAGTCGATCAGCTCAGGCGGCAACACCACCCGACCGTCACCGTCTATGGCAACGCGGCGTGCTTCGGAGACGATGATCGAAGCAAGATCATCTTCCTCGTCAGAGAACATATCGAATTGTTCGAGACTGTCGGCCATGCGCTGCATGAAGGCCCGGTCGCAGGCCTCGAGCGCGCCACCGCGTGGTGATGGATAAACATAGACGATGCGATTGCCCTCAATCGGCAACTCGGCACGGAAGTCTGCCGGTAAGGATACACGACCCTTTCGGTCGATCCGGTTCTCGTATGTGCCGGCAAACAACGCCATTGGATGACTTCCAATTCGTCTCCGTTAAACCCCGTCCAAAACGGCCAGGCGGATTCCCACCCTGGGCAATTCTGGGATAACGTGGGATACCATGGGATAAAATGGAAAGTCAATGCAAACAAATAATAATCGAGTAGCGTAAATAATAGTAATACCTGTTCTCATCAAATAAACAAAGAATCGCGGTGTATTCACTTCAAAGCACTAGGTCTAGTGTTTGAATGAGTTCAATAAGCAGACACCGCCTTATTGTGTTCTTGTAATGTTCTTTTTTAGTTCGCAAATGCGATTATTTGGGATATTATGGGATACATACGGATGGGGAGGGGATCTTAAATAATAGAATAAAGCGTCAGACAGCCTGTAAGCCGGGTTCTGTCCCTGCTCTTGCGAGCCATGGATGACCATTCATCTGGGACGTCCGTTGCCGGACGCCTCACGCGACCTACCCGAAGAACGGTGCGAAAACGCACCCGTGGTCCGAAGCCACCGGTCCTTCCTATTCGGTCTTGCTCCCGGTGGGGTTTACCGTGCCGCCCCTGTCTCCAGGCGCGCGGTGCGCTCTTACCGCACCCTTTCACCCTTACCAGTTGGTTTTGCAACGAACTGGCGGTTTGCTTTCTGTGGCACTTTCCCTGGGGTCGCCCCCGCCGGGCGTTACCCGGCACCGTGTTTCCGTGGAGCCCGGACTTTCCTCCCCTTGCAGGTTTCCCATAGCAAGGCGCGGTCATCCAGCCGTCTGACGCGGGATCATTATACAGGCGAAACGGTGGACTGCGAAAGCAGTTAGGCGAAATCGTGTCCCGGGCGCGAAGCGATCCGGGATCTAGTAGGCAAGGTAACACGGAAAGCACTGCCTCCCGGATCGCTTCGCGTCCGGGGAACGAAATTCAGGGTCTAAGCGGCGCATAGCGAAGAGATGAAGGGAACCGCATTCGTCTATATTCTCGCAAACCAACCAAATGGAACGCTTTGCGTCGGCGTGACGACCGATCTCACACGCCGCGTTTGACAACATAAGGAAGGCCGAACAGACGGATTTACCAAGCGCCATGGTGTCAAACGGCTGGTGTATTTCGCTGTCTTTGCCGACCCCCAAGCCGCGCAATCCAGGGAACGGGCGCTGAAACGTTGGCGGCGCGCCTGAAAACTCGAGCTCATTGAAAACGCCAACCCCAATTGGCGCGATCTCCATGAGAAGATAACGCGCTGATGCCACCTTCTTGTGTCCCGGATGCGAAGCGATCCGGGAGCCAGCGGGTGGGACATGCCGAGTGCTATGGGCCCCGGCTCGCTTCGCGTCCGGGGAACGGCTCGGCTTAGCCTGCCGCTCGCTCGCATAATTCGACCGTACCTTGCAGCCAGCACTGCGTGTCTGGATCGGTGACGCCGTGGACTTCCATCGGGCGGAAGTGGCGTTGGAAAGCGGCGACGGCGAGGGCGTAATCTTGTATGTCGTAGCCGATGAAGGAGAGCGCATCCATAATGTTGTCGGGGCCGTGCGTCGCGCGTTCGGGCCAGTGGCCGATGCCCTTACCAGCGAGGCTGCGCCAGTCGAACAGCTCACCCGGATCGTTCTTGCGGGTGGGGGCTATGTCGGAATGGCCAACCACGTTGCCGGGTGGGATCGGGTAGCGAGATAAAATGTCGGTAGCGAGGATTTCCAGCGCGCGCATCTGCGCCTCGGTAAAGGGGCGGTAGCCGAATTCATGGCCAGGGTTTACCAGCTCGATGCCGATGGAGCGCGCGTTGATGTTGCGGTGCCCACGCCAATAGGAAACACCCGCATGCCAGGCCCGGTGTTCCTCCGCGACCAGGTGAAAAACCCGGCCGTCTTCCTCGATTATGTAATGAGCGCTAACCTGCCATTCGATATCGGTGAGCCGGGCCAACGCCTCCTCGCCGCTCAGCATGCCAGTGTAATGAATGACCAGCATGTCGACAGGAATCCCAGCCTCGCGCGCGTCAAAATTCGGCGAAGGATAGTTCTCGATGGTGAGGGGCGTGCTCACGGCGCTATTTGATCCCGCGTTCGGTCGAAACCTTATCGTAGGCGTCGTTGATCGCAGCGAGCTTTTCCGTCGCCATATCGATCAGTTCTTCCGGTAGACCGTCGGCAATCAGTTTGTCCGGGTGGTTTTCGCGCACCAGGGAGCGGTAGGCGGATTTGATTTTGTCGTTGGTCATGTCGCGGGAGACGCCGAGAATCTTATAAGGATCGGATGTATCCAAGTCTCCGGAGACCTCGGTGATCCGCTCGAAGGCATGATCGTCGAGACCGAAAATATCCGCGACCGACCGCAAATATTTCACCTCTTCCGGATGCATCACACCGTCGGCACGCGCGATCAGGGTCAAACAATAGAGCAGTTCCTCGAGCACGGCGGGATTATCGGCGAACATTCCCGCGATTTGGCGGGCATAGGGCTCGAAACCGCGACTATCCTTACGCGCTTGATCGAAGACACGGGAGACGTCCTTGACGTCCTCCGGCGGCACCCGGAAGACGCGTTTGAAGGCGTCGACCTCATCGCGGGTGACAACGCCGTCCGCCTTCGCCATCTTCGCGCCGAGCGCGATGGTCGCGATGGTGAAGGCGACGGATTTGGTCGCGTCTTCCGACACGCCCGAATTTGAACGCACCTTATCAACCGCATGGCCCGCGACCGCGCCGATTAGGGCGCCGATCGGTCCGCCGATCATCAACCCACCAACGCCACCGATGATCTTACCCCAAACACTCATTTTATGCGCCTTTCCAGCGTCATTTGCTTTGTCCCGTTGCGGCCAGGGTTCGAGGCTTCGCGTTATCGCCAAGACCGATCCGGCCGATGCCCGGCAGGCGGATCGCCAAATCCATCGGATCGACACCAAAATTCAATCCAATGACGTTTACTTCGATGCCTTCTTCCGTGCCAACCAGAATTCCCGCTAAACCGAACAACGACAACTGATAGCCGGTGCCGCTAGGCGCGCGGGCCACGGGTCCGTCCGGGCCGAGCCAGTCCTTGCCGATGGCGGTTGGTGGCAGATCAAGTTTCAATTCCGGCACGCGCCGCGCGATCCAAGCAATGAACGTGTTGCTGTTGGGTCCGGGATAAACCGTATAGCTGTCTGTATAGGGATAACTGCGGGCCGCCGCATCGATCTTGGCGATCACGGCATCGACTCCAGAGCCCCGGATATCGGTGAGGATTTCGGGCACCGCGCCGAACCACAGCCTGTCCGGGATATCACGCTCGATTACTACCGCGTTGCCACCGTTGCGAACCCGCCAACCGATGACATGGTAGACGGTAAAGTCCGTCGCTCCGCTCGATTTGACGGATATCCAGGTATGCACGCCAAAAGCGCCGCGCCAGCTAAAGGCGCGCGCCGCATAGACCTGCACGACGGCCTCAGGCACCACACGGGGGTCAGGGGCCAATTCCGCCGATTCTCGAGAGGCTTCCCACCACGCCTTTCCCATCACGTCACCTCCGCCAAGTACCAGCAGAGGTCCCGCGAACAGCAAGATCATTAGGGTGCTGACACGCTTCATCCATTTCATCGGGCGAGATTTTGGCGTCTCGCCCCGGCCCGAACAAGGAAAGCTTTTCACAATCGCGTCAGAGGGTGTGTGGACTCGTGTCCCCTAAGAGCAGAGAATAGCACCAGAAATTCCGGCAAGGGAGAAGACCGATGAACGAAGTCCAAAACCTGCGAAATCTGCGCGACCTATCGCCGACGGAACTGCGGCGGTTGATCCGCGCCGGGCAGTACACCAGCGACACTACCGGCCTCGCCATGGGATATATTCAGGGAAATCTCGCCATCTTGCCGTCAAAGTATGCGCTTGATTTCGCAACCTTTTGCCAGCGCAACCCAAAACCCTGCCCGCTGGTTGCGGTCTCGGAAGCGGGCTCGACCGCTTTACCGACCTTAGCCCACGATTTCGACCTACGAACGGATGTCTCCAAATACCGCGTCTTCCGTAATGGAGAAGCGATTGAAGAGGTAACGGATATCAGCGATTATTGGCAGGATGATTTCGTCGCGTTCGTATTGGGATGCTCCTATTCCTTCGAGGAAGCTCTGCTCTCCGCCGGATTGCCGTTGCGCCATATCGATCTTGGGTGCGAGGTCCCGGCCTACGAGACGAATATCGCCACCACAAAATCTGGCCCCTTCGAAGGTGGGATGGTCTGCTCCATGCGGCCATTCAAACCGGCCGATGCGATCCGCGCCGTCGAAGTCACCAGCCGCTTCCCGCTAACCCACGGTTCCCCGGTACATTTCGGCGATCCGGCGGCCATCGGTATCGACGACATCATGAAGCCTGAATATGGCGACCCGCCGGTCATCGAGCCCGGCGAAGTCCCGGTGTTTTGGGCCTGCGGTATTACCCCGCAAGTGGTAATGAGGCAGGCCAAGCCTGACCTCTGCATCACTCATGTCGCAGCGCATATGTTGATTACAGATTTACCATCGAAAGGGTCTGCAGAGGCGCTCCCGAAACTCGCGAAAGCCTAAGCGTACGCACAAACGTACATTCGCGTATGCTAATCGCGGCTAGCGACGATTTCCATGATCCGGTCGTAGAGTGCGCAGTGGTGTTCGTCCGCAATGTTGAGGCGGTGGAATTCTTTCACCAGATTGCCGAGATACTCATAACTCCGGCCATTCTCACCCTTGGCTTTCGCCATGATGCGCGCTTGATCCTCGAGCGCTATATCGCCAGCGTAATTGGGATGATCGTCGTTAACGACATACACGATAGCATGTACGTCTCCATCCGGCGTTTCCATTCGTTTCCACTCCGCATGATAAACGCCGGCACGCATCTCACGTAGCCAAAGCGCTTCCAATACATCATCGATAGAAGCGGGGTCTAGCCTGTACGCGAGCCCTTGTACTGGTCCGCCACCGGGCACAATGGCGAGCCCGAGCCCCGGTTGTTCCGGCGTGCCCCTACCCATCGTCGTCCAGAAACAAAAGGAGCGGCGATGCGCTTCCAAAGTCGCGTCACGGGTCTCCAACGGTACGAACCGAGGGTCCCAGATCAGCGATCCGTAACCAAACACCCAAATGGCGCCAGGGTCCGGCGCGCGGGCGATGGTCTCTTCGAGGTGGGCACGGCGGCGGTCGTCGGACCAAGGGATTGACCGTAATCCGACGGGTATTTCGATACTAGGCTCCATGGGGGCGCAAATTAAGCGGCTTCAAGGGCTTCCCGCAAACAATAATGCAACATGCCGCCATGACGGTAGTACTCGACCTCTACATCGGTATCGAGGCGGCACCGCAATTCAACCTCGGTGACCGACCCGTCAGCGCGGGTAATGCGGCAGGATACGGCCATGCGCGCCGTAATTCCGCCCGCAAGACCCGTCAGGTCGAAACTCTCCGTACCATCGAGCTCCAATGTCTTGCGGTTCACGCCGTCAGGGAATTGCAATGGCAACACGCCCATGCCAATCAGGTTGGAGCGGTGAATACGCTCTAAGTCCTCGGCAATGACCGCGCGAACACCCAACAGCTTCGTCCCCTTGGCCGCCCAGTCCCGCGACGATCCGGTGCCATAGGCGTCACCGCCTATCACGACCAAGGGCGTCCCTTCATCCGCGTAGCGCATGGCGGCGTCATACATTGTTACCACGTCGCCTGACGGTTGATGGGTTGTGAAGCCACCCTCGGTGCCCGGCGCCATCTCGTTCTTGAGGCGGATATTCGCGAAGGTGCCACGCAGCATAACTTCGTGATTGGTGCGCCGGCAGCCGTAAATGTTGAAATCCTTGGGTGCCACACCGAGGCTTTGCAGGTATTGGCCCGCTGGAACATCGACCGGAATAGCGCCAACCGGTGAAATATGATCCGTCGTCGTCATGTCGCCGACCATCGCCAAGGCGCGCGCACCGCGAATATCGGTGATCGCCCCCGGCGTCGGCACGAAACCTTCGAACAACGGCGGGGGTTGGATATAAGTGCTGTTGGCTTGCCAATCGAACAATACGCCGTCACCCACCGGTAGAGCCTGCCAATTCGCATCGCCGTCACGCGCGGTGGCATAGCGGGTACGATAAAGGTCCGGCGTGATGGCGGCCCGAATTGCGCTGTCGATTTCCAACGGGCTCGGCCAGATATCCTTTAAATACACAGGATTACCGTTCTCGTCCTCGCCGAGCGGGTCGCCGGTCATGTCGCATTCGAGGTGTCCCGCCAACGCGTAGGCAACAACCAACAACGGCGATGCCAGATAATTAACGCGGCAGAGCGCATGCACCCGTCCCTCGAAATTCCGATTGCCGGACAGCACCGCGCCGACAGCGAGATCGTTGTCCTGGATCGCCGCCGCGATCGATTCCGGCAGCGGTCCCGAAAGCCCGCCGCAACTCATGCAGCCAAATCCCGTCACGTGAAAACCCAAAGTGTCGAGATCGTCCTGCAATCCCGCCTTGGTGAGATAATCCGCGACCACGGCGGAGCCCGGAGAGAGCGACGTCTTTACCCAGGGCTTGGCGCGGAGTCCCCGGCGCACCGCATTGCGGGCGAGCAATCCTGCTCCGATCATCACCGCCGGATTCGATGTATTGGTGCAACTGGTGATCGCCGCCAGAACAACCGCTCCGTCGCGAAGCGTATAATCCGCGCCCGGCACCTGAACTTCGGTCATTGACCGGCCCATTTCCGTCATTGCGTCGGAGTAGCTTCTCGGCACGGCCGCAAGCGGGGCGCGCTGGTTCGGGCGGAACGGCCCCGCGAGGCACGGCTCCACCTCGGAGAGGTCTATTTCCACCGTCTCCGTGAAAACCGGATCTTCCACCCCCGGCCACATACCCTGTTCCTTCGCATAGGCCTCCACCAGGGCGATTTGATCCGCCTCGCGCCCGGTGGTCTCCAAGAATTCCAACGTTCGTTGGTCAATAGGGAAGAATCCCATCGTCGCCCCATATTCCGGCGACATATTAGCGAGCGTCGCCCGGTCGGTTAGCGCCAAATGATCGAGCCCTGGCCCGTGATATTCAACGAACTTTCCGACCACGCCGTGGGCCCGCAAACGCTCGGTCACGGTCAGCACCGCATCGGTCGTCGTCGTGCCTTCCGGCAAGGCTCCCACGAGCCGCACGCCGACCACATTTGGGACCAGCATGGAGACTGCCTGCCCCAGCATCGCGGCTCCGGCTTCCAATCCGCCGACCCCCCAACCAAAAATACTAAGCGCATTTATCATTGGCGTATGACTATCCATACCGAGCATAGTGTCCGGATAGGCGCGGCGCCGGCCGTCAACCTCGTCGGACCAGACGACACGCGCGATATGTTCCACGTTAACTTGGTGCAGAATGCCCATGCCTGGCGGAATGACGGAGATATTTTCATACACCTTCTGGGCCCATTTCACGAAGCGGTAGCGCTCGCCGTTGCGTTCGTATTCGAGCGCCATATTCCGCTGCAGGGCATCCGGTTGACCGTGAAAATCCACATTTACCGAGTGATCTATGACGAAATCGATGGGCAGGCGCGGATTGATCAATTGCGGGTCCCCGCCGAACTGTTTTACCGCGTCCCGCATGGCGGATAGATCGACCAAGAGCGGCACGCCCGACATATCCGGCATCAGGATTCGGACTGGATGGTAGGCGACTTCGCGAACCATCTCCGGTGCGGACGTCCACCCACCTAGGGCGCGAAGATCTTCCCCACCGACCGCCGGTTTATCGATGTTTCGCAAAAGGTTCTCAGCCAAGACCTTGAGAGATTTCGGCAACCTCGAGAAGTCACCGAGCCCAGTCGCTTCGGCACGCGTGAGACTGTAATAGGTGACGGCATCACCGTTGACGGTAAATTCAGCTTCAAAATCGGATGGCGATGTCATGGTGTAGCCCTTTTCTGTGCCGCGAATTATCCTCGCTGTTCCCCGGGCGCGCAGCGATCCGGGTTCCAGTTTCGTGACGTCACTCTATTCGCATTTGGTTCCGGCTCTGCGCTACGCTTCGACCCGGTATCGTAAATAGATTGACGTCATTTACAGCTAAACCGCGTAGCGGGCATCGAGCTCCATGTATTTCGCCGTGTTGATCGCCTCCTCGCGGTCATCGAAAGAGGCCATGCGGCCCATCAGCGTTTCCGTGTGACCTTCCTTGAGAATCGCTTCGGCAGCATCCTTCATGGCCTGCATCGCGGCACGCTGCATGTCGCCCGGCGCGATTACCAGGTTGAAGCCCCACGCTTCCAATTTCTCTTTTCCCACCACCGGCGTCTTACCGCCCCAGAACATGTTCAGGAGTTTCGGATAGGGAAGATCGGTTGCGAGTTGTTCGATTTGCTCAATAGTACGAGGTGCCTCGATAAAGGCGACGTCCGCGCCGGCCTCGATGTATTTGTGCATACGCTCGACCGCGCTGTCATATCCCTCGATCGCAAGGGCATCGGTCCGTGCGATGACGACGAGATCCGGGTCCGTCTGATTGTCCTTAATGGCGCGTATCTTCATCGCCAATTCCTCGGCCGGCACCACGGTCTTGCCTTCGAGGTGGCCGCAGCGTTTCGGAAATTCTTGATCCTCGATATGGAACCCGGCGACACCGGCGCGCTCGAACCCTTTCAACGTGTGCAAGGCGTTCAGGGCATTGCCATAGCCGGTATCGAAATCGGCGATCACCGGCAAGTCGACCGCGTCGACGATTTGCTCCAGCCGTTCGGTGATTTGCACCGGGTTGATCAGCCCCATATCCGGAATACCGGTACTGCGCGCAATTCCGCCGCCGGTCGCATAAAGCAAAGTGGCGCCCGCCGCCTGTGCGATGCGAGCGGACAGGCCGTCATAGACGCCCGGCACCAACATGGTCTTGCCAGAAGCAATCATCTCTCTCAATTTCGTCGTCTTGCGCATCACGTCCTCCTTGAGCGAAAGTCCGTGCGGGTTGCTCTCTCTGGCCCGCCGATCAATTAATGTTCTGTGTATGCGATATATTTTTCAAAACTGAGAGTACCAGCTACGCGACTAAAGATATGAACGAAGCGCAAAATCATTCGGTCGACGTAAAAGCAGGTGCCGTCGAGTATCTATCGGTAGGGGAGCCCTCTGCTGAGGAGACCGTGGTCATCTTACACGCTTCCGCGACGGGCGCGGCGACGATGACTGGTCTCGCACAAAGCTTGGCATCCCGGTACCACGTCTTGATCCCGAATTTGGACGGATACGGGTTCACGAAGCTCGATTGCGCCAAATGCCCAGCCACCTTCCGACACGTGCAAGCAGTCGAGCGGTTCCTCTCGGCACTCCAAATTGAGAAACTACACCTGATTGGCCATTCCATGGGCGGCCTGATCGCGCTGCGCTTAGCACGGCGGGCGCGTTTTGAGCTGAAGAGCCTAGTATTAATCGAGCCCATGGCCTTCGGCGTCTTGGACGAAGTCGCGGACAAAGACGCCATCGATTTCGACCGCGCGATGATCAATGATTTCCTGGGCGCAGTCTCGGCGGGCAATTTCGAGGATGGACTCTCTGTCTTTACCGAACGGGTCAGCGGCCAGAACTGGGACGATCTGACGGAGAAAGCCCGTGTCGAGTTGATGGCCGTGATCCCGCAAATCGTCGAAGAGGCACCTCTGGTTTCCTGCGATGATCTGAACAGCGATGATTTCTCACAGATATCAGTGCCGACATTCCTCCTGGGCACTGAAATGGGCCCACCCCCGGCAGCGCCGATTATCGAGCGCATCTCCGCCGCGCTGCCCAATAGTGCACGGCAAACATTGTCGGGCATGGGTCACATGGCACCTGTTACCCACGCGGGTGCGGTCGGCAATGCGATTGGAACTTTTTACGGCACGTTAGAGCGCTAGACCGGCGGATCGAAGGACGGTCGCTGGTTCAGCTCGTCCTTATCGAAACCGGCGACCATTTTGTATTGCTGCGCGATTTCGCGAAGCTCGTCCGGGTGGATCACGGCATCCAGATCGTCGAAGCCGCCTGGCGCGCGCTCCTCCGCGAGTTGCATGACCTGATCGGGACCATTGCCGCGATTGGCGAGAACAATTCGGTTGGTCGGCGGCCGGCGCTCCGCCTCATAGGCTTCGAGGGCAGCCACCGGATCGTCGATTGTCGCCAGTTTCAGTGCCAGAATTCTGCCGTCTATGATCGCCTGCGAGGCACCATTGGAGCCGATGGGATACATCGGATGAGCGGCATCGCCGAGGAGGGTTACGCGCTCGAAACTCCATCTGCCCAGGGGGTCGCGGTCAACCATTGGATATTCGTAGACCGTCTCGGCGCCGCGAATGATGTCCGGCACCTTAATCCAACCGAAATCCCAATCCTCAAAGCCCGGTAGGAAGTCCGCAACATCGGTCGTTCGGTTCCAGTCTTCG
>JBMYRC010000130.1:0-11225 GCA_049601975.1 Alphaproteobacteria bacterium | reverse complement strand
CCTTCTGCTCCCGGCAATCCGACAAGAGGTGCTCGCAAGGAATCGCCGAGCGCATTGATCAGCACATCAATCCGGCCAAACCTTTCCAATACTTGGTCGATCGCGCGCTGTGCACATTCAGCTTTCGTCACATCACCGATCACCGGGACGACTGCTCGGCCCGTCTCCGCTGCCAATGCCTCCGCCACGCCGGTCACGTAATTTGGGGTGAGCGCATTGATCGCGACATCGGCACTCGCTTCCGCGAAGACTTGCGCGATCCCCTTCCCGATGCCTCTCCCCGCACCGGTGACAAAGACAACTTTGTCGGTGACGTCAAATTCTTTGGGAGCCATATCTATTTTCCAATACGTGATTTCGCGGTGCGTCGCGTTAGATTGTATTTAATCAATTGGCTTCGATTACCACTGTGGAAAGCAATATGAGCGCCTATTTTATCCTCACCCAAACGATTGACGACCTCGATGAGTTTCGCCAAACCTATATCCCAAAAGTATTTCCAATTTTATTCAAACATGGTGGTGAAGTCCTCGTCGCAGATTTCGCTGCGGAGCCGCTTGAAGGGGCGCCTGCCAAAGGCGCGGTCATTATTCGGTTTCCTTCCAAACAAGCTATCTTGGATTTCGAAAACGATCCCGAATATCAGCCAGCCAAGAAGATACGCCATGATCTGACGTCAAATGCGAATGCCGTCATGGCCGATGAATTCGCATTACCGTCTTGAACGGGAACTCTCAAATGAAACGCGGATATGCCAACACACGCGAAGGTCAGATTCATTACACCGAATGCGGCAATGGCCCCGCGCTTTTAATGCTCCATCCATCGCCGCAATCCGCACGCGTCTACTGGCGGCTGATGCCGCGCCTCGCTGAACGATTTCGGGTCGTGGCGCCGGACACGCTCGGATTCGGATATTCCGACCCTCTGCCCAACGGCATCACAATGCCGAGGCTGGCGGGAAGCGTCGCGGAAATGATGGCAGCGCTACAGATCGAACGAGCGCACGTATTCGGCTTTCATACGGGAAATAAGATCGCGGCGGCATTGGCATCCGACCTGCCGGAACGAGTCGAACGAATAATCCTCTGCGGGCAAACACACAGCCTCATCGCAGATCAAGAAACCCGCATTGCAGCATTCGGCCCAATCACCGACCGTTATTTCGACTCCAAGGACGCTGAGAAAGCAGCCGAAAATGACGCCGGGGCGCATGAGCAATGGTCGACGGAGATGTTCGCCGACATGTCGCGGCTCTGGTCCGATAAACGCGCGATTGAGGAATTCGGTTATACGCCAGACCTGCGCCGCTACCTATCGGCCCGAATCATGGACCTCCTACAGGCGAAGCCGAGTGCGACGGCAATTTATGATGCCAATTTTAACTTCGACTTCGAAGCGGCTTTGCGACGGGTAAAATCACCCACCCTCATCATTGAGGTCGCGTCCGCTGCCGAAGAACATCTTGGCCGACAAGCGGACCGCCTCGCCGGATTAATGCCAGACGCCAAAGCCGCCACTATAGAAGAAGGCGATCGGGAAGTATTGGAGATGCGGACCGACGAAGTGTTCGGCCTTATCCATGGGTTTTTATAGGACCTTCTACCAGGACTTAAGCACCGGCATGACTTCTTTGGCGAACAGCTTGAGTCCTCGTTCGGAGACATCGTAAGGCGTGCCACCGAAGCGGAATGAGACATTCAGCTCGAAGTTACCCATCAATTTTCGGCGTTCCTCCAACCCACATAAAATTTTGTCGGGAGTTCCCCAACTCGCGGCTTTCATGAAACCCTCGACGGCCCCTTCGAGACCGGCGGAACGCGCAATCTCCGCTTTTTGTTGATAGGAATCGTAGCCCTTCACCGATTTAAAATGCTCACCAAGAAATTCGTAGTGATAGAAATTGCTCTCGACGAATTTGCCTTGGTACTGACGCGCCTCTTCTTCGCATTGATCGAGGTCGGTGCCGCAGATAACGAACTCCGTGAGCATTGGATACGGAGGTTCGGTTCCATGGAGTTCACGATGTAAATCGCGGCCTTTCTCCACTACCGGCATTCTCATTTCCCAAGGTCGGTCCGCAAACATTACGATATGCGCACCAAGTTTCGCAGCGGAGACGACCGAATCCTCACTGGAAGCCACGGCATATATGCGCCCATCAAAAGAGTGCTGTGGACGCGGCCGAAGCTCCGTACGCGGCTGCTTATAGTACTCACCGTCACCTTCTATAAACCCGGTCTTAAGCGCGTTGACGATCATCGGAGCGGCTTCATCGAAACGACCGCGCGATTCATCCATGCTCAATCGAAAAGCCTCGAACTCACGCCGGGCGAGGCCCCGTCCCATTCCCAGACGCAGCCGACCATTGCTCAACATATCCAAGACGGCGGCATTTTCCGCAACGCGTAATGGATCATGCCACGGCAAAATCACGGCGGCGGTGCCGACATCGATATCCGGATGCCGGGCCGCGAGATGCGTCATCAGATGGATATTGTCCGGAACGAACGAATAGTCATTGAAGTGATGTTCCGCCGACCACAGACAGTCGAAGCCAAGATCGGCTGCTACTTCCGCCAACCGCAGCTCTTCCTCCCAGACTTGATTGTCCGGGCAGCCTTCGTGTCCGTAACTCGTGAATACCATCATCATGCCGACGTCCATGGACTATCTCCTGCTCTATTGTTTCGTCGTTCTATTCGGCTGCTTCGGCCGGTGCGTCGCGGTATTGTTCCCGCCGGGGATCCCATTCATTCGCGCCAACGCGGGCAAAGGCACCGGCGGGGCTCAGATCGGCGAGCGGTACGGGATGGCGGTCTTCCGTTTTCATATCTTTCAGCGCCTGCTCACAGGCTCCAATGACCTGTATGAACAACAAGCCTGGCACAATGGCGATGCCATATCCCATTTTTTTCGCTTGGGTAAAGGTGACCTCAGGCGTTTTCCCACCACGTACGATATTCAGCAAACACGGTCCGGAGATTTGCTTAGGCGCAGCGGTTACTTCCTCAATGGTCTGTGGAGCTTCGAGAAACGCGACATCCGCGCCCGCTTCAAGCGCAGCATTACAGCGACGCACCGCTTCCTCGAAACCGAGCGAAGCCCGAGAATCCGTGCGTGCGATGATCACGAAATCATCATCCCGGCGTGCGTCAGCCGCCGCGCGAATTTTCGCCAGGTAGTCGTCAAGCGAGACCAACTCCTTATCATCAAGATGACCGCACCGCTTCGGGAATACCTGATCCTCGATATGAACACCGGCGACACCGGCCTTCTCAAAAGAGCGTACGGTACGGAAGACATTCAGCTCATTGCCGTAACCATTATCCGCGTCCGAGATCACCGGTAGATCGACCGCATCGGCAATACGGCCCGCGTTCTCGACCATCTCACTCATGGTCAACAGGCCATAATCCGGATATCCAAAGCCCGACGAAGTGCCGCCGCCGGTCATGTACACACTGGAGAAATCCGCCTGCTGAATAAGCTTCGCGGTCAATCCGTCATAAGCGCCCGGCGCCAATACCATACCGTCGCGCGCCATCAATTCTCGCAGTTGTTTTCCCTTGGACATGTTTCTCTCCATTTGTGGTCTCTCAAGACCTTAGACGAATAATAAGGCCACTACTCCATCAAACCGCCGAGAAAGCCTTCCGGCGGTGGTGGCAATTCGTGATCGAAGTAACGTTTCAGGATATCCGAAATCAGTTCATAGTTCGAGCCGACCCGAATGATATCCAGAGTGCGTAAATCAATCAGCGTCGAAGACGCGCGGTACGGATGACATTTCCGTAGGCCGTGATCAACGATCACGTCCGCGATGCCCCTAATATCAGGTTCAATATCCTCAACCCGAAATTTCGTACCGGACAACGATTTATTCGCCGAAGAGCCAAAAATGGGGAAATCATTCTCCAGGCTAAGGCGACAAATCTCGGCATGGAACGGTCCAGCGTTGACCAGCATACAAACCGTGTTGTCCTTGATCGAACCCGGCACGGCATCCGGTTCCAAATTACGCAATACTGGATGATCCATATCGCAAGGCGCAATCGGGCCCAACGGCAGTCCGTGGTCCTCGCAGATGGCCTTCACGACGTCTCTGCCGCGCTGATCAACAACATGGAGTGCATTATGCATATCCATATCGCCGATCATGGCATTCCTCTTCTCGGCGGTCCGCCCCTTGGTATCGAATATCTTTTGCAGAGCAGCGGCGGAATTACCGGAGCAGGTGTAGCCGACATCCATCGGCATGATGGCTATACCGCCGTTGCTCATAGCATCGTATGCACGGCGGGCGTCGCCCGGAATATCAAGCATCGTCATGGAAATCTCTCATCAGGTTATAAAGCGGGAGTAAGGGATGGAGCGTGACTGCCTACCTTCAAGTGGCGTTGCACCTACATTCGATCTGAGATTAACTCCCAATTCACCCGAACGTTCAGAGTGAAAGACCGACATGCAACTCACCCAAGAACAAGAGATGATCCGCGACATGGCGCGGAACTTCGCCAAGACCGAACTTGCCCCCAACGCAGACGAGTGGGAGCGGAACGGTAATGTACCGAAAGAGACACTACGAAAGATGGGACAAGTCGGGTTGATGGGCGTTCTCGCCCCCGAGGAATGGGGTGGCGCCGGCGCGGACTTTGTCAGCTACGCCTTGGCACTTGAAGAAATTGCGGGAGGGCATGCGGCGGCTTCCCTTTATATGAGCCTGAATAACTCTCCTAACGGCCTAGCGCTGATGAAATACGGAACCGACGCGCAGAAGGAAACATTCCTGCGACCGTCAATCCAAGGGGAAATGCAGGCTGCCTTTGCACTCACCGAACCACACACCGGGTCCGACGCGTCGAACCTAAAGACACGAGCGGAGAAGGTCGGCAATAAATGGGTCCTCAACGGCACTAAACAATTCATCTCCTCCGGTGAGAGTGGCGACTACTGCATGATTTTCGCCGTCACCGACCCGGATGCTGGGAAAAAAGGTATCAGCGCGTTCCTGACACCAACGGATGTGCCTGGCTATACGGTTGTTGCGAAGGAAGACAAGATGGGCCAGCGGGCGAGCGACCTCTGTCAGCTTGCCTTCGAGGATTTGGAAATACCGCCGGACATGATGCTGGGTGAGGAAGGCCAAGGCTATCGGATCGCACTTGAGAACCTGACGACCGGACGCATCGGCATTGCCGCCCAGTCAACAGGCATCGCACGGGCCGCGCTTGAATGCGCGACGGAATACGCGAAAGAACGAGAGGCCTTCGGTAAGGTTATTATGGAGCACCAAGCGGTCAGCCATCGCCTCGCGGATATGGCGACACAGGTAGAGGCGGCTCACCACCTACTGCTTCATGCAGCGCGGCTTTTCGACGCCGACGGTGGCGGATTGATCGAGGCTAGCATGGCGAAACTCTTCGCTTCGGAAATGGCGGAGAAGGTTTGCTCCGACGCAGTCCAGACACTTGGTGGGTATGGTTATGTCGGTGGTTTCCCGGTTGAGCGCTATTACCGCGACGTGCGGGTCTGCAAAATCTACGAAGGGACGTCCGACGTACAGCGCATGCTAATCGCCCGTTCGCTCGCGGCCTGAGCCTTGATATATCTTTGCCGACATTCGGAGACGGTCTGGAACCGCGAAGGCCGCCTGCAAGGACACAAGAATTCGGAGCTTACGGAAAGAGGCCAAGAACAGGCACGTCTCATGGGCGCGGCGCTGCACCGTGAGATCGCGGGAATTGAAGAATATAAACTCGTCGCCAGTCCCCTCACTCGCACGCGGCAAACGGCGGAAATTGTATGTGATGCCATCGGCCGCCCGCATTCCGAAATATCCTTCGACGAGCGGATCATGGAGATCAGTTGGGGCGACTGGGAAGGACATACCCGTCCTGAGATCGAGCAGCGATGGCCCGGCATCTACGACCGACGCCGTGAGAATAAATGGGAATTTCAGCCGCCGAACGGAGAGAGCTATGCTCTACTGACCGAACGTGTCGGCACTTGGTTGAAAGATGTCTCAGAGGACGAAAAACTAATCGCTATTAGTCACGGTGCATCCGGCCGCGCCATCCGCGGACTCTATGGCAAAATGGCCCCGGGCGACGCTATTGGCCTCGCCGAACCCCAAGATGCTTTCTTCCTACTCTCGCAAGGCAGTATCCAGGAAATTCCGGTGGGTGATTGAGAGAAGTTCGTCTTTAAGGCACTGCGAACAGAGCGATAGTCATTCTAACGTTCGATTAGGGGTTTGTTTACCTCGGATTTGTCAATCACGCGAAGGCGGGAATCCAGTTAGCAAAGACGTGCCATTCCGGATTCCCGCCTTCGCGGGAATGACGATATAAAAATTGTAAACTCTCTCACATGGGATGGTGGCCATGACACAAGCGCAGTATCTCCCGATTGAAGAGGCGAACGTATGGACCGGGACTGATTTTGACGCCGAAGAAGAGTGGGTCGTCAATCTAAGCGAGGCACATATCCGTTTACTTGAAGCTGCGATGGAGAATGCCGTCGCCCGGAATTTAGCGCTGCCCGACCTCACTCCCAATAACTTTCCCCTTGGCGAACTCCGTCAGGTTCTGGATGCGGCTTATGAGACGCTCGAACATGGCCGCGGTTTTCTCGTCCTGCGCGGTTGGCCATCCGAGAATTACAGCCACGCACAAAACCTCGTCGCGTTCTGCGGTGTCGCCTCTTACTTCGGCAAAGCGATGGTCCAGAATTATGAAGGCGAATCTGTCGTCGATGTCATCGATAAGGAAAAGCCCTACGATCACACGTCGCGCGGCTATATGAGCAACAAGAGGCTGCCGTTCCATTCCGACGGTGCGGACCTGGTGGGTTTGCTGTGCCTTGGCGAGCCGATCGAGGGTGGCACCAGCCTGCTTCTCAGCGCTACCAAACTGTACAACACCATTCTTGCGGAACATCCGGAGTATTCGGAAACCCTGATGCGTGGGTTCTATCATCATCGACGCGGACAGCACGATCCAGGGGAAGCACCGGTATCCGCTGAACGCATTCCGATATTCAGTTTTCACAACGACCTGCTGCATTGCTGTTACAATCGCAATCCCATCGATTGGGTCGTCCATGAGGGCATGAGCCTGAGTGCGCAAGAAATTGAGGTCCTCGATTATTTCGACGCGCTCTGTCATCGCCCCGGCATGGCAGTCGCAATGACGTTCCGTCAAGGCGACATGCAGTTCGTCAACAATTTCGTCATTCTGCATTCACGCAGCGAATACCGTGATGCGCCGGACAATCGCCGCCATCTCGTCCGATTATGGCTTGAGAACCCGAGGAGCCTCCGGGGGGCGCAAGGATTGCTCGATATTTACGTGCCCGGCAGCTCGAAGGTCAGCAAAGAAAGCGCGACGCTATGAACGCGGCCGAGCTCCACGCGGACGCCATTGTCATCGATACGACTTGTCCGCTCGCGCGTATTCACAAGTATCTCGATTGGTATCGCGAAGGCGGCGCCACCGCGATTGCTCCGACTATCACCGGTGCCAGCGGGAACGCTCGCAGCGGCTTTGCGATGATTGGTGGATGGCACCGCTATGTTCGCGAGCGCAATGACGCGCTGATCGTCTACCAGGCCGAAGACATCGAACAGGCGAAACGCGAAGGCAAGGTCGGCTTGATCTTGCATTGCCAAGGAACCGCCATCGTTGAAGATGAAATCGATCTTCTCGACGCCTATCACGAAGCCGGTCTTAGGGTCGTTCAGCTTTGCTACAATACCAAGAACCTTGTCGGCGATGGTGCTTCCGAGCGAACGGATAGTGGGCTCAGTTATTTCGGGCTTCGGTTGGTGGAACGCTGTAATGCCTTGGGTCTCTTGGTTGACTGCTCACACACCGGACATCGTACCAGCATGGATGCGGTCGAAGCGTCTAACGCTCCTGTCGTCATCACTCATGCCAATGCCCGCGCCGTGCAGAATAACGGCCGCAATGTCGAGGATGAATTGATCAAGGCTATCGCCGACTGCGGCGGCATCGTCGGTACAGTCGGGTTCCCACCTTTTCTCACTTGGGATGGGCAGCCGACGCTCGATCACTTCATCGACGACATCGTCTACAAAGCCGATCTCGTCGGTATCGACCATACCGGAATTGGGATCGACTATTATGAAGGCCAGTATCCGGTCGAAGAAGACGAAACGGCCATGGCGCGATATCGGAACCGTTTGGAGACCGGACAATGGCGGGCTGAGGAATATCCACCACCACCTTATAAATTCCCGGAAGGTATCGAGACCCCTCGTACACTAGACCGCCTGACCGATCGATTGGTCGAACGTCAATTTAGCGAGGACGACATTCGAAAAGTACTCGGACTTAATTGGATGCGGGTTTATCGCGAGGTTTGGCATCGTTGACAAATTATGGTTAATTTTTGTTAACGAATTGTGACAGCCGTCACAGTGTGACTTGTCAGGATCTGACATAATATGCCCGCGTTAAGGACTACGTGCCCATCGGGACGGATATTATCCCGAGAGTGACCAAAACGAGAGAGTTCGGCTCTTAGACCGAAACAATTCAAATAATTGGGAAAACTGAATAGCGGCGACGAAACATACGCGCGCTATTTTTTTGCATCTTGTATACGGCCTATTTCAAGTGGCCCCGCGATTCGTCCCGCGTTGCCAATTCCGAACCTTGTTTCTCAATAATCTGCCCCAGACGTTCAGCCCCGAAACCCATGCGCTGTAATCCGGGTGCGGTATTCGCGATTTCCTTATAAACACCAATCAATCCATCCTGAAGCGTCACAATGGAGACGCCATCGAACATCGTACGGTTTCCCTCAAAACCCTTGAGTTTCGATTCATAGCTGAAAACATAACGAACATAACCACTATTCCCATCGCAAATCGGGTCATGAAGATCCCAACGGAAGTTGCAGGCGTCCCTGTGAAAATAATTGCCGATCATATCCACAATTCGCTCCCGGCCTTGGAATATGCCGTAGAAGACATCGTCATAGACACCATCTTCGACGAAACAATCGGCCACTTCTTCCCCGTCACCGGCACAAGCCGCGTCGACCATCTTGTGCATCAATGCTCCGAATTCCATCTCCGCTCTCCCTATCTTCCCACAATGCCCTCCATGCACTAAATTAAACCGAGAGAAGGAGTGTTCCATGGCCGCACGATTAACCCAAGACGAGATCGAATCTTACCACGAGAACGGATACATCGTGGCCCGGGGTGTCATCACTGGCGAGAAGCTGGATGCTTTGCGACGGGAAACCGATAAAATCGTCGCGGAAGCCGCAGGTATCACGGAACACAACAACGTCTACGATTTGGAGGACAGCCACTCTCCGCAGACCCCGCGCGTGCGCCGTCTGAAGGAGCCGTATCGACATTTCGAATTCTTCGACAAGATCGCCCGTGACCCAGATGTCGTCGACATCGTGGCACAATTGCTTGGCCCCGACGTCCGTCTCTACGGCGGCAAGATGAATTTAAAGTCCGCCGGCTATGGCGCGCCGGTCGAATGGCATCAGGATTGGGCCTTTTACCCCCACACCAATGACGATGTGCTCGCCACCGGTCTGCTGCTCGATGATTGCGACGAATCTAACGGTCCTCTGTTGGTCGTCCCCGGCAGTCACAAGGGCCCGACCTACGACCATCACTCGGATGGCCACTTCTGTGGCGCCATGTCACCAGATGATCCCGAAGCAAAAGCAATCGATTATTCGAAGGCTGTGAAACTGACCGGTAAGGCTGGCGACATGACCATTCATCACGTCCGCATGGTCCATGGGTCAGAAATGAACGAGTCAAATCGCGCGCGCCGCTTACTGCTGCATGAATACACTGCGGCAGACGCCTGGCCGTTGGTCGGATTAAAAGGTGAATTTAATCACTGCTTTTACGATTTGATGGTCAAGGGTGAGCCGACCAATCAACCGCGTACGGTACCGGCCCCGGTGCGCCTACCCTATCCGGCCGCTCTCAAAGGCGGGTCCCTTTACGAAAATCAAAAAGGCCTCGGCAAACGTTTCTTCGAGACGTTCGAGGCTAAACGCGCAACAGGCTAAAACTTAAAGCACTTCTTCTGCCGCTTCCTCCACGGCATCAGCACCGATATAACGGCGTAATAATGCTACGCCCAGGTATATGAACGGCGTGTCCAAGGCGGCCATGGGTCACACGCTTCCAAAAATGGAAAGCCGCACATCCATCAATTGCGCGACGAGATAAGCGCTCATCGATGCAAAGATAAGAACGCCGGGCAGCGTGAAGACAGAATCAAATGCTGCTTGCATCGCCGCGACTGTTTCGAAATTTGGATTCCCGCGGGCCAAACCGACGAGCCGGGAACCACCAAAGCGATTTGCACCAGGATGAAAGAGAGCAGACTCATCACAAACCCAGTGTAGACCATCAAATTTGCTCGCTTACGTCCGTAAACTTCGCAGACAACATCAGTGAAAAGAAAGGTGATCGGATAGGTGAGAATGCCAGTCGTCAGTGTGATCGGCTCCCCAAACAGTCCATTTGGCAATAACTCCGGAAAGGCCAGAAACAGCTTCACTCCGATGATGTTGGTCAATACCAACACCATGACGAAGCCCGCCATCAGAATACTAAACGCGGACGCCGCTTTATCCTGGAGCATATCGTTTCTCCTTTACGCGACAGCGCTTTCTTGTCCTTCGGGAATCCAGAGCGTCAGGTATTCCGCATAGAGCGCAATTCCTTCCGTCCCCTCGATTTCGAGTTCATGCGCCGTGCGCGTGAATAGCCCCTTCGGTCGCCGTTCCACCTCAAGCAGCCTGATGTGATCGCGAATACGAAAACCGTCGCCGACGATAACCGGTGCCAAGAACCGTACTTTATCGACCCCGTAATTAAGTGCGAAGGTTGAATCCGAGGGTCTTAAATTACAGGTATCCATGAAGTTCGAAAGAAAACTCAACATCAAGAACCCATGCGCAAGCGTGCCGCCATACGGACCTTCCGCCACAGCGCGCTCCGGGTCGGTATGCATCCAATGGGTATGCCAGCTCGCGTCACCAAATTGATTGACCTGCGCCTGATCAACCGACTTCCAATCGCTCACAGCCAATTCCGTGCCAACAAGCGTCTCATAATCCGCCAGTATGAGCGTTCGCGATGTCATGGTAATATCCTTGCTGAATTCCACACCGGCTAGGCCGCCGTCATCAGATCCACGAGGTCTGTA